>JAKAVC010000015.1 GCA_021817345.1 Deltaproteobacteria bacterium | reverse complement strand
TCCGATCTGCCGGACCCGCGCTTCGCAATCTCTACACCGTCGTCACCACCGAGGAGCTGTGCTGGGGCGATGCGGGACTTTTCCTGTCAATTCCTAACCCCGGACTCGGCGGCGCCGCGGTGATGGCCGCCGGAACGCCCGAGCAGAAGGAGCGTTTTCTAAAGCGCTTTCGCGGCGGCAAGCCCAAGTGGGGCGCGATGGCGATTACCGAGCCGGGATGCGGTTCGGACTCGGCCGCGGTTACCACCACCGCGACCCGCGACGGCGACCATTGGGTTATCAATGGCACCAAGATTTTCTGCACCTCGGGCCAGATGGCGGCGGAAAAGTCCGAAGGATTCGTCGTGGTGTGGGCAACTGTGGACAAGAACGCGGGACGCGCCGGAATAAAGCCCTTCGTCGTCGAGCACAACACGCCCGGCATGACCGTGGTTCGAGTCGAAAACAAGCTCGGCATCCGCGCCTCGGACACCGCGGCGCTCGTGTTCGACAACTGCCGCATCCCGCTCGACCATATCCTCGGAAGCCCCGAGGTCAGGCCCGAGGGCGGTTTCAAGAACGTGATGGCGACCTTCGACGCGACGCGCCCGATCGTGGCCGCGATGGCGATCGGGGTGGGGCGCGCGGCGCTCGACTTCGTGGCTGATTTCCTCAAACAGCAGAACGTCGAGATCCGTTACGGCATTTCGCCACGGCGGCTCGGCGCGATTGAGCGCGACTTCATGGAAATGGAGGTCCAGCTCAAGGCCGCCCGCCTGCTCACCTGGCGCGCGGCGTGGATGCTCGACGTGGGCAAGCGCAATAACCTGGAAGCCTCGATGGCGAAGGCGAAGGCCGGCCTCGCCGTGACCCAGATAACCCAGAAGGCGGTCGAGATCCTCGGGCCGCTTGGCTATTCGCGCCAGTACCTGGTTGAGAAATGGATGCGCGACGCGAAGATCAATGACATCTTCGAGGGCACTCAGCAGATAAACATGCTGATCGTGGCGCGTCGAATCCTCGGCTACGGAAGCAAGGAACTGAACTAGCGTGCGCCCTGGCAAATAGGCTGGCAAGACGTTGCCCCGGGCCGGGGTGACGAGATTCTTCGCCTCGCTCGCAGTGAGGCACGAGCGGTGTTGTTGGCAGTGCCGAACGAAGGCTGCCGAAGCGAACAATCTCAGGCCCCCGGCGCCCGCTGTGAATTGTCGGTCGGGACGCCAAAAACCGGCGCGAGCGCAGACGCAGTGGCTTTTCGCGCCGCGAACGGTCAGCTCGCCTGCTCTCTCGCCGCTAGAACGAGAACCACTTGCCGTGGTCCCAGCGGAAGATCTCCGTGGTGGTGGTGATCGCCGTTACCTTCGGTTTCGCGTGTTGAGCTTCCTCTTTGGTCTTGCCCACGACGTAATAGGTCAACTCGTCGTAGCTGAGCTTGCCGATCGCGAAACCTTCTGATTGCTCACAAGTGCACGTCTTGATTTTCGAGTAACCGGTGTAGGTGCCGGTCTCCCAGCCGTCCTTGAACTTCCATTTGATGTGACTGGCGTCGTTGACGTGGCGTTCCCGTAGGAGACGCCCCCATTTCTCGCAGAACGCCGGAAAGCGCGCCGCCGCGGTCTTGAACTGACGCCACTGCTCGCGCTGCCGCCAAGTCATCCGCGAATGCCGCTGTGCATGGAGCGGCTCGCGATAGACCGTGCGGCGCACTGAGGCCGAATCCGCCTTGGTCGGCTGCGCCCGGTGTGGCTTCGAATCATTGGCGGGCGAATTGTGGTGACCAGTCGTTTGCGCGTTGGGCGGAGCGTTCGTTCCTTCGGCGCGGACCGCGCGAGCCGGTATCGCTGCAAAAAGGACTACTGCAATCAGTCCGATAAAGGTGTTCAAGCGGCAAGCGTGCATAGAAAAATCCTGCCCCAGAAAGCCTCTGCCCGAGAATACCAGCGAACGCAACAGGATGGAAAAGGTAAGTCGCAAATCCGGCGCGGAGCTACGGCCTGCCTATGGCTATGGCAGACAGTCGGATAGGTACCAAGGCGGCGCGCCGATTTTGCGCAGAGCCTTCGAGAGTGCTGTTTGGCGCAATGAAAAGGGTCTTTTCGGGCCCCCTGCGGAATCAGCCGACCCGAAGAGATTCCCTGTCTCTCAAGGTGCCCTGCAACGGAGTCGGCCCGGTTCCCGAACGGCAATGGATTGTCGGGCGCCCCGCCTTTCAACGTACATGATCCGCTTTTAGGAGGCCGGAAAAGAAAAGGCCGTGGCCTTGTGGCCACGGCCTTTCCGTTATTCGCCTGTTCAGGGCTACTGGATTGGCACCAACTCGACGCGTCGGTTTTGCGCACGACCCTCGTCGGTATTATTCGGCGCAACGAAACGGGTCTTGCCGAACCCTTGTGGAATCAGCCGATCCGAAGAGATTCCCTGTCTCTCAAGGTACGCCGCAACCGCGTCGGCACGCTTCTCGGACAGTCGCAAATTGTATTTCGCGCTTCCAATCCCGTCGCAGTATCCATTGACGTAGACGCGCAGGTTCGGATGCTCCTTGAGCGTTTGCGCCACCTGATCGAGGATCGCCGCGTCACCGGGACGGATGTTGTACTTGTTGAAGGCGAAATGCACACCGCGAAGGACGATTTTTTCCGTCTTCTTAACCGGCGGAGGCGGCGGCGGAGGAGGTGGTGGAGGCGGTGGTGGCGGTGGGGTCGGAGCCGGCGGCGGCTTTATAACCGGATCGCAGATGTAGTGGCCGGCCAATCCTCCAAGGAGGCCGCCTATAGCCGCTCCGCCAAGACCTGACCAGGTTGTCGCTTGGCTGCTGGCGCCCCTGTGTCCGTTGGTATGTTCGGCAATTATGATTCCCGAACCGGCGCCAAGGCCCGCTCCGAGGACAGCACCAACACCGGCGCAAGTTCCCCACTGTCGGGGCTGCTGAAAGTAGGCGCACCCGGCCATCCCTCCCATGCAGAAAACAGCGCCGGTCAGTGCCGCCAGGCCTTTCAGTCCCCAGGATCTACTTTTCATGAACTCTCCGTTGACCCGCGATAAACACCTGTTCAAAACTCCGTGAAACGGCCCGATTGAGTGAAAGATTTAATAAGCGTCCGAAAGCCATTGCAAGAGCTTTACGTTCTTTTCCGTGAAGTTTTTTTTGCTCGGCGGTATTCGCTTTGGCCGAAAAATGCGGATTTGCTCTGCATTTGCCCTCTGAAACACGTTTTGTTGGTCCTAATGACCGTGGCCCCAATCACCATGACCCGGGGCCATGAGGTCCGTGACCCCAATCACCGCGACCCCCGGGGCCATGAGATCCGTGACCCCGGCCCCCGGGGCCATGAGGTCCGTGACCATGCCACCCGGGGCCGGGATGCGGACCGCCGCCAACATCCGGCCCAGGGCCGGGCCCGCCAAATCCCGGATGATGCTCGTACCACCCGTAGGCATGACCCTGTGAGTGCTGAAGGCCCGGCGGCATCCACGGCGATGCGCCGGGGTCATTCCACGCATGATGCCATTGCCATCCTTCGTACGAATGATGCTGCCTCCAATAGTGCGCCCGCTCCTGCATATCTTGGCGAAATCCAGGATGGCTGCGCATGAAATCGGCGAAATCCGGGTGCTGCCTCAGGTAACCCGGATCGGCAGCCAGACCCGGATTCGCATTGAGCTGCTGCATCAGTCCGGGATGATTCGAAGCAAAGGTGCCAAACGTGGAAGGGTACGTGCCCGTGGGGGCCGAACTCCACAGGCTGTTCCGGACGCTGGGATGCTGCGAGAGGAACTGCGCCAGTTCCGGATGCCGCGAGCGCCAGGCGGGGTCGTAGAGCAGATTCGGATTGTTCTGCAGTTGATTGGAAATCCCCGAATGGCCGGCGAGAAATTGCTGCCACGTTCGCTGATATGGGTTCACCCCCTGGCTCGCCATCATCCGGCTCCAAAGCGGCTGATGGTAATGGATCCACTGCCCGAGCTCCGGATGCTGTCTGCGCCAGTTGGGGTCCCAAAGCAGGTTGGGATTGCTTTGCAGCTCCTTAGCGATTTGCGGATGGTGTTGCACGAAGGACTGCCATATCTGCCCGTTTGGGACGCCGTTGAACGCCTGCCACGCGCTGACCTGGGCCCAAAGCGGAGCCGCACTCATCAGCGCGAGCATCGCCGCCGCCACCGCTGTCGCGAAGCGTGGTTTCATTTTCGCTTCCTCCTGTTTTGCAATTGAATTACCCAGAGCCTACGCGCTGGTTTAATTTGAGCTAGTTTCGGCTGGTTTATGTCGCCGTTTACCTCGGATACCTGCCTGGCATCCTCGCCGCCTACAAGCGACTACGCGGATTCTACATAGTCCGCAAAAACGAGCCTACGCCCCCGGCAGGCTCGGGGTCGGCAAAAGCAGCGTCGATTGCTAAACTTAACCGATGATGCTGTCACGCGCGCGCGGCCGGGAAGGAACCTTCAAGCTCGTCTCCAATTACAAGCCCGAGGGCGACCAGCCCGCGGCGATCGACGCCCTTACGCGCAACGTTCTGGAGGGCGTGCGGCATCAGGTGCTGCTAGGCGTCACTGGCTCGGGCAAAACCTTCACGATGGCCAACGTGATCGCGCGCACCAACCGGCCGACACTCGTGATGGCGCCGAACAAGACGCTCGCCGCGCAACTTTACAACGAGTTCAAGAGCCTGTTTCCGGACAATGCGGTCCGCTACTTCGTCTCCTACTACGACTACTATCAGCCCGAGGCCTACGTTCCTTCGACCGACACTTATATCGAGAAGGACGCAAGCATCAACGACGAAATCGACAAGCTGCGCCATTCCGCGACCAAGGCTCTGCTTGAGCGAAACGACGTCCTCATCGTCGCTTCCGTCTCGTGCATCTACGGCCTCGGCGAGCCCGAGGTCTATTTCGAGCTGATGGTCTTTCTCGAAGAGGGCCAGCGCGTCGAGCGCGACCGTATCCTGCGCAAACTGGTCGACATCCAGTACCAGCGCAACGATTACGACTTCCATCGCGGGACCTTCCGGGTGCGCGGCGACACCGTCGAGGTTTTCCCGGCCTACGAGGAGAATCGCGCGGTCCGGATCGAGTTCTTCGGCGACGAGGTTGAGGCGCTCTATGAAATCGACGCGCTGCGCGGCAAGGTGGTGCGAAAGCTCCAGAGCGTCGCGATCTATCCGGCCTCGCATTACGTCACCACTTCGGATCGGATGGAGAACGCGGTGGCGAACATCCGCGAGGAACTCCGCGAGCGGCTCGAGTTCTTCCGCGGGAACAATCAACTGCTCGAAGCGCAGCGCCTCGAGCAGCGCACGATGTACGATCTCGAACTGCTTGCCGAGATGGGTTTTTGCCCGGGTATCGAAAATTATTCACGCCATCTGACCGGCCGTCTTCCGGGACAGCCGCCGCCCACCTTGCTCGATTATTTTCCCAAGGACTCGCTTTATTTCATCGACGAGAGCCACGTCACGATTCCGCAGCTCGGCGGGATGTACCGCGGCGACCGCTCGCGCAAGGGGACCCTGGTCGAATATGGCTTCCGGCTTCCCTCGGCGCTCGACAACCGTCCGCTCAACTTCGAAGAATGGGAGTCGAAGACCAACCAGGTAATCTATGTCTCGGCGACGCCGGGCGATTACGAGCTCCAGAAGTCCGGAGGACTGGTAGTAGAGCAGTTAATCCGGCCGACCGGCCTTGTCGATCCCGATATCGAGGTGTGCAAAGCGGGTACGCAGGTCGATGATCTGCTCGAAGAGATCCGAAAGCGGGTCGCGGTAAAGGAGCGCGTGCTCGTTACCTGCCTGACCAAGAAGATGGCCGAGGATTTGACCGATTACTATCACGACCTGGGAGTGCGCGTGCGCTACCTGCACTCGGATATCGAGACGATCGAGCGCGTCGAGATAATCCGCAGCCTGCGCAAGGGCGACTTCGACGTGCTCGTCGGGATCAACCTGCTGCGCGAGGGTCTCGATATACCGGAAGTGTCCCTGGTCGCAATCCTTGACGCGGACAAGGAGGGCTACCTGCGCTCGGCCCGCTCGCTGATCCAGACGATCGGCCGGGCCGCGCGAAACGTGAACGGCAAGGTTATCATGTACGCCGACACGATGACCGATTCGATGCGCCGCGCGATAGACGAAACCAACCGCCGCCGCCAGAAGCAGCTTGCCTACAACCAGAAGCACGGAATCACGCCCTCAACCGTCAGGAAGGCGATCGACGCCTCGCTGGTCGAGATGTATTCGCCCGAATGGGCCGTCGTGCCGGAGGTCGAGGAAAAGGCCGGTGAAACCGGCGACGAGGCGGTCCCGCCGCACGAACTGCCCGATCTCATATCGGAACTCAGGCGCGAAATGATGGAAGCGGCGGAGGAACTCGAATACGAGCGCGCCGCCGAACTGCGCGACCGCATAAAACGCCTCGAACGCAAGGTCTTCGGCCTCGATACGCCCGTGGCCGAACGCGCCGTCGCGCGGCCGAGACTCACGTCGGACGCGGTAAACCATCGCGGCGGCAAGCGGGGCAGGGTATCGAGAGCGCCGGGCGAAGCGGGCACGCACGCGAGCGAGGCGGCGCGCGGGCGTCTCGAAAAGCACAAGGTTCCGGGAATCAGCGAAGTCGGACTGGATACGCGAAAGCGCCGCAAGGGCGCGGGCGCGGCGACCGGGCTCGCGGCGGGGGCAAAGAGCACGGCCACTTTGCGCCAGGGCAAACTCAAGCTGGTGCCCGACCAGCCGAAGGATTAGCCGGCGCGGGCGAACGCACGCCGCCAAGCACAGGTCAAAGCATCTCGCGCCGCATCTGCTTGCTGCGCCAGTCTGGTGTTTCGCAGACAAGTTCATGAGATGTCGCTCGGTGGAATGAGATTCTTCGCTTCGCTCAGAATGACAGGCGCGCGCACGGTTGTTGGTCATTCTGAGCGAAGGCTGCCGAAGCGAAGAATCTCATTCCACTGGCGTTCGCTGTAAAGCTAT
>JAKAVC010000140.1 GCA_021817345.1 Deltaproteobacteria bacterium | reverse complement strand
TCGGCACTGATACGTAATCTCCAGCCGCGAGGCGGCCGAGACTCAAGCGCGCATCCTGATGGATCGTGAGCGAGCCGTCGCGTCCGTCGGGTGAGACGACCAGGCGCGGGAAACCGCTCTCCGCGGTCTCGAAGCGCTTCTGCTCGTAACCGGGCGCAAGCCCGCGCTGGTTCGGAAGAATCCAGATCTGCAGCAGATGAAGCGGTTCGAGGCGCGAGGCGTTGAACTCGCTATGAACGATCCCGCTTCCCGCCGTCATCCGCTGCACCTCGCCGGGCCGTATCTCAGACCCGTTGCCGAGGCTGTCGCGATGGGCGAGCGCGCCGTCGAGCACGACGGTTATGATTTCCATGTCGCGATGGGGATGCGAGGGAAACCCGCCGCCTGGTGCTATCCGGTCGTCGTTGATCACCCTGAGCGCGGAAAATCCCGTATGCTCCGGATCGTAATACTCCGCGAATGAAAACGTATGGCGGCTATCGAGCCATGGAAGGCTCGTCCGCCCGCGCTCGTCCGCTTTTCTTGGCGTGATCATGATGGCTGCTCCCTCGCACCCCTTGATGGATGCCCGCTTAGCGCGGCGAGGCCAGGCGCTTCGCGATCTCGGCGACGTGGCGTCCCTGGAAGCGCGCTATCGCAAGTTCGTTCTCGCTCGGCTGGCGCCGCCCGTCGGAGCCCGCGATCGTGCTCGCGCCGTATGGCGTACCGCCGCTCATCTCGGCCACGTTGTTCATTTCGGGAATCGCGTACGGAACTCCGACCACGATCATCCCGTGATGGAAGAGCGTGTTGTGAAAGCTCGTAAGCGTGGTCTCCTGCCCGCCGTGCTGGCTTGCCGTGCTGGTAAAAACACTTCCGACTTTTCCCACAAGGGCGCCCTTCACCCAAAGACCTCCGGTCTGGTCGAGAAAGTTGCGCATCTGGGAGGCCATGTTGCCGAAGCGGGTCGGGGTGCCGAAGATAATTGCGTCGGCCTCGGCCAGGTCGTCGGGCGCGGCGACCGGAACGTGGGCGAAAGCGGCGCGCGCGGCCTTGGCGCCGCTTTTCTCGAGAACGTCGGCGGGCATCAGTTCGGGCACCTGGCAGAGCCGCACTTCCACGCCGGGGACTTCGCGCGCTCCGGCGGCTACCGCCTCGGCCATCCGGTAGACGTGCCCGTAAGTGCTGTAGAAGACGATTTGAATCTTGACCGGCATTTGCTTTTCTCCTCTTAGTTTGAATTCAAATTAATGTCGCGCGGGAAAAGCGACGGTTTTCTCTCATAACGCGAGTTCGCGCGCCCGGGTTCCGAGCTTTCCGCAAAGCCGCCCGAGTTCCCGCTGCTCTGTCGCGCTCAGCGCCTGGAGCAGACGGGTGATGTCGGCGGCGTGACCGGGAAAAAGACCCTTGATAAAGCGCCGCCCTTCGGCGGTCAGCTCAACCGTAACGAAACGCCGATCGTCCGGGTTGCGCCTGCGCCGGACGAGGCGGCGGCGCTCGAGGTTATCGACCACCGTGGTCACGTTGCCGCCGCTTCGGAGCAGCTTTCGGCCGAGCTCGTTCTGGCACATCGGGCCCAGATGGAGCAGCGCTTCGAGCACGCCCAACTGGCCCATCGTGAGGCCGTGGCGCGCAAGCGAAGCCGAGAGCTTCGCCGCGAGAGTGTCGCAGGCGCGCATCAGCTTGATATAGGCGTCGAGCGCAAGCCGTTCGCGTTCGCTTCCCTGGTAATGGGTGGGCATTGTTTTTAATTCAAATTGTTCAAATTTAAAATATATTGCCAGGCCCCCGCCGTCAAGCGCGCGTGATTGCGCGCGCATTCCGTTTCCAGCAGCGCGAACAGGCACTCGTCGCGCCGTCGCCCGCGCGACCACTCAGCCGCATGGGGGACGGGAAGAGGCGTGAAGAACCCGGCAATTGGAGCGGATTGAGTCGAGTCAGACCCGCCGCGCCGCGAGGGTTGTCACACAACCCGGCGCATGAGTTCAAGGATGTCGTAGCCGGTTATCGCTTTCGATTTCGCCGACCACTCTTTCAGTTCGGCGTCGGTGACCATTCCGGCCTGCGTGCCCTTGGCGAGATCCATCAGCGCAATCTTGATCGTCGCCTCGTCGATCATCTCGCCGGTCTTCGGGTCGGCCATCGAGCCGCCGCCTTTCTCGTGATAGAGGCGGATGACGCGGCGCGCCTCCTCGACCTGTTCGGCGGTCGGGGTGTAACAGGCGTTGGCGATCTCGGCCTGCTGCGGATGGATCACCCAGGTTCCGTCCATCCCGAGGTTGGCCGAACCGATGTTCTTTTCGCGCAGCCCCTTCTGAAGCTCGGCAATTCGCTCCGGCGGATCGTTGTTGCGCCACAGCCGCAGATAGACGTTGTCGATCGCGTGAAGGCCGGCAGCCTTGGCGGCGACGACGGTGGCCTGCTTGGCGTAGTGGAAATTCTGGTTCTGGTTGTCGACGATCTCGCGCACGCCCATGTTGGCGGCGAAATCCGCGATGCCGAAGACCAGCCCGCACATCCGGTCGGAGGCGGTCGCGATATCGTAGGCGCGCACCAGCGCGTGCGGAGTCTCGATCAGCGATTCGATCTGGACGCGATACTTCCATCCGCCGCGCTTCTCCAGATCGTCGAGCACCTTTGCGACTTCGCGGATTTCCTCGGGACCGCGCGTCTTGGGCAGCATGATCCCGTGGAAACGGTTGGGCGCGCCGAGCATCACGGCTTCCATGTCGCCCTTGAAGAAGGGCGAATGGATATTGTTGGGACGCACGGTGACAACCTTCTTGCCGAAGTCGAGCGTATTGAGCGCCTCGACCATCACCTTGCGGCTCTTCTCGCCCTTGAATTCGTAGGGACAGGCGTCCTCGAAGTCCGCCATCACGTGATCGACCGGCGATTTGACCGGGTCGGCCGCGTTTTGATGGAGCCTCATGTTGTGGCCCGGGTAGGTCATCTCGGTGCGCGGGATGACGAAGCGCGCGCCGTTTTCCAGAACGTACATCTTGGTTATCTCCGCCTTGTCTTGGCCCGTTGAGTTGGAAAGCTACGCCTTGAGGTAATGCGACTTGCGCTTGATGAGCACCGTGCGCTCGATTTCGACCACCACGGTTCCGTCGGGCTTCTTGCCCTGAAGCTTGAACTTGACGATACCGGCGTCGGGGCGTTCGGCGTCGCGCTTCTCCATCACGGTCGATTCCGCGTAGATCGTGTCGCCGTGGAAGACCGGGTTGGTGTGGCGTCCGTTGTCCATTTCAACTTCGGCGATTGCGTTCTCGCTGGTGTCTTGCGAAGCGAGCCCGACCGTGAAGGCCAGCACCACGCCGCCGTAAACCACGCGCCGGGCGTTGTAATAGGTTTCCGGCTCCTTGTCGACCAGGTTCTGGTTGAAATGGAGTTCGGCGGTGTTCATCACGAGCGAGGTGAACATGTGATTGTCCGCCTCGGTGATAGTGCGGCCGCGCTGATGAACCAGCGTGTCGCCGACGTTGAAGTCTTCGAAGTAGTTTGAATCTCCCGTGATACCCATCGCGGTTTCCCTTAACGCGGCGCTATTCGGCGCGCTCCATGATACGGCGCCCGATCACTTCGAGCTGGATTTCGCTGGTGCCCTCGAAAATCGACAGCACGCGCGCGTCGCGCCAGAAGCGCTGCGCCTCGAACTCCATCGAGTAGCCGTAACCGCCGTGTATCTGCATCGCCTCGCGCGTCACCCGCTCGGCCATCTCGGCCGCGAACACCTTGGCGAGGCCCGCCTCGTAGTCGCATCGCTTGCCCGTGTCCTTGCGCGAGGCGGCGAAGTAGGCCAGTTGACGCGCTGCTTCGATTTCGACCGCCATATGGGCGAGCTTGTGGCGGATCACCTGGAACTCGCCAATAGGCTGGCCGAACTGGGTGCGCTGTTTGGCGTATTTCGTCGCCGCCTCGAAAGCAGCCTGCGCGACACCCACGCCGCGCGCCGCGGTCTGGATACGGGCCGACTCGTAGCTGGCCATCAACTGGTAAAAGCCGCGACCCTCGACGCCGCCGAGAAGATTGGCCGCCGGCGCGTAAGCGTCGTCGAACTGGAGCGCGAAACTCCTCATCCCGTGATAGCCGATCGTCGGGATTGGCGAGCCGGTCAGATGGGGCGGCGCGAAATTGTCGCCGGGCGTCTTTTCGAACAGGATGAGCGACAGCCCCTTGTGGCGTTTCGAGACGTCCGGGTCTGTGCGCGTCATCACGGTCAGGATGTTGGCGCGGTTGGCGAGCGTGCACCACATCTTGGAGCCCTTGATGAGGTAGCCGTCGCCCTGGCGCACCGCGCGCGTCTTGAACGACGCGGTATCCGAACCCGAATCCGGCTCGGTGAAGGCGGCCGCGGTCATCAACTCGCCGCGCGCGATCCGCGGCAAGAGACGCTTTTTCTGCTCGTCGGTGCCGTTGGCGGCGATAAGCGTGCCGGTGATGAGGTTGCGGGTCATCACCGAGCCGACCGAGAGCCATCCGCGCGACAACTCCTCGGTCACGATCGCCATCGCGATATAATCCAGCCCAAGCCCGCCCTGCTCGGGCGGAAAAATCACGCCGAAGTAGCCGAGTTCGGCCATCTTGCGCAGGATTGATTCGGGGATTTCCTCGTTGCGGCGATCGAGATCGTTGGCGATCGGTTTGACTTCCTTCTCCACGAAGTCACGGACCGAGCGGCGTATTTCCTCGTGCTCCTCGGTAACGAACGGCATGACGTCGGATACTCCTCAAGGATTGCGCTTGCGGATAAGGACCGGGCGCTCGTATTCGAGCACCTTCTCGCCCTTCTGGTTGAAGCCGGTGGTGCGGAACTTGACGACTCCGCGATCCGGCCTCGATGTCTCGCGCTTGGACAACACCTCGGACTGGGCGGTCAGCGTGTCGCCCGGATAGACGGTAGCGAGAAACTTGAGCTTCTCGTATCCGAGATGGGCGATCGCGCGCTCGCTGAGATCTTCAACCGAGAGCCCGAAGACCACGTTGAGCACGAGCATGTGGTTGACCACCACGCCCGGGTAGCCGAGAGTTTTCGCGTACTCACGGTTGAAATAAATCGGATTGAAATTCATGGTGACGCTCGAGAAAAGGCTGTTGTCGCCTTCGGTTATCGTGCGTCCCCAGTGATGCTTGAAGACGTGGCCGACCACGAAGTCTTCGTAATAATGGCCGTGCTCGATCCTGCGAACCGCCATGGTGATCCGTCTACGGGCTCCCTTGATGCCTGAATTGTAGTCGTGAGGCGAGCCGGCGGCGACCGCCGCAGACACGTCCGCCGAAAAAACGCCCGCCCGAGCCGTCCCGCGGCGGAAAACCGCGCCGGGCGTCCTGGGCAGGAACGCGAAGCCCCTTTTATGGAATTCCACCTCTCGGGTCAACTCGCGAGGTGCGTTGCGCCCCGGCTCGTCACAGTGTTGTCAAAACGGCGGCAAATGAGATAGCTGTTGTCTCTACCTGTCAGGCGGCGTCGTCGTTCAGGCCGAGGCCTCTAACCGGCGACTTCACGATATTTTTTTATTGTCAGGGTATTCCCGGCTTGCGGATGGTTTGGTACGGGACACGGCCTGGACCCGTCAGGGCTGTATCGCCAGAGCCGGCGCCGCGATAGGAAAAATCAGGGCTATCCGCGAGGCGGCTTGCACCGGAAGCGCAGCCCAAAGAGAGAAGCAACTCAAGCATCATGAGCCGCAAACAAATCTACGAAATTGGCGAAGTGCCACCGATCGGACACGTTCCCAGCCAGATGTACGCCCAGGTCATCCGGGCCGAACGGTTCGGCGAACCCAAGCGCGCCTTCAAGGTCGAGAAGGTCGACGTTCCCGAACTCCGTCCCGACGAAGCCTTGGTCCATGTGATGGCCGCGGGGATCAATTTCAACAATGTATGGGCTGCGCTCGGCTCGCCGGTCAATGTAATCGCCGCCCGCCAGAAAGCGAAATCCGACATGGCCGATTTCCATATCGGCGGCAGCGACGCCTCGGGAATCGTCTATGCGGTCGGACGCGACGTGAAGAACGTCAAGGTCGGCGACCGCGTCGTAATCCATTGCGGCACCTGGGACCGCGATTGTCCCGCGGTGCGCGCCGGCGAAGACCCGATGTACGACCCGTCGTTCAAAATCTGGGGCTACGAAACCAACTGGGGCAGCTTCGCTCAGTTCACCCGCGTCCAGGCCCATCAGTGCATGCCCAAGGCAAAGCATCTGACCTGGGAGGAAGCCGCGGCGCCAACCCTGGTCGGTGCGACCGCGTACCGGATGCTGATGGGATGGGCGCCGCATACCGTGCGCCCAAACGACGTCGTGCTGATCTGGGGCGCTTCGGGCGGGCTCGGATCCATGGCGATCCAGATCGTCAAGGCCGAAGGCGGCATCCCGGTCGGCGTGGTCGGTGACGATCGCAAGATCGACTTCTGCATGAAGCTCGGCGCCAAGGGATGCGTCAATCGCAAAAAATTCAACCACTGGGGCATGATGCCGCACTGGAAGGATACGGAGGCTTACAACAAATGGGTCGCCGGATGTCGCGCCTTCGGCAAGGCGATATGGGACATCGTCGGTGAGCGGCGAAACCCGCGGATTGTCTTCGAGCATCCGGGCGAGGACACGGTTCCCACTTCGATCTTCGTGTGCGACACCGGCGGGATGGTGGTTATCTGCGCGGGAACCACCGGCTATAACGCGGTCGTCGATCTGCGCTACCTCTGGATGCGGCAGAAGCGGTTCCAGGGCTCTCATTTCGCCAACGACGAGCAGTCCTACGCGTTCAACCAGCTCGTGATCGAGGGCAAAATCGATCCCTGTCTCGCCAAAACCTATCGTTTCGAGGAAATTCCGGAAACCCATCAGGCGCTATACGAAAATCGCGCCCCGGAGGGCAAAATGGTCGCCCTGGTCGGCGCTCCGAAGCCCGGCCTCAAGGATATTGATCTGTAAAGCGCGCAGACCGGAGGCCTGCCGGGCGTCACGCGAGCTAGACCGCCTGTTGCTTCTGCCTCTTGTCGGGCGAGAGCCGGC
>JAKAVC010000031.1 GCA_021817345.1 Deltaproteobacteria bacterium | reverse complement strand
ATCAACACCCAAACGAACGAGGCCGCGAAACCGTAGATCAGGTAGCCCACCGAGGAGCCGAGCAGCCCGAGCATGATTATCGGGCGCCGCCCGACCCGGTCCGACAGGCGGCCGAGAACCGGCGCGCACACGAACTGCATCGCGGAATAAATCGCCATGATCGCGCCGATTCCGAAAGCGCTTACTCCCAGTTTCGACGCGAACATCGGCAGGAACGGAATGACTATCCCGAAGCCGAGCAGATCGAGGAAAACCGTGAGAAAAAGAATCAGCCGCGCGGAATGGCTCGACGGATTCGCTTGCGATGCTTGCTTGGATGGCTGTGCGCTTGGCATTGAAATGAAAGACGCGATGAAGGAAACCCTATGGTGCGAAAGCAGTCAAGGCGCGCGTCAGCATGAGCCGCGCGCGTCGCTTCAGCCGCTCGAATGAAAAGAGGCGACCAATCAATGAAACACTCGTTCAACGCAGAACTCAAACGCAAGACCGTCGATGCGCAGGAGGCCGCCGCGCTGGTCAAGTCCGGTGACTGGGTCGATTACGGCTTCGGGCTCGGCCAGCCCGACCTTTTCGATCAGGCGCTTTCGGCCCGGGTGAAAGAACTTCGCGACGTCAAAGTGCGCGGCACTCTCGCACT
Source organism: Deltaproteobacteria bacterium (assembly GCA_021817345.1). Taxonomy (GTDB): domain Bacteria; phylum Desulfobacterota; class Binatia; order Binatales; family Binataceae; genus DTIX01. The sequence continues at coordinate 36,849 of JAKAVC010000031.1, read as the reverse complement.
CAAACCCCGCGCCGCTATCGAGGCCGATCCCGAGGCGCGCCATCTGCAATACTTCTCGTGGTACTTCTCCGGACTTGAGCGAAAGATGCACGACCGGGGGCTGTGCCAGCACATCCCGATGAACTTTGGCGAGACCCCCGACTATTACCGCCGCTTCGTTGACGTTGACGTCGCCGTGCTCAAGACCGCCCCGATGGACGAGCACGGGTTTTTCAATTTCGGCGCGGCTGTCACCTATCACAAGGCCATAACCGAGCGCGCGCGAAAGGTCATCGTCGAGACGGATGCGGCGATGCCGTACGTGTTCGGAGTCGAGAACGCCGTGCATATCAGCGCGGTTCATCATGTCATCGACGGCGGCGAGGGCGTGATGCCGGAGCTGAAAAATCCGCCCGCGAGCGCCGTGGACCGCAGGGTCGCCGAATTGATCGCCTCCGAAATCGAAGATGGCGCCACCATCCAGATCGGGATCGGCGCGATGCCCAACGCGGTCTGCCAGCTTCTCGCCGAGTCTCCGATTGGCGACCTCGGCGTGCACACCGAGATGTTTGTCGATTCGCTGCTCGATCTCTACGAGGCGGGAAAAGTTACCGGTGCGCGCAAGACGCTCGACCGTTACCAGATGAGCTACACGTTCGCGGCGGGTTCGGCGCGGATGTACAAATTTCTCGACCGCAACCCCGCGTGCTTCGCCGGCCCGGTCGACTACACCAACCTGCCCCATCGGATCATGCAGAACGATCGCGCGGTCGCGATCTGCAACGCCGCGCAGATCGATCTGTCCGGGCAGGCCTGTTCGGAATCGGCCGGCACGCGCCAGATAAGCGGCACCGGCGGCCAGTTGCAGTTCATCCGTGGCGCTTACGCCTCGCGCGGCGGAAAGGCCTTCCTGTGTCTTGCGTCGACCTACGAGCGCGCGGGAAGGCGGGCGAGCAGAATCGTCGCGCGTATCGACGACGGCAATATCGTCACCACGCCGCGCACCGACGTGATGTACGTGGTCACGGAGTTCGGCATCGTGAATCTCAAGGGCAAGTCGGTTCCCGAGCGCGCCCGCGCGCTGATCGGAATCGCGCATCCCGACTTCCGCGAGCAACTCACGCGCGAGGCACGCGAGTACGGCATTCTGCCCCGCGCGATTCTGTAGCGCCCACGGATGGCCGCGGACGGGCCGCGCCTAGCGGCCGGAGCCGGTCCCGGTACGAGCGGCAAATTTGTAGACGAGTTCGTCGGGGCGCGTGTAGCCGAGCTCGCGGCGGATCATCCGCGCGATAAAGGCGTTGTTGGAACGTAAGTTCTGAACGCTCGTTTCGAGTTTTGCGTTCTCGGACTTGAGCCGTTCGCGTTTGGCCTCAAGCCGCGCGCACGCGCGGCGAAGAATCAGCAAATCCCTGGGACCGCCGGGCCCGAGCAGGCAATTGGAAACCAGCGCGATAAGGACTCCCGCAAGGATAAGACTGGGCCACTGCCTCCCGAGAAAAGCTCTTAACCACACCATCGACGGCATCGTAAACTCCCGCCCTATCTCAGTTCAAGTCTGCTAATTCCTTAACGTCATTCTAATCGGAGAAAAGTCTCGCCAGTTGCGATAGAGTTCCGGCTTTAAAATTTCTTTATAAAATCGACATCGAATCTCTTGCGTCCGTAAGAACACGTTTCTATAATCGCCTCGTATTACAGCCCCGAATAGAGGGTCACCGCATAAGTTCGGGTGCTTGTCCGGCAGCGGCGGACCGAAGAGGAGGGTATCTATGCCAGTTAAGAAAGCTGCGAAGAAAGCCAGCAAAGCCAAGACGAAGAGTACCATGAAGAAAAAGGCCACAAAGAAAAAGAAGACCAAGTAGTCAAACTCGGGGACACAAGACTTTTGCCCTCCGCGCTCCAGGGCGCGGGGGCTGGCACGGGATGCCGGACCGCTGCCGGTATGAATCGAGGCTGACATGCCTCGGATAGCCGGGGAGCCCCCTTAAAAAGGGGGCTCCTTCTTTTTGACCTTCTTCCGCCCCATCGCACCGCACCTCCGATTCTCAAACGTGCTCCAGGCGCCGTCTCTGCGCAAGGAGCTCAACGTGCCGTGGAGCCTCGCGATTAGTCGCGCGACGGAAAAGACTCTCGCGGGCGCTCGGCCCGCAATCGCACGAACCGTCCAGCGATGACCGCCTCAAGCCTGCGCGCGCACGGCTGATTTGCCGCCGCAGCCGCGGCTGCCTAGACTCGATCCGAGGAGGCACACGCAAATGGCGGCGCCCTATCTGCTTGTTGAAGAGCGCGACGCTCTGGTCACGCTTACGATGAACCGGCCCGAGAAGCGCAATCCACTTTCCGTCGCGATGATGACCGAGATGGTCGAAACGCTCAAAGCGATTGGCCGGCGCTCCGATTTGCGCGCCGTCATCCTGGCGGGCGCGGGTTCCGCCTTCAGCGCGGGCCACGACCTCGGGGAACTGCGCGGGCGCGACATCGCCTTCTATCGCCACGTGTTCGATCTGTGCTCGCATCTGATGCAGACCGTGCAAGCGATCCCGCAGCCGGTCATCGCGCGCGTGCAGGGAATTGCGACGGCGGCCGGATGCCAGTTGGTCGCAAGCTCGGATGTTGCGATTGCTTCGGAAAGCGCCGCCTTTGCAACGCCGGGCGTCAGGATCGGGCTTTTCTGTTCGACCCCCATGGTTGCGCTCGCGCGCGCCGTCGGGCGAAAGCGCGCGATGGAGATGCTGCTTACGGGCGAGCCGATCGACGCGAAGACGGCGGCCGAGTGGGGACTGGTGAACCGGGTGGTCCCCGCGGCGGAGCTTGTCAGCGCGGCCGACCACCTCGCGCGGCGCATCGCGGACGCAAGCCCGCTCACGGTCACGATGGGCAAGCAGGCGTTCTACGCGCAGATCGATCTCGACCAGGCCAGGGCCTACGACTACGCCAAGGAGGTCATGAGCCTTAACGCGATGGCGGCCGACGCGCAGGAGGGAATCGGCGCGTTCCTGGAGAAGCGAAAACCCGTGTGGTGCGGCCGTTAGCGCTGCCGCCGCGCGCCGGTGAATTGATCGGCGCGGGACGTTTTGTTAATTTCAAGCATGGCGCGAGCCCTCAACAAGGCCGCGATTTTTTATAATGGACGCCAGAGCCCGCGGGATATCCGCGGGCCTTTTTTTTAACGGAGGTTCAAATGCCGCATCAGGAGCTTCGCGAAGGACTCACTTTTGATGACGTGCTCTTGCTGCCGCAATATTCCGACATTCTTCCCTCGCAGTGCGATCTCTCGACGGTCCTGACCCCGCACATTGCGCTTCGCGTTCCGCTCGTATCGAGCCCGATGGACACCGTTACCGAGTCGCGCACCGCAATCGCGCTCGCCCAGCTCGGCGGAATCGGGATCATCCAGCGCAACCTTTCGATCGAACGCCAGGCCGCTGAGGTCGAGACCGTCAAGAAGCACGAGGCCGGCATGATAACCGAGCCCGTCACGGTCCATCCCGAGCAGAAGATCGGCGAGGCGTTGCGCCTGATGGAGCGCTTTCGCATCTCGGGTCTGCCGGTCGTGGTGGACGACAACCGCCTGGTCGGCATCCTGACCAACCGCGACCTGCGCTTCGAAAAACGGCTCGACCGACAGGTGCGCGAGGTGATGACCACGCGGCTTATCACCGCGCGCCCCGGCATCGAACTTGAGGAAGCCAAGGAGATCCTCCAGGCTCATCGGATCGAAAAACTTCCGCTGGTCGACGAGCGCAACCGCCTGCGCGGGCTGTTTACCGTCAAGGACATGGAGAAGGCGATCCGTTACCCGCATTCGAGCAAGGACGCCTTCGGACGCCTGCGCGTGGGCGCCGCGATCGGCGTGGGGCCGGATCGCGCGGAACGGGTCGCGGCGCTCAAGCGCGCCGGCGTTGACGTGCTTCTTATCGATACCGCGCACGGCCACTCGCGCAATGTTATCGAGGCGCTGCGTGAGACCAAGCACGAAGTGCCCGACATAGAGGTGATCGCCGGCAACGTCGCCACCGCCGAGGGCGCCAGGGCGCTGCTCGACGCGGGCGCCGACGCGCTTAGGGTCGGAATCGGACCCGGCTCGATCTGCACCACGCGCGTGGTTTCCGGCGTCGGCGTTCCGCAGATAACCGCCGTCATGGAGTGCGTGGCCGAGGCCGCGCCGCGCCGCATCCCGGTGATCGCCGACGGTGGAATCCGTTTCTCGGGCGACATCGTAAAGGCGCTGGCCGCCGGCGCCTCGACCGTGATGATCGGCTCGCTGTTCGCCGGCACCGAGGAGAGCCCTGGCGAGACGGTTCTTTTCCAAGGCCGCACCTACAAAGTCTATCGCGGGATGGGCTCGATTGGCGCGATGAGCGAAAGGGTGCGCGACCGTTACGCGCAGCACGACCTGCCGGAGGGCAAGATCGTGCCCGAAGGCGTGGAAGGCCGGGTTCCGTACCGCGGCACGCTCGCCTCCAGCGTCGAGCAGCTCGTGGGCGGGATCCAGGCCGGGATGGGATACCTGGGCGCGGCCAATCTGACCGAGCTGCGCGAGCGCGCCCGCTTCATTCGCATCAGCGAAGCAGGTCAGCGCGAAAGCCATGTCCACGACGTATTCATCACCAAGGAGTCGCCCAACTACCGCGTCTGAGCCACGCGCGAACCGCCCGTCGCGGCTCGAACGCCGGGCCTCGCCGTGTCACAATCGTCCTCGTCGCGCGGGAACGCGCCGCCGATAGCCGCGCTCGGGGAATCGCTCAGCACATGTCGAAGTCGAACGGCCGCAAGCTCAGGGTAGGGGTTCTGTTCGGAGGACGCTCGGGCGAGCACGAGATATCGCTGCGCTCGGCGCTCACCGTCATGTCCGCGATGGATTCCGCGCGCTACGAAATCGTGCCGATCGGAATCGATCGCGACGGGCGATGGTATCTCGAGCGCAACGCGATCGAGTTGCTCTCCGAAGCCGCTCCGAAACTGCGCGCGCTTTCCCGCGGCGACACTCCGGTAACCCTGCTGCCTCATTGCGACAGCCGCGTCCTGGTTCCCACGGCGAGCGCGGGAAAAACCCGCTCTGCCGTCTCCACGCCGATTCCCGGTCCGCTCGACGTCGTTTTTCCGGTTCTGCACGGAACCTTCGGCGAGGACGGGACGATACAGGGATTGCTCGAACTGGCCGGGGTTCCATACGTGGGCGCCGGGGTTCTCGGCTCGGCAATCGGGATGGACAAGGACGTACAGAAGCGGCTTCTGCGCGACGCGGGAGTTCCGGTCGTGCGATACTTCGCGCTTACCCGCCGCGAATATGAGGAGCGGCCGAGACTTGCGCGCCGATACGCCCGCGAACTTGGCTACCCGGTCTTCGTCAAGCCCAACGCACTCGGCTCCTCGATCGGGATAAGCAGGGTCGCGCGCTTCGGCGAGCTTGGCCCCGCGCTCGCCGACGCGTTTCAGTACGATCGCACGGCGCTGCTCGAGGCCTCGTGCGAAGGACGCGAGCTGGAATGCGCGGTGCTCGGCAACGAGCGCCCTGAAGCTTCGGTGGTCGGCGAAATCCTGGTCAAGGGCCGCCATCGTTTCTACAGCTACGAGTCGAAGTACGTTGATCCTGACGGCGCGGAGGTGAAAATTCCCGCCGACCTGCCCCGCGTGGTTGCCGAGCGGATACGCAAGCTCGCGGTAAAGGCGTTCAAGGCGCTCTCGCTTCGCGGGATGGCGCGGGTGGATTTTCTTGCGCGGCGTGACCTCGGGGAGCTCTTCGTCAATGAGGTCAACACGATTCCCGGTTTCACCGCGATCAGCATGTATCCGAAGCTGTGGGAGGCTTCGGGGCTCGCGTTGCCAAAGCTGGTTGACCGTCTGATCGAACTCGCGCTCGAAGAGCATCGCGAACGCGCCGCGCTCAAGTTCACTTACCAGCCGAAAGCCGAGGGCGCGAAGCCCGCGCGTCGGCGCTCCACGCCGCAAGAATGAAAAAACTCCTGGTTGCGACCACCAATCCGGCCAAGCTCGCGGAGTATCGCCTGTTGCTGCGCGACCTTCCGCTGGAAGTGATTTCGCTCTCCGACGCGGGTATCTCGCAGGCTCCCGAGGAGAGCGGCGAGACGTTTGCCGAGAACGCGCGGCTTAAGGCGCGCTTTTATTTCGAGCGGGCGGGAATCGCGACCCTTGCCGACGACGGCGGACTCGAAGTCGACGCGCTCGGCGGCGCGCCCGGCGTCCGGTCGCATCGATGGCTCGGTGAGGACGCGAGCGCGTCGGACCGCGAACTTGCCGAAGAGGTTATCCGGCGGATGCACGGGGTCGCCTCCGAACGCCGAAGCGCGCGGATTCGCGCCGCGGCGGCGCTGGTTTACCGCGAGGATGACACCGTGCGCGAGTCGGTCGCGGAAGCCGCAATCGAAGGCGTTATCGCCGAGCGCGCCCATCCTGATATCCGCCGCGGGTTCCCCTATCGCGCGGTGCTATGGCTGCCGGAGCGCGGATGCTATCTCGGCGAACTGGGCGCGGAGGAGGAAGCGCGCATCAGCCAGCGGCGCAAGGCGCTCGAGAAGCTGCGCGGCGAATTGCAACGACTCGCCTGGAATTAGTCAGCTCGCGCCAAGCCGCGCGCGGGCTGCCCGCGATACGATGAGCATTTGGCCGTCCGGGCGCGAATCGCGCTTTATGCGACTTCGAGCAGCGCTTTTTCCATCTCGCGCAGGTTTCCCGACCGCAGCAGTGCGCTTATTTCGCGCGCGTACTGGAAGATCGCGCTGTCTCCCGTGCCCCATCGCTCGGGCTCTTCCGGTATCAGCCACACCACCGCGCGGCATAGCCGGGCCATTTCGCGCAGCAGGTCGGCCCGCGCCGGACGCCGGTTGTTGCGGCCGTCGCCCATGATCACCAACACCGTCGCACGATTGAGCAGTTCGCCGCGCCGCTCCCATAGCTCGCCGAGCACGCGTCCGAAGTCCGAGCGCGCGTAAAGATCCAGCGCCGGCGTCGTCACCAGATGCCCATCCTCGAAATCGGCTTCCGCAAGCCGATCGACGTAAACGAAGCTGCGCACGCGGCGGAAATGGGCGAGCGCGCCCGCGATGAGTTCGAGCATCAGGGTTGACGAATATCTGACCGAGCCGGAGACGTCGGCCAAAACGACGAGATCGACGCGCCGTGGACGCCGCGCGCGAAAGCGCAGATCGGAGAACGCGCCGCCCCGCTGGATGGAGGCGCGGATGGTGCGGCGGAAATCGACGCGCCCGGCCTTCGCGGCGCGGAGCCGTCGCCCAAGGCGCACCCGGTAGCGGCGCGCGAGCGGACCGAGCGCCTCACGCGCCTGCTCGTATTCGAGGTCCGAATAGCGCGCGAACGGAGTGCGCTCAATCGCGTGAAGCCGCGCAATCCGCCCAGCCTCGATTCCAGGGGTGGGTTCCTCGCCCGCGGCGCGCGGTTCTTCTTTACGAAGGCCTGTCGCTTCGCCGGAATGCGGGGTCGTGCGCTCGTCCTCGGCGCTTCGCTCCTTCGCGGGTGTTTTGGATTTGCGCTCTTCGCCGGGCTTGCGCGGCTTGTCGGATCGATGCGGCTCAGGCGTTTCGGGACTTTGCGAAGTTTCCGGAGATTCGCCCGGTGAGCGCGCCGAGGCAGGCGAGATCGAGGTCCTGTCGCCCGGGCGCTTTCGCGAAATGTCGCGTTTTTCCCCGGGTGGCCGGAAGAAAGCCGTGAAAAGCTCGTCGAAGACCGGATGGTCGGCCTCGTCCTTTATCAAGGTTGCCGACAGCGCCTCGCGCATCCGCGCCATCTCGATTCCCGCAAGCGCGACGGCGTTCATCGCGTCGAGCGTCTCGGCAACCGAAATCCGAACGCCCGCCGCGCGAAGCCTCTCGACGAAGTGCAGGAGCTGTTCGCCAAGCGTGCTCATCCCGAGCGTCGGACCAGTGCCGCGACTTTTCCTTCCGCCTTCTCGCGGTCGTCCTCGTGCTTGAGCAGCACGCCGAGGGTCGCTCTGACCGCGTCGGTGTTGAGCTCGCTGACGCCGAGCCGCACGAGCGCGCGCGCCCAGTCGAGCGACTCCGCCACCGAGGGCGGCTTTTTAAGCCCGAGCTTGCGCAGCGCGTTGACGAAGCGCGCCGCCTCGGCCGCAAGCCGCGCGTCGAGGTCCGGAACCTTGAGCTCGATAATCCTGCGCTCCTGCTCGATTCCGGGAAAGTCGATAAACAGATGCAGGCATCGGCGGCGTAGCGCTTCGGAAAGTTCGCGCGTGCGGTTCGAGGTGAGCACGACAACCGGCCGCTCGACCGCGCGAATCGTCCCGAGTTCCGGGATGCTCACCTGGAAATCCGAAAGCAGTTCGAGCAGGAACGCCTCGAATTCCTCGTCGGCCTTGTCGATTTCGTCGATAAGCAGGACGACCTTGCGATGCGCGGCGACCGCCTTCAATAGCGGGCGTTCGAGCAGATACTCGCGCGAGAACAGATGCTCGGAGATTTCGTTCCAGCCAAGCCCGCGATGCTCGTCGGCCTGAAGGCGCAGCAACTGCTTCTGGTAGTTCCATTCGTAAAGCGCGCGCGCCTCGTCCAGCCCCTCGTAGCACTGGAGCCGGATGAGTTCCGTTTGGAGCATCTCGGCCAGCACCTTGGCGACTTCGGTCTTGCCTGACCCTGCCGGGCCCTCGATCAGGAGCGGCTTTTCGAGCGCAAGGGCAAGGTAAATCGCGGTCTCGATACGCTCGTTGGTGATGTACCGGGCGCGCTTGAGCCCCTCGCTTACGAATTGCTGATCGATTTTCTGCACTTGTTGAAAGGATCGCAGGGCTGGGAGTTGGCAGTCAATCGGGGGTATCGGCGCGTATGCTTGCGTCTTTGGCCCCGGCGACGATGTGCGCGAGCCTTCGGAACTGGCGTGCGTAGGAGCGCTCGGAAAGCGCGCCGCGGATTACGTAGCCCGGATGGTACATCGGATAGATGATCGCGCCGTCGCGCATCAGCGGCGCCGGCCGCTCGGGCTTAAACGGCGCGTCGCGCCCCGCAAGCTCCCGCCACGCGAGGCGTCCGAGGCACGCGATAATCCGCGGACGCACGAGGGCTATCTCCGCGTCCACATGGGAGCGGCAGTTCGCGATCTCGATGCTTGACGGATCGCGGTTTCGCCCGCGCGCATCGCGCGGACTGCAGCGCACCAGGTTGGTGATAAATACCCGCGACAGCCCCGAGCGCTCGATCATCCGGCGCAGCATCGCGCCCGACCGATCGCCCGAAAACGGAACTCCGGTCCGGTCGCCGCCGAAACGCCCCGGCGCGATTCCGACGAACATCACGCGCGCCGGCGCGTCGCCGCTTCCGGGCACCACCCGCGAGCGGCATCGGACCAGCGCCCGGCATCGCACGCACCCGAGCATCGAGGCCCGAACCGCGTCGAGCTGCGGCACTGCCGCGGCGTGTTGTTCCTCGGCGGACTCAGCGGACGCGTTCGATTCGCGGGGCACGGCGGCGTTCGATGAAAAGTCGCGCGCGATGCTTGAGGCCGTAGCGCTCGTCGCGCGGAGTCGCGCGGATTTCCTCGGTGTAGGCGTGGAGTTCCTCGTACAGACGCTCGACGTCGATTCCGCCGCGTTCCGGTTTCATGTCGTCGAGCAGGAGCATCGCCTGCGACAGCAGATTGACCGCGGCCTGACGCCCGCCGCGCTCGAAGCGAAGATGAAGGGCGGCGGCGATACGGTTGAGCGCTCCGGCGAGCGCTTTCAGCTCATCGCCGAGCGCCGCGGCCGCATATTCGAACTGCTCGGCCGCGTCGAAGTACTCGCCGCGATTGAAGGTCTCGATCGCCTGCTGGAACTTCTCGTTCACCGGAGCAAAAACCAACGCCCTTCAAGGGAATGCGTGGGCACGCGGCGAAAGGAACTTCAGAGTTGTTCCTTTTCCTCGACGGCGCGAAACTCCTGCTCGCCGAGCGCGCGCGCCTTGGCCGAGCCGTAGCGATCGTAAAGCTCGAACAGCGAGGACTTGTGCGGGCGCACCCGGCCGAGCGGGCATTTCTTCCAGTCCTCCAGCGTTTCGTCGCAGTAGCCCATCCGGTTCTCCCCGCATTTCGGCTGCAGGAAGACCGCGATTTCGGGCAATATGCGCTTTATCTCGGCGCGCATCAGCGCGACCATCCGCCGAATCTCCCATTGCGCCCGCACGCACAGCCTTAGGTCGCAGATATGGAGCATCTCGGCGAAATTCACCATCACGTGGAAATTCGTCGGCGCCGCGTTGGGCAGCACGAAGCGCGCATCCTCGGCCGGGATGCCGGCCTTGAGCGCGCGCGCGTAGAGTTCCGAGGTGCGGCCGAGAAGTTCCTCGAATTCGCGGTCGAGGCCGGCGCGCTGCCACGACTCGGGCATCACGAAGGCAAGCCGTTCCTGCTTGAACTTTACGTAGCGCTGGCTCTGCTGCTCGAAGCTGATGCCGATGCGATGGCGGACGAACTGATGCGAGAGCGAGCGCGAGACGTTGGCGATCCCGAACCAGAAGACGACCTGTTCGAGCGGCGAGGCGTGGCCGGTCTTAAGACGCTCGCCGATGAACTCGCGAATCTTGTCGTGGCTGATTTTTTCCGCCTCGATATTGCGCCAGATCTCGATCGGGCTGTCCGAGGAATAACAGGTGCGGAACGCCGCGTAGAGCTTCTCGAGCGGCGCGCGCGCGTAATCGATCAGCTTTACCTGCATCGTCGCCTGGTTGCCCACGCTTCCCCTCGGCTGCGTGCCGGCTATGCGCTAACGGCGCGCCCTGGCTCCGGCAGCCGGGCCCTTCGGTGCGGCGGCCATCTTCGAATGGACGGGAGTCTTGTGTTTCTCGCAGCGGAAATCCCAAAGCCGAGCGTCCCGAACCGGCATCTGGTACTCAGCCTTGGCCTTGCATTTTGAACACTGGTAAGTCGGCAATTGTCTTCACTCCAAGGCTTTTTGGGCATTCTACTTCAACCGAAGCAAAAACGCATCTTGCCCGGTTTGCGTGCATGTGCGCAACAGAAGCGGCGGTGCATGGATTGAATGCTGATTGCCTGCCCGTGCTCATCGCTCTAGATTGCCGGAACGATGCCGGCGCTCGCGCAAATCATCTATCGCACGATGGTGCGCCCAATCCTGTTTCGGTTCGATGCGGAACGGGCGCATCGGCTTGCGATTTCGGTCCTTGCCGCGATGCCCGCGCTCGGTGTCCGCCGCGACCCGCCGGAACTCGGAATCGATCTCTTTGGCATTCATTTCACCAATCCGGTCGGGCTCGCCGCCGGGATGGACAAGGACGCGCGCGCCGCGCACGCATGGCAGGCGATGGGATTCGGATTTGCCGAGCTTGGAACGATCACCCCGCGCCCGCAGCCGGGAAATCCGCCGCCGAGAGTGTGGCGCTTGCCGCAAAACCGCGCGGTGATCAATCGGCTCGGCTTTCCGAGCGAAGGCGCCGAGGCGGTCGCCGCGCGTATCGAGCGGCTTCGCCGCCGCGGCATTAAAATCCCGCTCGCGCTGAACTTCGGTCCCAACAAGGACACGCCGCCCGACCGCGTTGCGGAGGATTACGCCGCGCTGATGCGGCGGCTCGGACCGATGGCGGATTTCGTGGTGATCAACGTGAGTTCGCCGAACACGCCCGGGCTCAGGAACTGGCAGTCGCCGCTTCGGATGCGCGAACTGTTGGCAGCGATGGGCGCGGAGATTGCCCCGGGGATGCGAAGGCCGCCGCTCCTGGTGAAGGTCGCGCCCGACCTCGACCGGGCCACGCTTCACGCGATCTGCGACACCGCGGTTGCGCTCAAGGTCGACGGGATCGTGGCGACGAACACGACGATTCGCCGCGAAGAGGTCGGAATCAAATCCGGGCTCGAAGGGGGATTGAGCGGAGCCCCGCTTCTGCCCGTCGCGCGAGGGCTCATCGCGGACATCTATCGCCATACCGGCGGCAGAATCGCGATAATCGGGGCGGGCGGAATAATGAGCGCAGAGGATGCGTTCGGCCATATCGCGGCCGGGGCAAGCCTGGTCGAGCTTTACACGGGCCTTGTTTACGAGGGGCCGGGACTGGTCAGCGCGATCAAGACGGGGCTTGGCGCTTTGCTGCGGGGCAAGGGATTCCGCTCTATTGGCGAAGCGGTCGGATGCGGGGTTCGCGCCGCGTAGCAGGCGGTTGAGACCATGCTTCGATTCAGATTCGGGGTTTTCCCGCTTTTCTCAAAGGCCTGCTAATGTGGTGTCCCGCAGATAGGTTTATGGGATGTCGCTCGGTGGCATGAGATTCTTCGCTTCGCTCAGAATGACAGGCGCGCGCACGATTGTTGGTCATTCTGAGCGAAGGCTGCCGAAGCGAAGAATCTCATGCCACTGGCGTCCGCTGTAAAATTATTAATGGGATTCCACACTAAGGTGCGGCGGCGGTTGCGAACCGCACGGTTCGACCTTCGCGCAGAGGACGTTTTCGATGGCGCAGACGGAAAATAAGGCGGATTTCCTGATTGACGCGCGGTGGCTCAGGGCGCATCGCGACGACCCGGACGTGATTATTGTCGACACGCGCTCGGCAAAGGACTACTGGGCGGGGCATCTCGCGGGCGCCCGTCATCTCGACCCGTTTCCGTTTCACTATTACGAGTCCGACACGCACGGCACGGCCGAATTCAAGACGCAGCTCGAATGGATCTTCTCGGCACTCGGGATAACCACGCGCAAGACCGTCGTCTTCTATGAGGAGAACTCCGGGATGCGAGCGGCGCGATGCGCGTGGGCGCTGGAGTTCATGGGACATCGCGGCGCGAAGATCCTCGACGGCGGCCTCGGTGCGCTTTTTGGCGAACGGCTCGTGACCGAGGCGCATCCGGTTGCGCCCGCGCGATTCGACGGCGCGCCGTGTGACGAAGCGGCGGCCTCGCGGCCGTATATCGTCGAACGGCTCGGGAGGCTCGACGTGCAGCTATTCGACGTGCGCAGCGACGCCGAATATTACAGCGAGCGGGTGCGCGCCAGGCGCGGCGGCGCAATCCCCGGCGCGTATCATCTGGACTGGACCGAGGCGCTCGACGCTGCGGGCCGCTTCAAGCGAGCTTCGGACTTGCGAGCGACGTACGAGAAGCTCGGGCTGGACGCCGAGGCGGAGATAATCCCGTACTGCCAGGGCGGTTATCGCGCGGCGCACGCCTACTTCGCGCTAAGGCTTGCGGGTTATCCGAACGTGCGCAATTACTGGGGCTCGTGGGCCGAATGGGGCAATCGCGACGACGTGCCAATCGAGCATCCGCGGCGACCGAAACAGTAGCCGGGCCTTCTCTTGCCGCGATGGCGTCGTTAATTGTCGTAACCGGCTTCGAGCCGTTCGGCGGCGAGCGGATAAACCCGTCGTGGGAGGTTGCGCGCGCGCTCGACGGCGAGATTATCGAAGGACTGGCCGTCAAGGCGATCCGCGCGCCGGTCAATTGCGTCAAAACCGCTGCACACGTGACCGACGCGATCGAGCGTTTCAGGCCGCGGGCCTTCCTCGGGCTCGGGCAGGCTGGCGGACGGGCGGCGATCTCGCTCGAACGGGTCGCGATAAACCTTTTCCAGGACCGCAATGGCGGACAACTCGACACGCGCGGCGACGCGCGTACGCTGATTGACGGAGCGCCCGACGCGTACTTTGCGCGGCTTCCGCTTGCGGCGGTCCTGAAGGCGCTCCGCCGCCATCGGATTCCCGCGACGATCTCGCTCAGCGCTGGCGCGTATGCGTGCAACGCCGCGATGTACGCGGCGCTTCATGCGCTGCGTCGCAGGCCGGCCGTGCCGGCGGGCTTTATCCATCTGCCCTACGACGCGGCGCAGGCCGCGCGCCGTCCCGCAAGTCCCAGCATGTCGCTCGAAATGATGGAGCGGGCGGTGCGCCTTGCGATTGCGGTCATATCCGGCGCCGCTGGCGAAACCGGGCGCCCGCGTCGGCGTCGTCTTATTTGATCGCGACCGCGTTGGGCGGCGACGCGATTCCGCCCTCAAGGTTGAGCGGCACCGAAACCAGCATGAACTCATAGCGGCCGTCCGCCGCGCAATCCGCGGCGAGCGCGTCGAGCACGAACTGCTCGCCGATCGGAAGCCCGAGCAGCGAGAGCGTGCGATAATGGAGCGCGCCTTCGTTCTTGAAGTCCCACGGCCACGGTTCGACGGCGGGACAATCCGTGCCGACCGCGGCGAGTCGATTATCCCAGAACCACGCGACCATATCGCGGCTGTCGTCGATACCGCATGACTTGAGCGCTTCCAGCGGCGCCATCGCGCGCTTCTCCGCGTCCGACGCTTTCAGATACGCCTGCATCCATCCGGTCCGTATCAGCAGGATTGTCCCGGGCTTGAGAGTGGTGCGCTGGGCCGCAAGCGCCTGCTTGAGATCGTCGAGGCTGTATTTCTCGTTGCTGAGCGGATTGAGCGGACGGCCCTGTTCGTTTCGATACTTGCAGACATCGACGAGCGCCGCCCGCCCGACGAATTTGTCGGCCCACTTATGGATGCCGAGTTTGCCGTCGGGGCCGTCCTTTATCTCGCTTGGCTTGACGCCGTTGTAGAAGGCGCGATGGCGGACGTGGCCGATATGGGCGAGACCGTCCCACTGGCTTCCTTCCTGGGTGTTGTAGTTGTCGAGCGAATCGTCATGGCCGAGCAATCCGTACTGCTCGAAGGTGACGATATTGTGCCTTGCAGGCGTGCGATTGAAGAGAGGAGGCTTGGCGTAGTTGATTGGGGTGTCGAGCCGGAACACCTTGCCCTTCCGCACCAGCCCCGCCGCCTCGACCACGCCCTCGGGCGTGAGAAAGTTCAGGCATCCAAGCTCATCGTCGTCGCCGAAGACGCCCCATGACGAATCTTCGGGTGCGCCCTTTTTTACCGGCAGTTCCGAGAACCGCGGAATTTTTGCGAAATCAATTTTTGCCATCGCCGGCCCTCCGCCTGTGTCTGGCAGCGGTGTTGAGACCATGCTCCGATTCAGATTGTATTTTTCCGCTTTTCTCAACACCCTGCTACGCTTCGTCTCGCTCCGAATCGGCTGCGATGTCAAGTGTTGCGGCTCGTTTCGAGCGTCTTGTATCCGCGGGCGATTCTGGGATTGTTTTATCCAGTCGCGCGCACGATGCGGGAACGAGAGTCGAAGACGGAGGCGAGGTCAGCCGGATCTATGGGAAATTTGAAAGCAATGGCACGGGTTGCGCCAACGCTGGTCGCGCTCGCGCTCGTCGCGATGGCGCTGGGCACGACCGCCGGATGCGGCAACACCTTCGGCTTCGGCAATTATTCCAGTGCGAGCGCCACGCCGACGTCGTCGCCGTCGCCCGGCACGGGAGCGTTTCTGTACGCTTCGAATTACAACGACGGGCGAATCGCGGAGTTCGCCCGCAACACCTCGACCGGCGCGCTGACGCTCAAGGGTACGGTGACGGCGGGCGCGAGCCAGGGTCCGAGGGGTCTCGCGATCGACCCCTCGAACAGTTACCTCTACGCGGCCAATTATGCGGACGGCTATGTGCGCGAGTTTTCGATTAGCGGCAACGGCACGCTTTCGAGTATCGGCAAGGTTGCGTCCGGCACCAACCCCGAAGCGATCGCGATCACTCCCAGCGGCCAGTACGTTTACGTTACCAACTTTGGCGGCGGTACGAACGGAACGGTTTCCGAATACTCGATCGGCTCCTCGGGAACCCTGAGTTCGATAGGCACTGTGACGGGTCTGGCCGGACCGCTCGGTATCACGATCACTCCCGATGGTTCGTACCTCTACGTCTCCGATAACACCGCCGGCGTGATCTGGTCGTACATAATCAATTCCAACGGCACGCTGACGTTGAACGGGGCCGCGACGCCCAGCCTTGGAACCACGACGGGAACTCCCGAATTCGAAGCGGCGGCGTCGGATTCCAGCGGCGAATACCTGTTCGTCACCGATCTCTCGACGGGCGCGGTCTCCGGATTCATGGTTTCGAGCGGGACACTCATCTTCGCCGGGACGTTTACGACCGGAAGCGTAACGAGCCAGCCGCTCGGAATTGGGCTCGCCCTAAACGGCGGCAACTACTATCTGTTTACGGCCAATTCGGCTGGAAACTCGGTTTCGGCCTTCAGCAGGCTCGCGGCGAACCTGACGCTGCTCAACGCGGTGTCGGGACCCAACGCGCCGACCGGACTTGCGGTCGATCCGCAGGGCGCGAACGTCTATACGGGCGACAATGGCGACGGCACCGTCGCGCAGATGCAGATAAACGGCAGTTGCGGCCAGGCGCTGTGCGCGGTGGGCACTTTCAACACCGAAAGCCCCGCCAACTTGAACGCCGGAACCGGCTTCGTCGTGATGACGAACTGAACCGCGCGGGTTTTGAATGCGAGAAACCAGTCCCGTTATCGAGATCGCCGGCCTCACGGTCGAGCGGGAAATCTTGATTCTCGACAATGTCGATTGGCGCGTCGAACGCGGCGAGCATTGGGTCGTGATGGGCGCGAACGGATCGGGCAAGACCTCGCTGTTGAGCGCGATGACGGGATATCTGCCGCTCACCGACGGCTCGATCAGCGTGCTCGGCGAAACCTACGGACGCACCGATTGGCGCGACCTCAGAAAGCGGGTCGGAATCGTAAGCTCCGCGATTCAGCAGATGATGCCCGCGCATGAGCACGCGCTCGAAACGGTCCTGAGCGGCAAGCGCGCGATGATCGGGCTTTGGGGCGGCGAGGACGAATCCGAGCGTGCGCGCGCGATGGATATCCTGCGGATGGTCGAGGCCGAGGCGCTTTGCGATCGCCCCTGGCGCTATCTCTCGCAGGGTGAACGCCAGCGCGTGCTGATTGGACGGGCGCTGATGGCGCGGCCGGAACTTCTCATCCTCGACGAGCCGTGCGCGGGTCTCGACCCGGTCGCGCGCGAGCAGTTTGTCGGCTTCCTCGACCGGCTGGCGCGCACTGCCGAAGCGCCCGCGCTGGTCCTGGTGACGCATCATGTCGAGGAAATCGTGCCATGCTTTACCCACGTGCTGGTGCTCAAGCGCGGGCGCGTGCTCGCGGCGGGCCCGAGAGAGCGCGCACTGACCAGCGGCGTTCTCTCGGATGCGTTCGACGCGGCGGTGACGGTTGCGCGCGTGGACGACCGCTATCGCCTGACGGTCAGTCCCAAGGCCGGCAAAATTGCCTGACCGGGTTCCCCCGTTTGCGCGGTCAAAGTTTGAGGCAGGACTCAGCGGCGAGCACGAACAGACGCTCGCGTACTTCGTGGCGCATCCAGTTGCGATGGTCCCATTCGCCGCTCAGGTCATCGCCCGCGTACAGGATTTGCCCGAACTCCACGCCGCGAAATTTCGCGACCGCGAAGAACGCCGCCGCTTCCATCTCGACCGTGAGGCATCCCTCGCGTTTTCTCATCAGCACCTTTGCGCGTGTTTCGCGGTAGAGCCCGTCAGTGGTCCAGGTCTTCGCAGCCAGATAATCGTAACCGCGCGCCTTGAGCACGGTTTCGATTGCCGCCACCGCGCGCGGGCTCGGCTCGATCTCCCGCGCGGCGGGAAGATAGTGGTACGAGGTCCCCTCGTCGCGTATCGCGGCGGTGGGAACGATAATGTGGCCGACGGCAATCGCGCCGTCGAGCACGCCTGCGCCGCCGCACGCGATGAACTTCCGGCATCCCATCGCGATTAAAGCCTCGAGCATCGCCGCCGCCATCGGAGCGCCCACCCGGGGATGGACGACGACGAGTCGGCGGCCGTCGAAATCGATCTCGTTAATGGGATGGTTGCCGAGTTCGCTGCGTCGCCGCCCGATCTCGCGCGCGCCGTTTAGGCGAAGGCCGTCGATCACGTCCTGGAAAAAGCAGAGCACGCAATGCTCCGGCACGTCCGAGGGCCGTGACACCGCACTCGGCTCGAGAACGGCGACCGGGGTGGTGTCTAATTCGAGGATTGGGTAGCGGCGGCGCGCGATGCGCGTGCGGGACCCGGCTTTGCGCCGCGGTCTTTTGTTGCTGGAGCTTTTGCGCGGCGGTTTCGCCTTCATCGGCGGACGAGTCTCAAGCCGCGCCCTGGGTCACCCGTTGAGGCTTCTGAACCTGGGCTTTCCGCCGCACCTGCGCGAGCATCTGGCGCAGCTTGGCCGGATTGACGGGCTTTTTGAAGATAGCGCCCTCAAGCCCGCGCAGCCGGCTGCGCTTGATGATGTGATCCTTGTCGTAATAGTAGGCGGTCATCAGGATGACCGGCAGTTCGGGCATCTCTTCCCTGAGCCGCAGGTAGAATTCATAGCCGTCCATCTCGGGCATCACGACGTCCGAGATAACCGCGTCGAGCTTTACGTTACGCACGATTCCGAGCGCGGCGCTCGGCCTCGTTGTCGTGTACACGATACATCGCTCGGCGCGCAGGAGATCGGCCAGCGAATTGACCACCGAGGTGTCATCGTCGAGTACCAGGACGGCCATCCCGGCGAGCGGCCAGCTCACCTCACCGACGGCGCGCGACTCGGGTTTCTCGGCTTCGCCCTCGCGCGGAGCCAGGTCCGCCATCCGTTTGCCCGCCATGTAGTCGCGGGTTTCGTAGATGCCCTTGCGGCACATCTCGTCGAGCCGGCGCACGATCGCGGTAACCCGGCCGACGCTCTCACGGATCGCGTCCATGTGCTGGTGTTCGACCGCGAGTTCGGCTTCGCTCAGATGGCTCTCGACCGCGCGGGACAGGAGTTCGAGGTTGTTGGTGATCGATTCGAGCGGGTTGTTGATCTCATGGGCAAGGCTGACCGCGATTTCGCCCGCGGTGGCAAGCTGCTCGCGCCGGCGCATCCTGCGGACGTCGCGCGCGAAGCCGATGGAGCCGATTTCATTGCCCTGCTCGTCGCGGATGAGCGAACCGGAGATGGCGACGGGGATAAGTTCGCCGTCCTTGTTGCGGAAGACGGTCTCGAAGCTCGCGATGCGCCCCTTGTTCGACGACTCGCGCATCGCCTTCATCACGCGGCGCGCCTCATCGAGCGACGGGTAGATGCGGGTGACCTTCTCGCCGATTATTTCTTCGGGGGAGTAATGAAGATTTTCGCGGGCTCCATCGTTGTAATAAATAATGGTGCCTTGGCGGTCGACCGCGACGATTATATCGGGTGAGCTTTCCACCAGGCTCTGAAGGTATTTTTTATCGAGCGAAAACATTTGCGTTTGAGACGCTCTTCAACGTGCGGGGCAGGGTTGGCAGGGGCCGATCAGTTGCCCGCCCGGGGACGGAATTTCGGAAGCGTTATCTCCTCGCTAACCTTTTCGAATATCACTTCCACCGGCATTCCGCATCGGATGTCATGCGGTTTGATGCCTACGAGGTTCGATATGAATTTCACTCCCTCATCCAATTGTACCACTACAACCGCGTAGGGAACCTCCCCGGCAAACCCCGGATGGTAGACCTGATGCATGATGTTGAAGCTATAGATCGTGCCCCGGCCGCTGACAGGCACCCACTTTGCCTGTCCGTCGAGGCAATTTGCGCAGGTTTCATGGGCGGGGAAGCGTAAAACGCCGCACCCCTGGCATTTTTGCACCATAAGTTCGCCGCGTCGCGCGCCGGCGAAGAATTCCGCAAGGTCCGGGGTAATCGAGGGGATCGGCTTGGAGATGGCGGTGGCGGGACTGGTTTGCTCTGACATTTTGCTGAATTTCCGATAAGGCTCTGCGTTGGCCTGTTGGTTGTTTCAGGTTTAGCGCGTCTAATCGCGCTATATGCGGGTTGAGAGAACCAGAGTCGAATGGGTCGACAGGATGCCACCGTTGCCGGATACCAAGCATACGTCATGCCGGGGAACCTGCCGAGTTCCGGCCTCGCCTCTGACTTGTGCCACAGCCTCCGCAACCGGGGTCATCCCCCACATATAGAAGGAACTGAGCTGACCACCGCCTGTATTTACCGGCAGCGACCCGCCGGGAGCGGTCTTGCCGTCGGCGACAAACGGTCCACCCTCGCCTTTGGGGCAAAAACCGTAGTCCTCGAGCGTCACCAGGACGGTGAAGGTGTAGCAATCATAGAGTTCCGCAAGTTGAATGTCGGAAAGTTCCACACCCGCCATCGCGAATGCGGTCTCCTTGGCGATTGGCGCGCCGGACACAAGTGTATCCATCGGGTCGCCCCCCGGATGGCCCTGGCCCATGCCTAGGATGTATACCGGCGGCTTCTTCAAATCTTTCGCCCGGTCGGACGACGTAACAATGACCGCGAGGCCACCGTTGGAAACCAGGCAGCAGTCGTACAGATGGAACGGCTCAACCACCCAGCGCGACTCATGGTAATCGTCAAGCGTCATCGGAGTGTCGCAAAACTGCGCGGCCGGGTTCATATTGGCCCACTTGCGTTGCGCAACCGCGATAGCGCCGAGATGGTCGCTCGTCGTGCCGTAGAGGTGCATGTGCCGACGCGCAACGAAGGCATACTGCGCGTTGACGCCGAAAAGTCCGTATGCCGCGTTCAACCCGCGCGCGAATCCGTAAGCCGCGGCCGAGCCGCCGCCGTTTTTCCTGGGCGAGGGCGGCCGCAATGGAGCGTCGGCGAAAACGCAGGCGACCGTGTTCGCCATCCCCGAAGCGATCGCCTGTACCGCGTGCATTATCATCGCGGCCCCGGTCGCTCCGCCGAGGTTCATCATCGCGCTCAAGCGCAGGTTACGCAGCCCGAGCGCCTGCTGAAGCGAAAACGACGCCATCTGGTTTTCCGACCAGGTGATGCCCGGGTTGACCAGAAGGCCGTCGAGGTCGTCGCGCGTCAGTCCGGCGTCGTCGAGGGCGAGCTTTACGGCTTCGACCGCGAAGCCCATGGCGTTCGGATGGTCGAAATTCTTTCCCATCCGGGTCTGACCCAAACCTGCAATCGCGCACTTGCCACGCAAACTCATTTCGTTCCCCCTCAAGATGACGCGGCGTCGAATCGGGAGCGGACAGTGCCTGACTATAGCCCAAGCGGAGCGAGGACGAAAAGCGCTCCCGCAGTGTAGAATCATTGAGCACGGGCGTTGGAGCGCCCAGACACGGTCGCGCCGGGATCAGATAGTGGTTGCGCCGTGTGGAAATTTGCACCTAGAATTGACGAACGGGAGAATTTCTCGAAAATGGCCGAGTCTCTTACGTTTCAGGCTCTTGCGAGCAGCGATCACGTTCTTTCCAGTGCGGAAAATTACATTTTGTACATCCTGTTGGAGGCGATCGCTGGCGCGGCTGGTGCCGACGCCGGCAACGGCAAAGGACGCCTGCCTCTGAACCTGAGCGTGGTCGTGGACCGCTCGGGTTCGATGTACGACGAGCGCAGACTGGAATTCGTCGTCGAGGCCGTCAAGTTTCTTGCCGACAATGTTGCGCCCGAGGACAAGGTTTCGGTGATCGCATTCGCCGATCGTGCCAAACTGATAATCGAACCCGAGCAGATTCATGACCGTTCCGCGGTTAGGCGCGCACTCGACGATATCGACCTGCTCGAAATCGGCGGCGGCACGCAGATGGCGCTTGGGATGCAGGCGGCGATCGAGCAGGTCAACCGAAATCACTCGCCCCAGCGCCTCAACCGCGTCCTGGTGCTGACCGACGGCCAGACCTACCAGGAGTCGGCGTGCCTGGATCTCGCCACGCAGTATCGCGAGGCGATGTCGTTCTCCACGATGGGCGTCGGCGTCGAGTTCAACGAGAAGCTCCTGATGCGGATCGCGCAGGAGTCCAACGGCAAATATCATTTCATCGGCGAACCGTCCGAAATCCCCTCGATCTTCGAGGACGAGCTGCAGGGTCTGCGCGCGGTCACGATCAGAAATGGCCGAATGGAAGTGACGTTGTCGCAGGGCGTGCAGGTGCGCGAGGCCTTTCGCGCAAGCCCCGAGATTTATGCGCTGGGCACGCCGCTCGTCGATGAGCGAAAGGTGACTTTCCAGATAGGGGATCTCGAAGCGGGGGTGCCCGGTTCGGTCCTGCTCACCCTGGTATTGCCGCCGCGCAAGCCGGGCCCGGTCCGAATCTCGCGGAACGTCTTGTACTACGAGGTTCCCGGTGTGGGCGAACGCTCGACGACATGCGATGTTACCGTCGAGTACACGCTCGATCGCACGCTCACCAGCAAACGCAACGGGCGGGTGATGAACCTCGTCGATCAGGTTTCGATTGCAAAGCTGCAGGCCAAGGCCGAAGAGGAACTGAAGGCCGGCAACGTGGATCGTGCCACTCGGCTTCTCAGTAATGCTATCCAGGGCACGGAGCGACTCGGAAACGTCAAGGCCACGCAGGCGCTGAGCGGCCTGATGGATCAGATCAAGCAGACCCAGACACTTCAGACCAAGGCAGCCAAGACCACGCTCCTCCAGGCACAAGCTGTGGTACGCAAAACCCAGATGCTGGATCCGGAAGCGTTGAAGGAGCTCCAGAAGCCGGATTAAGAGCCAGGAAGCCATCGAACCAATCAACGGATAGAGAAATCGGACGCAAACCTAGGGAAGACCTCGAGCGGAAGGCAAAGGGGCTTAAAGGCGATGATCAAGTGCAGCGAGTGCGGCTACGAGAATATGGACGGGCTTGACTATTGTGACAGTTGCGGAGCGAAGCTCGTTCCTGCGGAAAAGCCCGCAGCCGGAGGCGAGCCGCCAAAAGCCGAAGAGGCTGCGGCCGAGCGCCCCGCAGCCCAAGCCGAGCCGGCCGTGGCCGCCGTCGAAGCGGAGCCGGCTGCGGTCGAACCCGAAGCTGGCGCACCGGCTCCCGAGGCCCAGGAAGCCAAGCCGGGCGGAGAATCCGAAGCGCCGACCGGTGAGCTTCAACCCAAGCCCGCGGCTGGACCCCAGCCGGCCGCCGCGCCAAGTGCCGCCGCGGCTCCCTTCAAGGCGAAGTTCGTCGTCGTGCGCGGAGGCAGAAAAGGCCACGAGTTCCCGCTCGAAGACGGCAACAACCAGATTGGACGCTGGGATCCAGATACGGGCGCATTTCCCGAAGTTGATCTCGATGCCGACGATCCCGAGGCCAAGATTTCACGCCGCCACGCGCTCGTGCGGATCGACGGCGGCAAAATAACTATCGAGGATATCGGCAGCCTGAACGGCACCTATGTCAACCGTGGACCGAGAATTCAACCGGGCAACCCGGTCGAGCTGAAATCGGGTGACGAGGTGATCATCGGCAAGACGTTCCTGAAACTGGTCGTCGAGCCGATTTCGTAGCGTAATTGCGGCGGCAACCGGGTCCGGGCTTTCGCCGCGCGCTTTCATTCAGTCAGTCGCATGAAATCCGGTGAGCCGCTCGCCGCCGGCCATCTGCTTGACGGCCGTTACCGAATCAAAAGGGTGCTCGGCGCGGGCGGCATGGGACGGGTGTACCTGGGCAACGACACCCGGCTCGCCAATCGTCCCGTCGCGATCAAGGAAATGATCGTTGGCGACGGGATCAAGGAGAAAAAGGCGATCGAGGACTTCGCTCGCGAGGCGCGGGTGCTCGCGGTGCTGTCCCATCCTGGGATTCCGAGCCTTATCGATTACTTCGTCGAGGGCGGTCGTCATTACCTGGTGATGGAGTTCGTCGCGGGCGGCGACCTCCAGGCCATGATCGACAAGCTCGGGCCCGGTGGAAGGCTTCCCGAGGAGAAGGTTCTGACGTGGGCGCGCCAGATCCTCGAAGTGCTGGAATTTCTCCACGGCCAAAAGCCGCCTATCGTGTACCGCGACCTGAAACCCGGAAACATCATGATCGACCGTGACGGGCGGGCGATGCTGATCGATTTCGGAATTGCGCGGTTTCTGCCGCCCGGCGGTCGCGGCACCCAGATAGGTTCGGTCGGCTACGCGCCGCCCGAGCAATATCTCGGCAAGATGGAGCCGCGCTCGGACCTCTACTCGCTCGCGGCCACGATGCATCATCTGTTGACCGGACGCGATCCCCAACTGGAGCCTCCGTTTAGCTTTCCGCCCGTGAACCAGCTCAACCCGGCCGTTTCGCCCAAGACCGCGCGGGTCATCATATGGGCGCTGGAAAACGATATCGCCAAGCGCCCACGCGACGCGCGCGAGATGCTTGACGCGCTGCCTCGGCCGGACGACGCGGCTTTATCTCATGGCGGCACGGGCACACAAGCGCCAATCGCCGGGATGAGGACGGTGGTGCTTTCCAAGCCGGCGCCGGCGCCCTTTGCGCCCGCGCCATCCCCATCGCCTTCTCCGCAGACGCCGCGTTTGCCATCGGGCCCGGCCGCCTCCGCGATGCGGACGATCGTGCTCAACAAGCCTGTCAAACCGGGCGCAAGCCGGGCTCCCGGGCGAGGCGCAACCGGCGCGCGCAAGGCTCAGGAACTCACTGAAAGGGCCCTTGCTCTGCTGGGCCGAGGCCTTAAGGCGGGGTTGAGCGCGATCGCCCCGGCTGCCTCGGAAGAGAGCGAACCCGAGCCGGCGCGCGGTGTTTCTTCGACCGCGAAGACCCAGGATCTCACCCCATATACGCGCCCGGGGCCCCCGTCAGCGCCTGTCCATCGGCCCGCGCCACCGGCAAGCACCCAGGCGCGTTCCGGCGCCTCACAGTACCCGTTGAAGCCGGCAGTCACTGGTGCGGAGCCGACGGCGAAGCTCGTATCGCGATCCGACGGAGCCGAATTCCGGATTTCAGGGATGCGCGCGGTGATAGGCCGCTCGACCGATCCCATGGACAGGCCCGATATCAATCTGAGCGGTGTGGTCCACGGAGCCGAGCGCGTCTCGCGACGGCACGCCGAGATTTTAAAGCGCGGTTCCGACTACTTCATCCGCGACCTCGGAAGTCTGAACGGAACCTATATCGTTGGACGCGGCAGATTGGGCCGTGACCAGCTCTACAAACTGAAGGACTATGACCAAGTGGTACTGGGTTCTGCTATATTGGAATTCAGAAAGGGCTGAATAGGTATGATCACCTGCCCCGAGTGCGGCCTTGAATCAGCGGACGACGCCAAGTTCTGCGATCGATGCGGCCAGGGGCTCGCAGGGACGCCGACAGAGTCCGCGCCCCCGCTGTGCCCGCAACCGCTCGCCGCGGGCACGATTCTCAAAGACCGATACGAGATCGTCGAGCTCATCGGCCAGGACTCGGTCGAGAATCGCTATCGCGCGATCCTGAAAACCGGCAACGATAAGAGCGAAAAGGTAAGACTTCGAGAGCGCCTGGGACCGCGGCAAGACCCTGCTCCGCAGACAGCCGAGACGCGGGAGGACAAAGCCACCGAAGCCGCTCCGCCGGAAGAAGAAAATCCGGCTGGTCCGCAGGCCAAGACCAAAGAGCTCAAACCGCCGCCCGCGGCGCCGGCGGGCGACGAAGGCGCGCAGGCCGAAGTTGCTCAATCCGAAGGAGCCACCGTCGCTCCGGATACCGGCGAGGGTGTTTCGTCCGAGGAGGCCGTCGCGGCCAGCGCCGAGACCTCCGCTGATGAACAGCCTTCGCAAGAGGCAAAGCCCGCCGAGAACGGCGCTGGCGCCACGACCGGCGAAGCTATCGCGCTCGGACCGGAAGATCTTGAGCGCGAAGACCTGGGCGAGGTCTTCGAAAGAGTGCTTGCGCTATCGTTGACGCTTAACCATCCTGCCTTTGATCGCGCGCTGTCGGGCTTCGCGAGCGGAGATCGCGTCTACCTGGTCTACCCTGACACCGAACTGGTGCCGCTTTCGCGCCGGCTCAAGGCGGGAAAGTTTGACGAGCCACAAGCGATTTCCGTAGCAATTCAAGTCTGCCAGGCGGTTTCCTTGATGCATCGCCGAGGGCTGCGTCTGAACGACATCTGTCCGGACTCGATAGCCTTTGACCGCGAGGGGCGGGTCAGGATGACGGGACTCGACTGTGTGACCAACGACAACGAGCTTCAGGACGAGCCTATTTTCAACGACGGATACACGGCGCCTGAAATTTATCGAGCCAAAAAAGTCGACAAGCGCGCCGATATTTTTTCGATCGGGGCGCTGCTTTACACGATGGTGACGGGCGAGCGGCTGGAATCCGAGAGTTGGCGCGAGGAGGCGGGAAGAATCAACTTTTACCCGCCGCACGTGATTTCGCCCGAATTGGAGCAGGCTATCCGCCGCGCGCTCCTGTTCTCAGCGGGGGACCGATGGGCGACGGTTGACGAGCTCAAGACGGAACTGGCCCGGCTTCTGGGTGTCATCACGATCCGCTCGGCGGCGCTGACCGACGTCGGGATGGTGCGCGACCACAACGAAGACGCGGTAATGAGCGTCGAGTATTTCCGCGACTCGATGGTCGAGCCGGCGCGAAACTTTTTGTATGTAGTGTGCGACGGGATGGGTGGCGCCGAAGCGGGTGAGGTCGCGGCGGCGATCGCGGTGAAAACAATCCGGAACCACGTCGAAGAGCGCCTCGCCGAGGCGGGCGAGACGAACGACCTGCGCAAGCTTCTGGTCGACGCCCTTGAAGAAGCCAACGTTAGGATTGTCGAATACCAGAAGGACCATCCCGAATCGCGCGGCATGGGCTCGACCGGAGTGGCCGCGATAATGCTTCCGCCCGACGGCGCCGTGGCATGGGTCGGCGACAGCCGCGCCTACATACTCGAAAGCGGCGCGCTGCGCCAGATCACCCGCGACCATTCGCTGGTGCAGAGGCTTATCGAGATCGGCCAGATCACTCCCGAACAGGCGCGCCATCACGAGCACAAAAACGTGATCACGCGCTCGCTCGGTGCGCGTCAGAACGGCCCCGCAGGCGCCGAAGCGGTTGCGCTCAAGCTCAAACGCGGGCAACGCTTCCTGCTTTGCAGCGACGGGCTGACAACGCATGTCGAGGACGCTCAGATTCGCGAGGTCCTTTGTCGCCATAGCGACCCCTATGATGCGGCGCGCGAGCTTATCGCGGCGGCAAACGCCGGAGGCGGAACCGACAACATCTCGGCTATAACTGTATTTGCCGTCTAGGCAGCTATGGCTAACCCTTCCGCATCCGCCAGTGCGTCAACCGGGCCGCTCAGCCCGGGAACGGTCTTGCAGAACCGCTACCGCGTTGAGCGCCTGCTTGGCGGCGGCGGGATGGGGGTAGTTTATCTTGCCCGCGACCAGCGCCTTGCCAATCGCTACTGCGCGATCAAGGAGATGGTCGATCACTTCATCGATCCCCAGCAGCGTCTCGAAGCCAACGAGTACTTCGCTCGCGAAGCCGACACCCTGGCCCAACTGAAGCATCAGGCCATCCCCGCGATCACCGACCGCTTCGACGATCACAACCGCCATTACCTCGTGATGGAGTACGTCGAGGGGCGAAACCTCGAGGAGGAACTGGCTGCGCGCAACAACCAGCCTCTTCCCGAGGGCCTGGTGATCGACATCGCGCGACAATTGTGCGACGTGTTCGCCTACCTGCACGGAATGACGCCGCCGATCGTGTACCGCGACATGAAGCCCTCAAACGTGATGCTCACGCCAAAGGGCCGTGTGGTGCTGATCGACTTCGGAATCGCCCGCCTGTTCAAGCCGCAGAAGAAGGGAACGACGATCGGCACGCTCGGGTTCGCGCCGCCCGAGCAATACAAGGGCGAGGTCGATCCGCGCAGCGACATCTACTCGCTCGCCGCGACGCTGCATTATCTGCTGACCGCGCGCGACCCCGAAAAATTTCCGCCCTTCAGCTTTCCGCGCCTGAAAGAACTTCGCCCGGATGTCTCTGACAACCTGGCCGGCGCGATTGATACCGCACTCGCCTACAACGTCGAGGAACGTCCCGCCACCATCCAGGAATTCCGCGACATGATGCTGTACGGGTACGGGCTTCCCGCCGAGGGCGCGGTTCCGGTGAGCCCGAAGAGCGGCACCGCCGGCCTGCCTCCGATCGAGGACGTCGGCGAATACGAGGCGGCCGACTACCAGGCGCCCGCGGGACCGCGAAGCGCTCTCAGGCGCGCCGTCAGCCTCGTCGTGTTTTCGATGGTGATGGCGGGAATCGCCTTTGGCGCGACCTATGTGTACTCGCGTCCGCAGCTTCAAGAGCAGCTCGGCATCAAGGGGTTAATCGACTCGTTGCCGTGGAAGCACGAGGAACTGCTGGCGCGCGCGCGGGCGCATCCGCTCAAATTCCAGAGCATGACGCTTCGGCTTTCGACCCGCGAAGGCATCCCGACCTCGGAACCCCAGGCCACCTTCACCGACACCGAGCTTTCCCAGGCGCGGTACCTTAAATGGCAGGCGACCTTCAAGAACGCGCTCGCCGGGCTCGAAGGCCGCACCGACCGGGTCGAGGCGCGATTCTTCGATCCCAATGGCGTTCAGATCGCCTCGAGCGACCAGCGGCTTTTCGTCGGTCCATCGCAGACCGCGGTCGATTTCAGCGGCGTCGCGCTGATGCCGGACATGACGGACAAGCCGCCCGGCAGTTACAGGGTCGCGCTCTATCTTGGCGACAAGCTGCTTGCGGCGCAGCAGTTCACGGTGACGAAGAATCTCGCGGCGCGCGCCGCGGCCAGCACCGTGAAGTCGGTTAGCGCGGCCGAGGCCGAGGCGGCGGCGCGCGCCGCCGAGGAAAAGCGGCGCGCCGAGCAGAAGCGGCTCGCGATGATCGAGGAGTTGCGCCGAAGGCCGCTCTCGCTGCTCAATATCGACTTCGTCAACAGCACCAGAACCGGGACCGCGCTGTCCGGACCCGCGGATAAGTTCGACGCTTCCAAAGTTCTGTTCGTCGGATGGAACGTCAAGTTCCGCAACCGACTCTTCGGGCTCGAGCCCGGACAATATCGGGTCGACGCCGCGTACATAGCTCCCGATGGGAGGACGCTCGGCGCGGTTAACGATTGGAAAGACGTCGGCCCCGATCAGAAGACGGTCACGTTCAGCGGACGGGTCGGCAACTCGGCCGGTGGAGCTTTTCTGCCGGGCACCTACACGGTCAACTTTTACTTGAACGGCAAATACTTCGCGCGCCGCCAATTTCAGATCCTTGCGAGCACCGGTGGTTCGTACTCGGGCGGGGCGGTCGGCTACGGGGCATCGCGCGCTCCGGGGGCTTCGACGGGTGGAAGGTCGTTCACGCTTGGCGGTCCGATGATCGCGACCGGCCAAATTAACGGGCTTGGGAGCAATCCCTCGATGGAGCTTCGGCTTCGCCCGCAGCCCAATGGATTCCTTCACGGCGAACTGGTGATCCACCAAGCCGGGTATGGTGCGACCTCGATAGAGGGCTTTGTGCGTGGCAACCACATCGAGTTCCAGGTGCCGTATGGAACCGAGACCTTCTTCTTCGAGGGCACGAGCCACAACGGCGAGCTGTCGGGAACGTTCAAATCAACGCCGTCGGGAAACCTCGGCACCTGGAGTGCGCGGGCGAGCTGAGTCCGCGCGCGCGCCGCACTTTGCCGGAGGGGGCGCGGAATTTTTCGCTTGAACCGGGATGCGCCAAAGGCGATCCTGCTTCTTGTCTTGATATGGCCAGCAACGTCTCTCGCGAAAAGCTCTTGTTCTACGCAGCCGCAGGCGCACTTGGCGGACTAGCCGCCTGGGGCAGCGCGGAACCGTTCCTCGGAATCCGTTCAGTTTACGGCCGCGATATCGTGCTTGGCGCGCTTATCGGGGTGTTCATCGGCGCTTTTCTCGCGTCGATAGAAGCGCTCAGCGTGGGCCAGACGCGCCTTGCTCTGCGCAGCGTAAAGAGCGGCGGGATAATCGGCGCGCTTGGCGGCGCGGCGGGACTGATCGTGGGCGAATTCGCCTTCGACATTCTGCGCGGACTCAGCGGCCGGATTCTCGGATGGTCGGTGCTCGGAATCGCGGTGGGACTGGGCGTGGGATGGGCGGCGGGTTCGGCCGCGCGCCGGCGCAACGGTGCGCTCGGCGGCCTGGTCGGCGGCGCGCTCGGCGGCTTCTTTTACCAAGTGCTGACGACCACTTTCCCGCAGGCGTTCGGGCGCGCGATCGCGATCGTGGTGCTTGGCGCGCTTATCGGATTCTTCATCGGGCTGGTCGGCGAGCTGCTCAAGCGCGGATGGCTGATGGTGGTTCGCAGCCAGAGCCGCAACGCGCGCGAGGGCCGCGAGTATCCTCTCGCAAAGCAGGTTACCGTAATCGGGCGCGCCGAAGAATGCGACATCGGGCTGTTTGGCGATCAGGCCGTGCTGGGCCATCATGCAATCGTCCGGCGCGATGGTCGCAACTTCTACATCAGTCCGACCGGCGGCGGACAGGTGATCGTGAATCGCCATCCCGTGTCGGGACGGCAGTTGCTGCACAATGGCGACAGGATCGAGGTTGGGGGTACGCTGTTTTTATATCGCGAGCGCGCGCAGGCCGCGCGTCAGTGAGGCACTTCCGTGCGCCCCAATTTTTTTTCCTCCGGGAGGTCGCCGCTCTCCTCGTTGATGGCGTGTCGCGGCGTTGTCGGCCGCCGCGCGAAGCAATCGCGCGGAAAACGGCGGCTCGCGGTAACGCTTCTCATGCTGGCGACGATTGCGTGGGCCGCGGGATGCTCGCTGACCAGTGGCGGCGTCGCGATTCCCAAGGGGCCGATTTCGCTCCAGAAGCTCGAGTACTACCCCTACCAGGTCAAAGGTTACCAGAATACTTATCCTAATCGCAGCCTGGTGGTCCTGATGCCGGTTGATGCGGAACCGGACCGGAACCCGGGACCTGACGCCCCGCAGGGCAAGGCTTTCATCGGAGTGATTGAGAATAGGAACAAAACCATTATCCAGCGCCTTTACAGCGATCCCTTGCCGGCGATCGTCCAGCACGCAATCCTGCAGTCGGCCAAGGAGGCCGGCTTGCGCCCAACCGCGGTTGCGGGGACGAATTACGTTCCGGACTTGTATCACAATTACACCTACGTGCTTCAGACCAGCATCGTACAATGCTGGGTGGAGAAAAGACGCGGCGCCGATGGCCAGTATGGCCCGACGTGGAGAACCGCGGCGAATTTCGGGCTCAAACTAGCGCTCTACAAGCCTCCGTTCAAAATTCCGTTCTGGCAGGGCGGCAGCGACTCGACCTACAACGATCCTCCGATCGGAACCTTCGGACTCGGTCCCGAGGACGAGGTCGGCATCTACGACGAGCCGGGTCAGGACCTTTCGGTTGCGCTGACGCGCGGCGTCGCCGGCATTTTCCAGCATCAGGATTTGCACACGCTTATCGTTCAGGACGTCGTTCTAAGGCACTGAATCTGAAGGCGGCTTGCCCGGCCCGCGCATTAGGGGCTACGTTAATCGGAGCCGTTGAATGGGCGCGCCCGCCGCGCGGCTGGCCTGCTCCAATCTCATTCAACCCGTGCGCGCCGCGTGGAAGCGGGATTCTCTATTTCCATCCTAGAGGTGATGACGACATGGAAATCGGTTTTGTCGGCCTTGGAAAAATGGGAATGAACATGGTTGAGCGGCTTCGCCGCGACAACCATCGGATAGTTGCTTACGACCTCGACGCGGACAAGCTGAAGGAAGTGAAGACCCACGGAGCCGACCCAGCCGGCACTCTGAAGGAGCTGGTCGCGGCGCTCAAACCGCCGCGTGGGGTGTGGGTCATGGTTCCGTCGGGCGATCCGACGGAGAAGACGATCGCGCAGATTGCCGATCTGATGCAGTCCGGAGACACCATAATCGATGGCGGCAATACGAACTTTCACGACGATCTGCGCCGCGGCGCGGAACTGAAAAAGCGCGGCATCCATTACCTGGACGCCGGGACCAGCGGCGGCGTGTGGGGACTCAAGGTCGGCTATTGCCTGATGGTGGGCGGCGAGGAAGCGATTTTCCGCCGCTACGAGCCGGTGTTCAAAACCCTCGCGCCCGAGAACGGCTACGGATACATGGGCGGGTGCGGCGCCGGCCATTACGTCAAGATGATTCACAACGGGATCGAGTACGGGCTGATGCAGGCGTATGCCGAGGGCTTCGAGTGCATGGCGAAGTCCAACTACAATCTCGATCTCGCGAAGATTGCGAGCCTGTGGGGACAGGGAAGCGTGGTTCGCTCATGGCTGCTCGAACTGGCCGCGAATGCGCTCAGCCGCGATCCCGGTCTCAAGCACATCAAGGGTTACGTCAGCGATTCGGGCGAGGGGCGATGGACCGTGATGGACGCGATCGAAAAGGACGTTTCCGCCCCGGTGATCACGGCCGCCCTGTTCACCCGATTCCGTTCGCGCGCCGACAAAGGCGCCGAAGGCACATTTGGCGAAAAGCTGCTTGCCGCTCTGCGCAATGAGTTCGGCGGGCACGCAATAGTAAAGGAGTAGTGGCGCCGGCGGCGCGCGAAATATCCCGATGGCCCGTAACAATCATCCCGAGCCGGTGGAACTTCTCCGCCCGCAGAATTCAACGGTCACCTATCCGCCGTGCGTGGTGGTTATATTCGGCGGAGCGGGCGATCTGAGTCATCGCAAGCTCCTGCCGGCGCTTTACAATCTTTCGCTGGACGGCGAGTTGCCCGAGAAACTCGCGATAGTCGGGTTTTCGATTGAAGACCTCGACGACGACAAATACCGCGCGTTCGCGCGTGACGGAGTCGAGAAATATTCGCGGCGCAAGCCCGATGACGAGCATTGGAGGGAGTTCGCGCCGCAGCTCCATTTTGTGCGCGGCAGCTTCACCGAATCGACTGACTACGAGCGGCTGAAGCAGCGGCTTTCGGAACTGGACGCCGAAGTCGGCGCGGGCGGAAACCGGATTTTCTATTTCGCGATACCTCCGGGCTTTATCGAAAAGTGCTCCGAGGGACTCAGCGCGGCCGGCATGGTCGCTTCGGACGGCGACGGTTTCACCCGGGTCGTGATCGAGAAGCCTATCGGGCACGACCTCGCCAGCGCCAACGACATCAATGAACGCGTGGCGCGACACTTTCGCGAAGATCAGATTTTCCGAATCGATCACTACCTGGGCAAGGAAACGGTCGAGAACCTGATGGTGCTGCGGTTCGCCAACGCGATCTTCGAGCCGCTGTGGAACTCGCGCTTCATCGATCACGTCCAGATAACCGTCGCCGAGTCCGAAGGGGTCGCGTCGCGGGCGGGCTACTATGAGCACGCGGGCGCACTGCGCGACATGGTGCAAAGCCATCTTCTGCAGGTGCTGTGCATTATCGCGATGGAGCCGCCGAGGACCACTTCGGCCGATTCGGTGCGCGACGCAAAGCTCGACGTGCTGCGAACCCTGAGGCCCTTCTCGCCTGAAGACGTCGAGCGATGGGTCGTGCGGGGCCAGTACGCCGAAGGCCTGGTCGAGGGAAAGCCGGTTGTCGGTTATCGGCAGGAGGAAGGGGTTGCGGCCGAGTCCACGGTCGAGACCTTTGTCGCGCTCAGATGCTGGATCGAGAACTGGCGATGGGCGGGAGTTCCATTTTACCTGCGAACCGGCAAGCGACTGCCCAAGCGCGCCAGTGAAATCGCGATATATTTCACCTCGGTTCCGAGAATCCTTTACAACGTTCGATCGCAGCCGCTTGCGCCCAACATGCTGACCATCAGGATTCAGCCCGACGAGGGCTTGTCCCTGCATATCATCTCGAAGGACCCCGGGCTGCAGGTGCGCCTGCATCCAGTCAAGGTTGACTTCCATTACGCCTCGACCACCCCGGAAGCCTACGAAACGCTTTTGCGCGATATCATCCTGGGCGACCAGACGCTATTCATGAGACGTGACAATATAGAAGCCGCGTGGCAATTTGTGCAGCCGATACTGGACGTGTGGGATGATGCGCCGGTCGAGCCGTTCATGTACGCGGCGGGCACCTGGGGTCCGCTGGAGTCAGCGCTGATGATCGCGGCCGACGGGCGAAGCTGGAGAAATTTTTAAAACGGCGCGAAGCGCCAGGCGCAGCAGCCTATGAGCGATCAACCTCTTACGTTGACCCGCCATCTCCTGACCCGCGAGGAGACCACGACACCGCCGGAAGACCTGGCATTGGTCATGGAGCGGATCGCGGTGATCGCCAAGCGCATCTCGCGAAAGCTGATCCACGCCACGCTGGGCGGGCATCTCGGTTACTCGGGAGACACCAACGTACAGGGCGAGCAGCAAAAGAAGCTCGACGACTGGACCAACCAGACCTTTCTCGAGGTCTTCAGGCACGGCTATCCGGTTTGCAGCATCGTGTCCGAGGAGATGGAAAAGCCCACGCATTACGAGCGCAACTGCCGCGGCCGGAGCTACGCGGTGCTTTGCGATCCGCTCGACGGCTCGTCCAACTCGGACAACAACGGCCTGCTCGGGACCATTTTTTCGATACGCGAGCGCGCACGCGGCCACGGCTTCGACGCCTCGGACCTGCTCGCGCCGGGAAGCCGGCAGGTCGCGGCCGGTTACGTTCTGTACGGTCCCGCCACGCAACTGGTTTTTACAGCCGGCGCCGGGGTCGACATCTTCACGCTCGACCGCGAGCTTGGCGAATTCATCCTGTGGCGCGAGAAGGTAAAAATGCCGCGGCGCGGCACCACTTACGCCGTCAACCAGGGCAACGCCTCGCGATGGCATCCCGGTATGCGCAAACTCGTCGAGCACATGACCAGCCGCAAGGACAAGGCCTCGAGTTATGCGCTGCGCTACTGCGGATGCTTTGCCGGCGATTTCCATCGAATCCTTCTCGAGGGCGGCATCTATATCTATCCGGGCGAGGTTCTGCCCGACGGCAAGGTCACCAACGGCAAACTGCGCCTGATGTACGAGCTTGCCCCGATGGCGATGGTGGCGGAGCAGGCCGGCGGGCGCGCGTCGAACGGCAACGTCGATATCCTTGACCTGACGCCGACGGACATCCATGAACGCCAGCCGATCTACATCGGCAGCACCGAGGAAGTGACGCTTGCCGAGAGGTTCAAACCGGAAAGCTGACTCCGAGGGCCCGGGTTTGCCATGGATTGCCTGATTCTTGCGGGTGACGTCGGCGGGACCAAGACCCATCTTGGGCTTTACCGGGCCAACGGTGAAACGCTCAGCGCCGTCCGCGACCGTCTGTATCGCACCGCCGATTTCAAGAGTCTCTCCGAAGCGTGCGCGGACTTTCTTTCTGGGCGGGGCGAACCGGTCAAGGCGGCGTGCTTCGGCGTTCCCGGACCGGTGATCGAGGGCGAGGCGCACGCGACCAACGTGCCGTGGCTGATGCGCGAGGCGGAGCTTTCGCGCGAGCTGGGCGCAACCCCGGTCCGCCTCATCAACGATCTGGCGGCAACCGCCTACGGCGTGATTCATCTGGAACAGTCGGAGTTTGCGGTTCTGCAGCGCGGCAGGTATCGCGTGCATGGCGCGAATATCGCCGTGATCGCGGCCGGCACGGGTCTCGGCGAGGCGTCGCTGGCCTTCGAGGACGGCAGCTTCCACGCGGTTTCTTCCGAAGGCGGGCACGCGGATTTCGCGCCGCGCGGCGACGAGCAAGTCGCGCTTTACAGGTTTCTTCGAGCCGAGTTCGGCCACGTGAGTGTCGAGCGCGTGCTGTCCGGGCCGGGGCTTTTCAATATCTACCGGTTTCTGCGCCAGAGCCGCGCCACGCCCGAGCCCGAATGGCTCCGGTCGCGCCTTGAGAACGAGGATCCGGCCGCGGTGGTGGGCGAAGCGGCGCTCGAAGGGCGCGACCCCGAGTGCGTTTGCGCGCTCGCGATGTTCGTGGATATCTACGGTGCGGAGGCTGGGAACATGGCGCTCAAGGTGCTGGCTTTGGGCGGCGTTTACATCGGCGGCGGGATCGCGCCGAAGATCCTGCCCGCTCTGCGGGACGGCCGTTTCATCAAGTCATTCTCTGACAAGGGGCGGCTCGCCGGGATGCTCGGCGGTATCGAGGTCAGGGTCTCGCTGAATCCGGGCGCGGCGCTGCTGGGCGCGGCCTATTGCGCGCGGGCGATGCTCTGAAAGTTCGCGGCTAAATTCGTGAAACAGATGTGAGGAAAACTCTTATGAGCAAGCGAGTTAGGGAGATCCTTGGTTACTACCGCGGCGAGAACCCGGGGGTCCTTGCCAATCTGGCGCGGATGCTCAGCCATGGCCGTCTCGGCGGCACCGGCAAGATGGTGATCCTGCCGGTCGACCAGGGATTCGAGCACGGGCCGGCGCGAAGCTTTGCGCCCAATCCGCCCGCCTACGATCCCTTGTATCATTTCCAGCTTGCAATCGACGCGGGATGCAACGCCTATGCGGCGCCGCTCGGGTTTATCGAAGCCGGAGCGGCGGAATACGCCGGCGAAATCCCACTCATCCTGAAACTCAACAACCACGACCTCCTGTATGAGGAGAAGGATCCGTGCCCGTCGCAGACCGCCAGCGTGAAGGACGCACTCAGGCTTGGATGCGCGGCAATCGGCTACACCATCTACCCGGGTTCGTCGCGCGTGCGGGAGATGTACCAGCAGTTGCGCGAGATCGCTGAGGAAGCCAAGGCGCACGGCCTTGCGGTGGTGGTATGGTCGTATCCGCGCGGCTCGGGTCTCAGCAAGCAGGGCGAGACGGCGCTTGACGTGTGCGCGTACGCGGCGCAAATCGCCGCGCAGATGGGCGCGCACGTTATCAAGGTGAAACCGCCTACTGCCCATATCGAACTGACCGAGGCGAGGAAGGTTTACGAGGCCCAGCATATCCCGCTCGAACCCTTCTCCGAGAGGGTCAAGCACGTCGTACAATCGGCTTTCAACGGCAAGCGGATCGTGATTTTCTCAGGCGGCGCGGCGACCAGCGACGAGCATCTGCTCGAGGAAGTCCGGGGAATTCACGCGGGCGGCGGTTACGGCTCGATCATCGGGCGCAATTCGTTCCAGCGCCCGCGCCCGCAGGCGCTCGACCTGCTTGGCAAGGTGATGTCAATCTACGCGGGCTGAGGCAGTTTGCACGCCGTCGGCACTGAGGACGTAATGGATTACGGACAGTACCAGCATCTGCTTTTCGAGAGACATGATCCGGGGATTCTGTTGATCACGATCAACCGGCCCGATGTTCTCAACGCGACCAACAAGCGCCTGCATTGGGAGC
>JAKAVC010000011.1 GCA_021817345.1 Deltaproteobacteria bacterium | reverse complement strand
ATCCCGGGTCGTGTTTTCGCCCAATCGCTGACATCACCTGCCTCCTCGCCCGCGCTCTCTCGGCGGGCATCTTATGGGGCAGGTTCCACCTTAGCCAGCTGTCTAAATTTTGGGGTCCACCTCAGAGTCCCTCGCACGCGAAATTCGCGTTGCGCGTCCGTGTCCAAGCGCGGCTAGGATTTTTCGCGTTTGGCTGGCGGAGAGCAAAAATTTCATCGGATTTGCCGCCTGTGCGACATTTTTCCGCAGTTTTGTTGCAACATTGAAACAACGAGCGAAAAAACTTGAGGATTCTACCGCGTGTGCTCACGGAACGCTTCTTGCGGAAACCTTTAAGCCGTCTCGGCGAGATAGAATCGAGCTGGAGTCGATGAGTAAGGCATTCCGTTCGGCGGCGAGAGGTGAAGATCGCTGCCGATTGGACTGGAGCTGGGGGATGGGGAGAACTATAAAATTATTGCAATTGTCCGGTACCCCCAGACCGGACAATCTGTTCGGTATCCCCACGCCGAACAGAGGTCAGGGTGAGGGGGCCGTCGATTTGGGAATTCTCCCAGCGGTGCCTCCACCCTGACCGCCCTCGCTGAGTAATTTGACTGCGTCAATAACCCGTGTCCGTCGGGTGCCCGTGGCTTCGCTTCGCTCGGGATGCGGTCCCGAGCGAAGCGAGGCGCAGGCCCTCGATGATGGGGTTTGGCCCGAGCCGCACGCGAAGCTGCTTACTCGCGTCCGAGTCCCGCGAGAGGGCTTTTATTGGGGCCGGGTGGCGCCGCGCAACTCGCGGCTGCTCGAGACGAGTAGGCTGTGACTTTGTCAACGGCCTGCTAATGCCTCACTTGCGAGGATTGCACGGTGTCGGCCGGGCGAATCGTCACCTTGGCGGAGCATAAGCCGCCCTCTTCGCCAAAGCATAGAGTCGCGATCACGCCGGGCTTGACACGATCGTCTTCTTGGACATTCTGCGGGCAGGGCCAGTATGTGCCTCGGCGGTAGACCGCTACGGCGAAATAATGCCCGGCGGGAAGCTGCCCGGTGACGCCGCCGCCGCGTGGGCGCAGTACGCGCTTGGCGATGCTCGTGAAACCCTCGTTGGGACCGCCCATGTGGAATTGCATGAAGGACAGTATCCACAAGTGGCGGCCGGTGGCCGTCGCCTCGTAGGTAATCGGGTGCTTCGATGAGAAAGCCGCCTTGTCGCGGCACACCCATGGCCGTGCCCGGCCCGCAAAGACATTTGGCGCCGTCGCGCATATGAGCGCGCCTGCCAGTATAAGTTTCCGCCACCACGAGACCATACGCATATTGTTTCCGTCCGTCCGCTCCGTCGCCGCGCCGGTCCGTAACCGCTACGCGGACGCCTCGCCAAGCTCAATCAGCCGCCGCACGATCGCGCCCAGGTTCGAGTCCCTTGGCGTGAACACGGCCTTCACTCCCATGTTGAGAAGAGCCTTGCGGTCTTCCTCGGGGATGATGCCTCCCAGAACAAGTTTGACGTCGGAGGCGTCGCGCCGCTTCAAAAGCTCCAGGGTCTCGCGCGCAATCGTCATGTGAGCGCCGGCCAGGCTGGAGACCGCGATGATGTTGACGTCTTCCTGCAGGGCCGTTTCGACCATCTGGGTTGGGGTCTGCTTGAATCCCGCGAGCACCACTTCCATCCCGGCCTGCATGCAGGCGCGGGCGAGCAGTTTGACGGCGTTGATATGGCCGTCGAGGCCGGCTTTTCCGAGGGCGATTCTGATCTTGCGCTTAGCGCGCGGCACGTCGAGCGGCACCGCGTCGGGCGCGGAATCCAGGATGGGGGGCGTATAGCGCCCGCGCGTGGCCGATTCGATCGTCGAGGTCCATTCGCCGACGGTGCCGCCCGCTCGTGCAAATTCGAGCGTCGGCTGCATCACGTCGCCGCCCTCGGCCGCCGCGCGCCGGAGCTTCTCGCGCGCGTCCGCCGCCGCCCGGTTGTCACGCGTCTCACGCCATCGCCGGATGGAATCGATTCGCTCTTTTTCGAGCGCCGCGTAATCGGGTTCCTCGGAAACCTGCGGCGTCGTCGGGACCAGGCCGATTTCACCGGTAAAGGCGTTGACGCCGACCTGGGTTATCTCGCCGGCTTCGAGCTTGCGATGGCGTTCGGAGAGAAGCCGGGTGAGTTCGGAAGCGATGTTCGAAATCGAGCGCGCGTAGCCGTCCTCCCGCATGCGCATCGCGATCTCCCGCGCGCGCGCCGCGGTTTGGGCGGTGAGCTCCTCGATAACCCTGCTGCCCTCGAAGATGTCGCCATAGGACGTGACCTCGGTCTCGTGCATCAGCACCTGCTGGATGCGCAGCGACAGTTGCTGCTCGGCCTGGTCGGGCAGCGCGATCGCCTCGCGGAAGCCGGGAAGCTGAAGCGCGGAGACGCGGGCATTGGCGGAAATCACCACCGGCAGCGCCTCGTACGCGATCCTGACGATGTTGACCTCGGGCTGCTGCTCGGTGAGCGTGAGCGAGCGCACCTGGCATCCGGCGCGGAAGGCGACTCCCTCGATCCCGTATTCCGAGCGGCAAAGCTCGGGCCACAGGCGGAAGTACGCGCGTATCTTGCAAATCTCCGGGACCAGTTCGATACCGCTGTTGATGAAGAACGAGATGCGTTTGACCGTCAGCGTGAAAGCCTCGGGGCTGAGTTGCTTGCGCAGCGCGTCCAGGATGAGCATCGCGTTGCCGAACGCGTAGCCGATCTCCTCGGCCGGTCCCGCGCCGCTTTCCATGTAGTGATAACCGCAGCAGTTTATCGGGTTCCAGTTGGGCACGTGTTCGACGGCGAAACGGATGAGTTCGGTCGAGAGCCGGAAGGAGACTTCGGGCTGGAAGATCGAGGTGCCGCGCGCGACGAACTCCTTCATCAGATCGTTCTGCGTGGTGCCGCGCAGTTCGGTCCACGGCACGTTCTGCTGCTCGGCGACGACAAGATAAAGCGCGAGGATGAAAGGCGCGGTCGCATTGATGGTCATCGAGGTGTTGATGGAGCCGAGCGGAATTCCTTCGAGTAGCTGCTCCATGTCGCGCCAGTGGCAGATCGAGACGCCGGCCTTGCCGACCTCGCCGCGGGCGACTTCGGCGTCCGGGTCGTAGCCGTTCTGGGTCGGAAGGTCGAAGGCGATCGAGAGTCCGCGTTGACCCTGCTTGAGATTCTGGTGGAAGCGCTGGTTGGCCTGGCGCGCGTCGCCGAAGCCGGCGTAGGTGCGGATTATCCACGGCTCGCGCTTTCGGCTGCCGCTTTTCTCCTTCTTGCCGTCGGCTTCACTCATCGGTTCCTCCGAAAGGTTCAAAGTTGCCCCGCAAAATTCCCACTCTACGCGGGTTAAGCCTAGTGGCGGGATAATGTGGATTCCAGACGTGATGCGAATCGAGGCGCTGCGGTTCAGAGGCGATGTCCGGCCTCCGCGGCCGGTCCAGCGGCGAGCTGCTCGGCGAGCGAAAGCTCCAGGCGTTGCGCTAGCTCCGCTCCGCCGAGCCCATGGAATTCGGCGAGCCGCGCGATCGGCGCGTGGATTCGCTTGGCCAGCATGTGGAACGCGCGATCCGCTTCGGTTGCGCGTTCGAGTTCCGCCCTGGCGAGGCTCGCGAAACGCTCGACGCCCTGGATGCGCCGCGCGATGGCGCGCTCGGTGAAACTCGCGATGTCGCGCGGCGAGAAGCGGGGCGCGACGCTGCGGTTCAGGATCACCGCGCCCAGGTTGATTTCCGTCTCGCGAAGCGACGCGCAGGTTTCCAGCGTCTCCGAAACCGCGAGTTGCTCCGGCGTGGAAATCACCACCGCGGCGCATCTGCGCTCGTCGCGCAGCATCCGGCTGATATTGTTCGCCTCGCGCCCGACGACGCTGTCGCCGAAGGTTCCGCGCGCCGCTTCGGGCATCCTGAGGATGCTCAGCGCCTGGCCGCTTGCCGGCGCGTCGACAACGATAAGATCGTGGCGCTTGGGATCGTCGGAGGAGCGCTCGGATTCGTACAGGATCTTCCCGAGCATCATCAGCTCCTTCAGTCCGGGCGCGGCCTGCACGAAGAACTGGTAGAGACGGCTTGCGAACACAGCGCGCAAAACCGCACGCGCTGGAACCACCAGGTGCAGGTACTCTTCCAGCGCATGGCGTCCGTCGAGCACCATCACGGCGAGCCGCTCGGATACCTGGACCGGGTCGAGCGAGCGTGCGACCCCGAAGCTCCTGCACATCGGGGCGCGGCTGTCGCATTCCATCGCGAGCACCCGCAACCCCCCCTGTTCGGCGGCCTTTGCGAGCGCGGCGGCGACGGTAGTGGTTCCGACTCCGCCCTTGCCGAGCGCGATCAGGACCCGGCGCTCAAAAAGCCCGTTCAGCATCGGGAAAGGCGAGTCGCGCTGACGGCAGCGCGCGCGAGGATTTGCCCGCGGGCACGCCGCCTACCAGCGCAGGATATTGGCGCCCCAGGTC
Organism: Deltaproteobacteria bacterium; assembly: GCA_021817345.1. Taxonomy (GTDB): domain Bacteria; phylum Desulfobacterota; class Binatia; order Binatales; family Binataceae; genus DTIX01. The sequence continues at coordinate 33,240 of JAKAVC010000011.1, read as the reverse complement.
AGGCCGCCTCCGCATGCGTTGAGCATGATTAGATCGTTGTCGCGGATGCGCTTGGTTTCGAGCGCCTCATCGAGGGCGATTGGGACCGACGCCGCCGAGGTGTTGCCGTAACGATCGACGTTGGTGAAAACCTTTTCCGGGGGCAGGCCGAGCCGCTCGGCGACCGCGTTGATGATCCGCAAATTGGCCTGATGCGGGACGATCAGATGGACCTCCTCAAGCTTCACGCCGGCACGCGCGGCGACCTCGCGCGAGACTTCCTCCATGCTTTTGACGGCGATCTTGAAGAGTTCGGGACCCTTCATCTTGATCGCGTCGTCGCTCGAACGACGCACCTCGGAATCCATCGGCGCCCGGACCCCGGTCGCACGCACCGAGAGCAGATCCCAATGACGTCCCGAAGAACGCAGCAGGCTTGAAAGAACGCCGCGCGGCCCCGGCTCCGACACCATCACGGCCGCTCCCGCGCCGTCGCCGAACAAAACCGCGGTGCGGCGGTCGTTCCAATCGACCATCGTGGAGAGCGCGTCGGTCCCCACCACCAGCACGCGGCGGAATTCTCCCGCGCGCATCGAGAAGTCCGCGACCGACAGCGCGTAGATGAAGCCCGAGCAGGCTGCGGCGACGTCGAAGGCGGGGATGGTATCCGCGCCAAGGCGTTCCTGGAGCAGGCAGGCGAAGGACGGAAAACCGTACTCGGACGAAACCGTGCCGACCATGATCGCGTCAAGCTCGCCCGCCGAAAGCCCGGCGCGCTTAAGCGCGATACGACTTGCTTCGGCGGCGACGTCGAGCAGCGACTCGCCCGTGCGCATCACGTAGCGCTGGCCGATTCCGGTGCGTGAACGGATCCAGTCGTCCGAGGTGGCCATCAGGCGCGTCAGATCGTGGTTGGTCACGGCGGTGCGCGGAGTGGCGCGCCCGGTTGCAACGATTCGGGATCCCATGCCCCGTTGTCTCCCAGATTACGACCCAGGCCGGAAGGCGAGGGTGGTGTTGGTGCCGCCGAAACCGAACGAATTGTTGAGCGCCACTCGAATCTTGGCTTCCCGAGCCTTGTTCGGGACGTAATCGAGGTCGCAGTCCGGGTCCGGGTGCTCGTAGTTGATGGTCGGCGGCATTATCCCGCGTTCGATCGCGAGAATTGTGAAGACCGACTCGATCGCTCCGGCGGCGCCGAGCGTGTGCCCGGTCATCGACTTCGTGGAACTGACCCCGATACGTGCGGCGCGCTCGCCGAAAACGTGCTTGATAGCCTGCGTTTCGGCGACGTCGCCCTGGGGGGTGGAGGTGCCGTGGGCGTTGATGTAGTCGACTTCGTTGGGATCGAGCCCGCCGTCCTCGAGGCACTTGCGCATGCATTTCGCAGCGCCGACTCCCTCGGGCGACGGCGAGGTGATGTGATAGGCGTCGGCGTTGGCGGCGTATCCGCAGATTTCGGCCAGGATCTTCGCGCCGCGGCGAATGGCGGACTCGCGCTCCTCGATCACGACTGCGGCTGCGCCTTCGGACATCACGAAACCGTCGCGCTCCTTATCGAACGGGCGGCTCGCGCGTTCGGGCTCTTCGTTGCGCGTCGAAAGCGCGCGCATCACGATAAACCCTCCTACGCCGAGCGAGCAGAGCGCGGCCTCCGAACCGCCTGCGATAGCCGCGTCGATATAACCGTGGCGGATCATCCGGTACGCTTCGCCGATCGCATGACTGCCGGAGGCGCACGCGCTGGTAGTGCTGAAATTGACTCCGCGCGCCCCGTAGCGGATTCCGATCTGACCGGGCGCGAGGTTCGAAATCAGCTTGGGGATGAAGAACGGGGTAATCCTCTTGAGTCCCGTTTTGAGGAACTCCTTGTGGTATTCCTCGATAGTGCAGAGCCCGCCGATTCCGACGCCGATCAACACGCCGACCGCGTCGGCGTTCTCTTCCGTCACCTTGAAGCCCGATTGCCGCATGGCCTGCTCGCTGGCGCCGACGGCATACTGGATGAAAAGGTCCATCTTTTTGATGTCGCGCTTTTCGATCCAGTCCTCGGGATTGAAATCTCTCACTTCCCCCGCAATCCGGGCCGGGAAGTCGGTTACGTCGAAGCGGGTGATGGGGCCGATACCCGAGCGTCCCGCGACCAGCGCTTCCCAGTTCTTTTCAACCCCGGTTCCGAGCGGCGTCACCAGGCCCAGACCGGTTACGACCACGCGTCGTTCCACGATCTGTCTCATCGAAACGAGTTTTCCTCCGTGGGCATTACCGACCATCATGTAACAAATCGGGTCCGTGGTCGATAAGCGCACGCGCAGGTTTTGCGAACATCGCATCGGCATATCGAACCTTGAATTGGTGCTTGCGTGGATGGACAATCGGAGCGTGGCGCTCAGCAGTTCGCGCGACGATCCCTTTGTCAGATTCGCCGAGAGCTTTCGCGAGTTCGAGACGGCCGGGGACGCTCATTGCGTGCTGACCGGGACCGGAGCCGGGTTGCGTGAAGCCGTCGCGCGGCGCAAGCGCGGCGACATGGCCGGAGCGCTGGCCGCGATTCGGAGCGCGATGGAGCGACTGGCGGGCGCGAGCGGCGAAATCGGCGCGGCCGGCGGCGTTATCCGCGAAATAGGCCGAGCTTTCATGGAGTCGTTCAACGCGGACCGCAAAGGTTCCTGAAAAAGATCGACGCGGATGGAGCAGGCCGGCGAGGGTTGGGCGTTGCAGGCCGGGGTTATGGCGCTCGGCGGCCGTTCGCGAACGCTTTCGGGAGCGCGCACCGTGGAAGACAGCGCAGTCCGATACTGGCGGATTGTATAGGTCAGGGTTGCAAACGCCGCGCGGCGGGATGCGCCTGGCCGCGGATTAACGCTCTCATACTCAACGCGCCAGAGGCGCCGGGCAGCAGGTGAATCAGTGGCTGTTGCAGAAGAAGTCAAGATCGAACAAACCGAACTCGAACGCCTGTGCATCAATTCGATCCGCGTCCTCGCCATTGACGGCGTGCAGAAGGCCAATTCGGGGCATCCCGGGATGCCGATGGGGATGGCGCCGGCGGCCTACGTGATATGGACGCGCTTTCTTCGGCATAATCCCGCCAATCCCAAGTGGTACGGACGCGACCGTTTCGTGCTGTCGGCGGGCCATGGCTCGATGCTGCTGTATTCGCTGCTGTATCTGACCGGCTACGACCTGCCGCTCGAGGAATTGAAGCGTTTCCGCCAGCTTGGCAGCCGAACTCCCGGCCATCCCGAGAACCATCTTACGCCCGGCGTCGAGACCACCACCGGTCCGCTCGGCCAAGGCTTTGCCAACGGGGTCGGGATGGCGATAGCGGCCAAGCACATGGCGGCGCGCTTCGCGCGCGACGGCTCGAAACTGTTTGACCATCGCGTCTTCGCGATCGTCAGCGACGGCGACCTGATGGAGGGAATCTCCAGCGAGGCGGGCTCGCTCGCGGGCCATCTCGGCCTCGGCAATATCGTCTATCTCTACGACAACAACCACATCACGATCGACGGCAATACCGAACTCGCCTTCAGCGAGGACGTGTGCAAGCGGTTCGAGGCCTATGGATGGCACACGCAGACGGTCGAAGACGGCAACGACACGCAGGCGATCGCGCGCGCCATCGAGCAGGCGTGCGCGGTCGAGGATCGCCCGTCGCTAATCTCGGTGCGAACCCATATCGGCTACGGGAGCCCGCATCGCCAGGATACTTCCAAGGCGCACGGGCAGGCGCTCGGTCCCGACGAAGTCAAGCTCACCAAGCAGTTTTACGGATGGCCGCTTGAGCCGGACTTTTATGTTCCCGACGCCGCGCTCAAGGAGATGCGCCGGGCGGTCGAGCGGGGCCGGCAGTTGGAAGCCGACTGGAACACGCGCTTCGAGGCGTATGCGAAGGCGTACCCGGCCGAAGCCGAGCAGTTCCAGATGATGCTGCGCGGCGAATTGTCCGAGGGATGGGACGCCGAGCTGCCGGTGTTCGCGCCCGGCGATGGGCTCGCGACGCGCGTGTCGGCTTCGCAGGTGGAGCAGGCGATCGCCGCGAAGGTGCCGAGCCTGTTCGGCGGTTCCGCGGATCTCAACGAATCGACGCACACCGATATAAAGGGCGGCGGCGATTTCGAGCGCGGCAGCTATGCCGGACGAAATCTCCATTTCGGAATCCGCGAGCACGCGATGTGCGGCATCCTGAACGGAATCGCGCTGAGCGGCGGATTCATCCCGTTCGGCTCGAGTTTTCTGGTCTTCACCGACTATTGCAGGCCGTCGATCAGGCTGGCGGCCCTGATGGGGCTGCACGTCATTTACGTCTTCACCCACGACTCGATCGGCCTTGGCGAGGACGGCCCGACCCATCAGCCGATCGAGCATCTGAGTTCCCTGCGCGCGATACCGAATCTGACCGTGATCCGTCCCGCCGACGCGAACGAGGCGGTCGAGGCGTGGCGCGCCGCGATGTTGCGCAAGAAGGGACCGACGCTGCTCGCGCTGTCGCGCCAGAAGGTTCCGACCTTCGATCGCACGCGGATGGGTGCGGCGAGCGGGTTGCGTCGCGGTGCTTATGTGCTCACTGAGACGCCCGAACGCATACCCGACATAATCCTGATCGCGAGCGGCTCGGAAGTGGAGCTTGCGGTGGCGGCGCGTGAAAAGCTCGAGACGCACGGCCTCGCGGTCAGGGTGGTGAGCATGCCGAGCGCCGAAATTTTCGAGCGTCAGGAGCGCTCGTATCGCGATTCGGTTCTGCCGCCCTCGGTGACCTGCAGGCTTGCGATCGAGGCGGGCTCGCCGCTTAGCTGGTACAGGTGGGTTGGCTCCGAGGGCGACGTTATCGGGATGACCACGTTCGGCGCCTCGGCTCCCTACCAGGAATTACTGAACCACTTTGGCTTCACGGTGGACAATGTGGTTGAACGCGCGCTGAGACTGCTCGGCCGCTGAGCGAAGGACCGAGCAGGGTTCGCGGCCAATGCGTTGCGCTTGGCGCGCGCCCGGGCCATTGAAGCAACGGCGCGCCGCCGCCTCTGGCAGCGGGCACGCAGGACTTGAAGGGGTCTTTACGATGGCGAACAAGGAAAATCCTCTCAAGCAACTGGAACATTTCGGGCAAAGCGTATGGCTCGATTACATCCGCAGAAGCCTGCTCTCGTCCAATGAGTTCAAGCGCATGCTCTCGGAGGACGGGCTGAAGGGCATGACCTCGAACCCGACCATCTTCGAGAAGGCGATCGATGGTTCCAACGACTATGACGAACAGATCGACGCGCTCATCCGCGAGCGCAAGAATGTTGACGAGATCTATGAAGCGATTTCGATAGCCGACATCCAGCGCGCGACCGACGCGCTTCGCCCGCTGTACGACAGAACCGCTGCAGTGGACGGATACGTCAGCTACGAAGTATCGCCACTGCTTGCCAACGATACCGACGGCACGATTGCCGCGGCGCGCCGCTACTTCCGGATGATCGGCCGGCCCAACCTGATGATCAAGGTGCCGGCCACGCCGGCCGGGCTTCCCGCGATCGAACAGCTCCTCAGCGAGGGTGTCAATGTCAACATCACCCTGATGTTCTCGATGAAGCATTACGAGGACGTCGCGGAGGCATACATCCGCGCAATGGAGCGGCGGCTCAGGGCGGGTCAGCCGGTCGACAGAATCGGCTCGGTCGCGAGTTTCTTCGTCAGCCGGGTCGACACGCTCGCCGACAAGCGGCTCGACGAAAAGCTCAAGGCGACACCCGACGATGCGCTTAAAGCTCTCAAGGGCAAGGCCGCGGTGGCGAATACCAAGCTCGTGTACCAGCGCTTCAAGGAAATTTTCCATGGCAAGCGTTTCGCCGAGTTGAAGGCCAGGGGCGCGCACGTCCAGCGTCCGCTGTGGGCTTCGACCAGCACCAAGAACCCCGCCTACAGCGACATCAAGTACGTCCAGGAGTTGATCGGTCCGGATACCGTCAACACCATCCCGCCGGAGACGATGGACGCGTTTCGCGACCACGGAAACCCAAGGCTCACGGTCGAAGAAGGTCTTGACGAGGCGCGCTCGGCCGTCGAGCGCCTGGCCGCGCTCGGCATCAACCTGCTCGAACTCGGCGAGGAGCTGCAAAAGCAGGGCGTGGAATCGTTTGCCAAGTCGTTCGAGGACCTGCTCGCGGCGATCAAGCACCGACGCGACGCCGCCGCCTGAAGCGGCGCGGTTCGGCGGAAAGGAACCACGTCGAGCTTGCCGCGACGCATAGGTTTCGCGCGCGCCGGCGCGCCGCCCGCGCGAAATCACGCGCGAACTTGCCCAAAGCTCAAGCGATGCCGTAACCTGCCCGATTGAACCAGGGCCGAATACCGATGAGCGAGCGACAGATAATCATCCTGGACAGCGCCGAAGACGCCTACGTTCGAGCGGCGGAAGAGATCACTCATGTCGCCGGGGAAGCGATCTGCACACACGCGGAATTTCTGTTCTGCCTCGCCGGAGGCTCGACCCCGGCGAAGGTTTACGAGCTGATGGCGTCGCGGTTTCGTCTCAGCGTTGACTGGAAGGAAGTGCAGTTTTTCTTCGGCGACGAGCGATGCGTACCGCCGGACGACGCGGCGAGCAATTTCGCGATGGCGAACCGCGCGATGCTGTCGAAGCTCGCTCTCAAGCCCACGCAAATCCATCGGATACGCGGCGAGCAGCCGCCCGCGAAGGCCGCCGAGCTTTACGAGGACGAACTCAGGCGCTCGTTCGGCATCGGCGAGGACGAGCTTCCGCGCTTCGACCTGATGCTGCTCGGGCTTGGCGCCAACCGCCATACGGCCTCGTTGTTCCCGGGAAGTCCTGCGCTCCACGAGAACGAACGGCTTGCCGTCGCGGTCGAGGTGGAGGACCCGCATCGCCACCGCGTAACGCTGACCCCGGCGGTCATCAACAACGCCCAGCGCGTCATGTTCCTGGTCACGGGCGAAGGCAAGGCCGAGGCCGTGAAGGACGTGCTCGAAGGAGACACAAGCGTCGATCGGGCGCCGGCGAAGATCGTGGCGCCGACCGACGGCGTCGCACTCTGGATCCTCGACCGCGCGGCCGCGAGCCTGCTCTCCCGGTAGGCGCGTCGGGCGGCGCTCGGTTTCGCGACTGCGGCGGCTCAGGATCGAAGGGCGATGTTGCGGATGGCATTGCGGCACTGGACCGGTATCCTGGTCGCGGCGGCTCTGTTGTGGTGGGCTATCTTTTACCTGCCGACCACCCCTTCGTTCGCGGTGTTCCAACTCAAGCGCGCGGTTGACGCCCGCGACGGCAATGCCGCCGCCCAGTACGTGAATTTCGACAGCGTCGTGCGCAACGCGGGCTATGAGATGATGCAGAGAAACGAGGGTGTGCTCGGGCAGTTCTTGGGCAAGGGCGCGGTGGACCTGCTCGCCCATCCTGCCGCCGAACTGCTCAAGGCATGGGCGGTCAAGCAGGTGAATGACGGTGCGAAGGACGTCCAAATGCCGGCGCTCGGCGTGCTCGGCGCGATGGCGCTGATGCATCGCGAGGGCTACATGGCGTCCACGCAATGGACGGATCGCAAAGGGCGCAAGTGGGGCGTGCACATGGGCTTGAATAACGCCGGCGTGTGGCAGGTGACCGAAGTCGATCACGTTCAGGAGCTTCTCGCAAAGCTCAAAAGCCACGAGGAAAAGAACTGGAACAGCAAGTAGCGGCTAATCGGTTGGGCTTGGTTTTGTTCCATGGCGCGTTTACTTGTCCGGCCGTGACAGGTAGAATGCGCTTGGCGGCCAAACCTCAGGGCTTCGGCCGCCTTTTGGTATCCAGCCTGCATGCGGCGCAAAGACATCCGCAATCTTGCGATTGTAGCTCACGTTGACCACGGCAAAACGACCCTGGTGGACGCATTACTGCGTCAGGCGGGCGTGTTCCGGGCCAATGAACAGGTCATCGACCGCGTGATGGACTCGTTCGCGCTCGAACGCGAACGCGGCATCACGATCATGGCCAAGAACACGTCGATCATGTGGGCCGATACCCGTATCAATATCGTCGATACGCCCGGCCATTCGGATTTCGGCGGCGAAGTCGAGCGAACGCTCTCGATGGTCGATGGAATCCTGCTGCTGGTCGACGCATGCGAAGGCCCGCTTCCGCAGACCCGTTTTGTTCTGAAAAAGGCGCTCGAAGCGCGCCTGCCGGTAGTGGTCTGCATCAACAAGATCGACCGCTCGGACGCGCGCCCGCTGGAAGTTCTTGACGAGGTCTACGATCTCTTTATCGATCTCGGCGCCGACGAGGACCAGCTCGATTTCCCTGTGCTTTATACCAACGGACGCGCCGGGACTGCGGCTCTGAAGCTCACCGACGAGGCGCGCGATCTTCGCCCGCTGTTCGAGACGATCACGACTCATCTGCCGGGTCCCGATGTCGATCCGGACGCGCCGCTTCAATTCCAGGCGAACAACCTCGATTACGACGATTACGTGGGCCGGCTCGCGGTCGGCCGTGTCATCTCCGGCTCGATCACTGCGGGCCAGACGTGCGTGCTATGCCGTCTCGACGGAAGCCGCGTCGCCGTCAAGGCGACCCGGATCTACGGATGGCAGGGGCTCAAACGCGTCGAGCGCGAGCGGGTCGAAGCGGGCGATATCGCGATGGTGGCCGGATTCGAGGATATCGAAATCGGCGAGACCATCTCGGATCCCGAGAATCCGCGCCCGCTGCCAGGAATCCGGGTTGAAGAGCCAACGGTCGCGATGACGTTTTCGATCAACAATGCGCCGTGGGCCGGACGCGAGGGTCAGTACGTGACCTCGCGCAAGCTCGGCGAGCGTATCGACTACGAGGCCAAGCGCAACGTCAGCATCCGAGTCGAGCAGATAAGCGCCGACGCCTGGCGCGTGATGGGACGCGGCGAGCTTCAGCTTGCGGTTATCGTCGAGACGATGAGGCGCGACGGCTACGAATTGCAGGTCTCCAAGCCGACGGTGCTTACGCGCGAGGATGGCGGGCGCCTGCTCGAACCGATGGAATTGCTGGTGATCGACATCCCTGAGGACTATATCGGGACGGTCACCCAGAACCTTTCGGTGCGAAGGGGCAGGATGCGCACGATGACCACCCACGCGAGCGGGCGGGTGCGGCTTGAGTATGACGTGCCGGCGCGCGGCCTTATCGGATTTCGCGGCCGGTTCCTGCAGGAGACCCGCGGGGCCGGGGTTATGCACTCGATCTTCAACGGCTACGAGCCGTGGGTGGGCCCGATTCGCTCGCGCCAGAATGGCGCCATGATCTCCGACCGCGAAGGGATCGCGACGCCCTATGCGATATTCCATCTCCAGGAGCGCGGGAGATTCTTTATCGCGCCCGGACAGCCCGTTTACGAGGGCATGATCGTTGGCGAGTACGCGCGCGAGATAAATCTTCCGGTCAATGTTTGCCGTGAGAAAAAGCTGACCAACATGCGCGCCGCCGGACACGACGAAGCGGTCAGGGTATCGCCCCCGGCGGTAATGACGCTCGACCTCGCGCTCGAATGGATCGATGAGGAAGAACTGGTCGAGGTGACTCCCAAGTCCGTCAGGATGCGCAATCGTGTGCTCAAAACCGCGCTTCGCAACAAGCATCGCGCAGGATTCGTTGCCGAGGGCGCAGGCGCGGAACTTTCCGAAGGGGAATGAAATCGGGGGGCTGGCGGCCCGCCATTCGATGAAGTGCGGGCGCGGCGGTTCGTCCGCCCGGCGGCTTAAAAATGAGGCTCCTGCGCATAGCCGCCGTACTCGCCGCGGCGCTGCTCCTAGTTCTTGTCGGGTGCGTGTTGCTCGCTTACCTGAACCAGGGACGTATCGTTGCCTACGTGCTCGACGGCGTCCAGAAGCGAAGCGGAATACGAATCGAGCCGCGCTCAAGCCATATCGAACTGCAAAGCCATCTCGTCGTCGTCCTTGAGCATCCCCGGGTTTTTCTTCCGAGCGGCGAAACGATCACTTTTTCCCGGATCCGCGCAGTTCTGAACTACCATCTGATCATCGTTGGCCACGGCCTGCCGGTTTACACACTCGAATTCGACCAGCCTGCGATTCGCCTCTCGGGAAAAGCCGGCGCGGTGCCCGCCACGATTGCCTATCCAAGACCCGAGTTGGTCCGCAAGCTGGTCTTCGACCTTGGCCGGCTTGCGCTCGCCACGAGGCGGATAGACGTTGTCGGGCTTTCGCTCGCCGACGCCGCGGGCCATCCGCTGCTCGAACGAGTCGGGATGCTCGCGTTTAGAACCAGGCGCGAGCCGCGGCTTTGGAACGTGAGCGTTGATTCCACGGTCGCTTATACGGCGCTTGCGGGCACACGTTTGGCAGCGACCTTTCAGGCCGGCACGGGACGCTCGATGCCGGAGCACGTCGTGCTCAAGGGGCATCTCTGGTTCTGGCAGTTGCCGCTTGCGGGACCGTCCGGGGGCGCTCTCAGCTCATCGGCCGGGACGCATGGAAGCGTGGGCTTTTCGCTGCGCGACGATGCGACGTTGCGGGGCGATGCCGAAATCGGGGTCAAGAACCTTACCGTAACCAGCGCTCATCTCAAGTCGCCGCTCGATCTTGGCGACTACACGCTGGAGGCGGCGTTTGCGACCTCGCCGGAGAAAATCGCCCTCACCAGCGCGACGCTGCGCCACGGCAGCGAACAGGTGCTGGCGGCCCAGGGCGGGTTGCAGGGACGGGGCACGCCGAATCCGAAAGTCCACGTACAGGTGGGCGGAATCCGTATCAATTGGCGCGACATCCTGTCGCCGCTCCATTCGATCCGTGAGATCCCGGAGAACCTGCGGATCGTGATGGAGCATCTGAAATCCGCAAGCCTTTCCGTCGCCGGCGCTTCGCTCAAGGCTCCGCTCGACGCGCTTTCCAAGCTCGCACCCGAGGCGATCCTTAAGCATCTGACGGTCTCGGCTGAACTCAGCCAGGCAAGCCTGACCCCGCCCTCCTCAACCGGCCTTCCCCCGGTTTCGGGAATCGGAGCGCAACTGAACTACTCCGCCGGCGTGCTTACGATAACGCAGGGCGTGGCGAAAATAGGCAATTCAACGCTGTCCGATCTCAACGCCCGGATGGTTCTCAGCCGCGGCCTCGCCAGGATTCCCTACAACTTCTCGGTCCACGCCGACGCCGATCTCGGCGAACTCAAGCCCGCCGTAATGACCGCGCTGGAGCGCCTCAAAGTAAAGGAGCGCGGCGAACTGGAAGACATCTCCGGAACCGCCGGTATCGAGGCCAGGGGCGAAGGAATTTTCGCAAAAGGCCACGCCACCGCGCCTGAGAAGTACGAGATTCGCGTCAGGCCCGCGGGCACGCGTCTCGTCCTGAAGCGGGCGCCCGCGCCGATAACCCTCACTTCCGGCAGCGTCGCACTCGCGCCGGGGCGAATCGTGATGGAGAAGTTGTCCGCGCGCGCAGAAGGTGGATTGGTAGAAATCGACGGCTCGCTTCGGATGAGTGCGCGAGGCATAACCACGCGCGGCCTTGCGATCGATATCCATCAGCTTCCCGCACGCCAATGGATTGCGATGGTTGCCGACCCGGACGCATTGACGGCGCAGGGGACGCTCGGGGGCCATATCGTCGTCACGCGGCGCACGTCCACGGGCCTGACGTTGAACGGCGGGCTCACGCTCGCGCCCGGCAGCGTCAAGTTCGCTTTTCTACGTTCGCCGATAATCGTGCAAGCGGCGACGCTTACGCTTTCGGGACACGGCCTTGTGCTGGCGATGCCGGCGTCGCAATTGGAGGGCGTGCCGCTTGACTTCACGGTTTCGATGGCCGATTGGCGTCATCCGGCGATAAAAATCAACGCCCTCGCGCAGAAGCTCGATTTCGGCGTCATGAGCTTCCTGCGCCTGCCCTGGGAGCCGCCGACAAAAGCCATTCAGTTCAAGTTTCCCGTAAGCGGGCATATCTATGCGGGTAGCGCGAATCTTAGCAAGCTTGCGATGACGAAGGTGAGCGGCGACTTCAGCTACGACCATGGCGATTGGCGCGTTACCAATTTCCAGGCAAACAGCCTGGACGGGCATATCCGGATGGACTTGAGCGGACGCGCCAGGGACGACTGGATCACAATGACCGGCAAGGTGCGTAACATGGATGTCGGGCCGCTCTTGCTGCTGTCGGGCAAACGCAAGGAAGCTCCGATCGTCGGGCATTTGAACATTGATGTCGATATGCGCGCCGACACTGACCGCGATTTTTTCCAGACCCTCAGCGGCACCGCCAGGGTAAAACTTCGCAACGGCCATCTGAACCGTTTCACGCTGCTGTCGCGGCTGCTGAGCTTCATCAACCTGAAAAACTGGCTCACCGCCAACATGCCGAACCCGCTGCTTGCGGGACTTCCCTTCGAGACAATCACCGCCGAATTCAAGGGCGACGGCGGCGTCCTGCACACCGACAATCTTCGCCTGCACGGACCCGTCATGGATATCGTCGCAACGGGCGACGTGGACCTCGCGCGGTCGCGAATGGACATGGTGGTCGGAATGCTGCCGCTCAAGACGGTCAACTGGCTGATCAGCAACATCCCGATAGTCGGCAAACACGTGGCAGGCGCAACGACCCCGCTGATTGCGGCGTATTTCCACGTAAGCGGGCCGGTTTCAGATCCGAGCGTCGTTCCAGCGCCGATAACCTCGGTCGAGGAGCTGGTGAAAAAGACGCTGGGCCTGCCGATCAATATCCTGATCCCCAACACGATCAGGTGAACCGTGGGTGCTTCAAGTCTCCCCCCCGCTCGGGCTACATTAGGCCCCGTCCGGACGGGTTTGTAGGAATCGATGAGCGCAAGGGACGCATCAAGGGCGCGGCTGGTGATGGTGACCGCGGCGGGCGAGGAACAGGCGGCGGCTATCGCCCGTATCCTGGTTGGGGAGCGGTTGGCCGCCTGCGCCAATATCGTCGGACCGATACGCTCCGTCTACCGCTGGAAGAACGAGATCCATGACGAGCCGGAGCACCTGATGCTGATCAAGACACGCGCAAGCCTGCTTGGAAAACTGAAGCGCCGGGTCGGGGAGCTTCATAGCTACGAGGTTCCGGAAGTGATCGCGCTCGCGCTCGCCGACGGCGCCGAGCCGTATCTGAAATGGATGCTGGAAGCGACCGCCCCGGTCAGAGCGCGCAGCCGTCGCTAGCCTGGGGCGAGCGTCGCCCGCAGGCTCCGGCTCGGCCACCCTTGAGGATGGCGACAAAAAACATTGGGGATGAACTGCGCGCGTCCCGGATGCGGCCGCGCCTTCGCCTCGACTGGTGCCGTAAGCAGTGTTCAGATCCGCGATAAAGAAGATGGTGGCGTATCAACCCGGCGAGCAACCCAAGCCGGGCCAACGCTTGATCAAGCTCAACACCAACGAGAATCCCTATCCGCCCTCGCCGCGTGTGCGCAAGGCGGTGGCCAGAGCCGCAGGCGCCGCGCTCAGGCTTTATCCCGCGCCGCGCGCCGACCAGTTTGTCGAAGCCGCGTCGCGCCTGTACGGCGTACCGCCCGACATGATTCTGGCCGGCAACGGCTCCGACGAACTGCTCGCGATGATCTTCCGCGCGACGCTCGACGCGGGCGACCGGGTGGCATATCCGGTGCCGAGCTACTCGCTGTACGACACGCTCGCCGCCATTCAGGGCGCGCGCGTGATCCATGTGCCGCTTGAGGCGGATTTCGCGGTGCCGATCGAAAAGCTCGCCCGCGCGCGGGCGAAGCTGACCGTCGTGTGCAATCCCAATTCGCCGTCCGGAACGTTAACGCCCGCGCGCGATCTCGCCGCGCTCGCAAAAACGCTCGGCCAAAGGCTCCTCGTGATAGACGAGGCCTACGTCGACTTCGCCGCCGACAGCGCGCTCAAGCTTCTGCGCCGCCATCGCAACGTCGCGATCATCCGTTCGCTGTCCAAGTCGTTCTCGCTCGCGGGGATGCGGCTTGGACTCTGCTTCGCACATCCCGGGATTATCGAGGCGCTGTGCAAGGTAAAGGACTCGTACAACCTGAACCGGCTCGCCCTTGCCGCGGGCGCCGAGGCACTGCGCGACGTCGCATGGATGCGGCGAAATGTCGAGCGCGTGAAGCGGGTACGCGAGGATAGTGCGCGCAGGCTTCGCGGGATGGGCTTCGAGGTGCCACCCTCGCACGCGAACTTCGTGCTTGCCCGGATGCCGGGCCGAGATCTGGGCCCGCTCGCGGCCGAACTCAAGCGCCGCGGCATCCTGGTACGGCATTTCCCCACGCCGCTTCTGCGCGATGCGCTCAGAATCTCGATCGGAACGCCCGCCGAGATGAAGGCGTTGTTTCGCGCGATTAAGGAATCTCTTGGGGCCGAGCCGCGCCCCGTCCGGCGCAAACGATAGGCGGCGCGCGGCTTAAGATGGGCCGGATAAGAACGCTGTTCGAAAAGTTTCGCCCCGCGGCCGCCGGCAACGACTCATCGGTTGCCGGCATGGAAAAGAGCCGATGGGTGATCGCAGGGCTTGGAAACCCCGGCGGCGAGTACGCGCGCTCGCGCCATAATGTGGGCTACCGGGTGGCCGAAGCACTCGCGCGCGAAGCCGGCGTCGAGCTTAGGACCCGCAAATTCAAGGGGCTGCTCGCCGAGGCGCGAATCGCAGGCGAACCTGCAATCATCGTCAAACCGCTCACCTACTACAACCTGAGCGGCGAATGCGTCGCGGCGGTGCTCGGCTACTTCAAGGTCCCGCCCAACCGCCTCATCGTCGTGCATGATGACCTCGACCTGGAACCCGGCCGGCTTCGGCTCAAGCAGGGCGGGGGCGACGCCGGAAATCGCGGCGTGCGCTCGATCGTCGCGGCACTCGGCACGCCGGACTTCATCCGGGTCAGGGTGGGGATCGGACGGCCGCGCCCGGGCGCCGAGAGCAAGGAGCATGTGCTCACGCCGATGAGCGCGCGGGAGATCGAGGAGTTCGAGGCGGCGATTTCGCGCGCGCGGCAAGCCGTCGAGGCGATAATCTCCGAGGGCCTTGAGCGCGCGATGAACCTCTATAACCAGCGGGCCTGAGCCGGCCGGCTTCGGGCGCGGAGACCGGTCCAAGCTTTTTGATGGTTTAATAAACTGACTGATAGCTATATTTTCTGAACAATATGTTGACATACTTCTCAGGCGGCGTTAGAGATCAAATTCGGCCAGACTGCCTGTTGGCCGGCCGGGTTCCCTGGGGAATCGTTAATCCCGGCCCTTGGCGGCGCGAAGGGTTGTGACCGCCAACGTCCTCCAGGTGAGTGGCGCCTCAGAAAGGGGGGAACATGATAGCCGAGGATTCAAGCCCGAGATTCAGATCGCCGGAAGCGGCCCTGCGTTTCTATTTCCGCGCAAGCGAGCTTTTGTGCGACAAGCCAAAACCAGGACTCTTTTCGCGCAGGTCGCCGGCGCGCAAAACCTCGCCGCATCCCAACGTGATCGTCGACTTCCTGACGCTGGACTCATGCTTCGCGGAACTGAACGAGGTGGAGATCTGGCTGCTCAGGGAGTTGTACGGCCCTACCTGCTTCGGATGGACGCAGAGAAAGGTGGCCGAGCTTTACAAGGAGGCGCGCGAGCGGTTTCCACACCTGCAATGGACCCCGCAGATGGTCAGCCGCTTCAAGCAGCGGGCTCTCACATTGATTGAAGATAAGCTTAAGCGCTCGGAATCTCATTTAGCAGCTTGGCGGAAAAAAAACCTTTTGAGGGCCTCTTGCGGCTGAGCCATCGCATGCTTTGATTGGCGCACCCCGGTTAATGTTACTGGCAAATCAAGTTTGCTCGGGGGGGAGGCTGAAAGCCTGCGCGCGCGCCTTGAACTTGTGGAAGCGCCGTCGCCGGAGCGGATTGCTTTTTGCGTCGCGTGCCAACGCTGGCGCGAGCGTTTTCCGCGCGGCGAACCTGACTGAAACCCCGGGCGCGGCCCAACTCTCAGCCGCAAGAGCACACGCGCGAAATCAACGCTTGAGGCCCGGCGCTTCGAGGCGAAGCATCCCGCGCCGGATTTTGCCCGAGGCGGTCCGCGGGAGCGAACCGACGAAGCGAATCGTCTTCGGAACCTTGAAACGGGCAAGGCGCTCGGAACACCATTGGCGCAGTTCCGCTTCGCCGACGCCGCCCGCGCTGCGAAGAACGATTGCGGCCTCGACGCGATGTCCCCACAGAGGATCGCTCACGCCGTAAACTCCCGCCTCGGCAACCATCGGATGCGCAAGGAGCGCGGCCTCGACTTCGGCGGGATACACGTTCTCGCCGCCACTTACGATGAGATCGCTTCGCCGGTCGTCGATATGCAGGCGGCCCGCTTCGTCGAAATGGCCGATATCGCCCGTGTGAAGCCATCCCTCGCGGATTGCGGCGCGCGTGGCGGCTTCGTCGCGAAGGTATCCGGCCATCACCGAGGGCGCACGGACAAGAATTTCGCCGCGCCCTGCGGCGTCGGGATTTTCGATTCGGATCGACACGCCCGGCAATGGACGGCCACAGCTTGCGCCTCGCAGACGCACCTCTTCAGGCCGTGCGGTAACCACCTGCGAGGCCGTCTCGGTCAGGCCGTAAGTGGGCGTGACAGGCACGCCGAGACGCATCGCGCGCTCGACGAGGTCGGGTGGAACCGGACCGCCGCCGACCAGAACGCATCGCAACGAAGGCGGATAGGGTTCGCTCCCGTTTTCGTCCAGCATCCGCGCAAGCATCGTGGCCACCACCGAAAAGAGCGTGACCGCGTGCGTCCGTATCGCCTGGTTGGCGCGGTGCGGATCGAATCCGCGATGGAGGATCACGGTTGCGCCGTCGATCACGCTGCGCAGAATTATCGACAGGCCCCCGACATGATAGAGCGGCAGGAAGTCCAGCCACCTGTCGAAAGGTTCGGCACCGAGGTTTTCGCGCGCGGCGCTCGCGCTCGCGAAATGGTTTCCGTTGGTCAGCATCGCTCCCTTCGGCGTACCCGTGGTGCCGGAAGTGAAGATGATTGTATGCACGGCGTCAGGCCGGATCGGAGCGATATTCTCAAGCGTTCCAGGCTTGAGCGATTCGAACTCGGAGTCCGACGCCACCAGGCGAACCGTAACGCTCCCGGACCCTTTCAGCCGGTCGCGATAACCCGGGTCGTGGATTACGACGCGCGGGTCAGCGGCTCGGATGAGCGCCGCGATCTCCGCGGGCGCAAGCCGCGTATTCAGGGGAACCAGCGCCGCGCCGATACGTTGCGCCGCGTGGATCAACTCGACCGTTCTTACCGACGAGTCCATCAGGAGCGCAACCCTGTCCCCCGGCTGCACTCCGAGCGTGGCCAATCGCGCGCCTGCCAGTTCCGCGCGCTCGGCCAGTTGCGCAAAAGACAACGCCTCGTCCCCGCACAGCAGGGCGAGCTTGTCCGGCTCGCGGCGCGCGCGCTCCCAGAGCCACGGAATTTCCGATTTCAGGATAGGACCTGGCGATGGCACGGCTTCACATTCCCAAACGCTCAACTGACACGGCCAAACCCGGTCCGCAGGCCGCGACCTGCGGCGCATCGTATATCGCGGGGACATCATCGAACCCGCTCGAATGAAAAAATCTTGCGCCCCCCAGACCGATCGCGGTTCCGTCAGTCGCAATCGCGCTCGCAAGATGAACCGCCGCACTCATGCCGATCGAGCTTTCCATCGAGTCGGTGACGACGAGCGTGCGGATTCCCGCGGCTTGCGCCAATTGCGCGATCTCAACGCATTTCGACGGACCACCCACTCGCGCCGCCTTAAGCACGACCACAAGATCGGGGCCGCAGGATTCACAGAGCGATTCCAGGTCGCGAACGCAGTTGATCGACTCATCGACCGCCAGCGCGATCCCTGTCGCATCGCGAAGCCGCGCCAGTTCGGCGGGCGAGACCGCCCGAATCGGCTCCTCTACAAATTCGATTCGCGCGGGACCAATTGCCTTGAGAGCCGAGAGCGCCTGTTCGAAATCCCACGCGCGGTTCGCGTCAAGCCGGATTAGATCGGACTCGGCGGTTGCGCTGCGAAGCGCGTTGACGTTTGCCAGGTCGTCGGCGAGCGCGCCCGCCCCAACCTTGAGCTTGAAGACCGTGTACCCGCTCGCGCGCGCCGACCGGGCTTCGTTGACCAACTCCTCGGGAGAGCGCGACCAGAGCAGCGCGGATACCGGAACAGCCCGGCTCGAAGCGCCGCCGAGCATCGCGGACACGCCTACTCCGCGCGAGCGCGCGGCCAGATCCAGCAGCGCGGTATCGAGCGCGCACGCCGCCGCCGGCGTGAGTTCTCCCGCAGCGGCGCCGTTCAGCACTTGCGCACGAAGTTCGCCGGGGTCTCGGCAGTCTTCGACCGTCGCAACGATTCTTGAAAGCGCCGCGTGCGTTTCCGAAAGCGGCCGCCTATCAATCCAGTACGCGGGGCTCGCCTCGCCAAGGCCAAGCTCGCCGCAGTCCGAGCGAAGTTCCAGCACGAACCCTTCACGCGCGTCGATACGCCCCCTGGCCGTGACAATCGGACGGCGAAGCGGCGCGCAAAACGAAGTAATCCGCGCTCCCGCGAGTCTCATAGGATGAGCGCCGCGGCCAGCAGCAGTCCGAACACCATGTGCAGTTTGGCGGTTCCGGCAAGGCTTTCGTTCAACGCCGCGCCCGAGCGGCTCAAAAGCGCGCGGGTTTCCCTGAACGCCAGCGGAATCGCGCACAAGGGCATCAGGAGCGCATATCCGCCCATCGCGGCCATCGCCGGCACTGCCAGAAACGCAACCGCGAGCAGCGTCACATATTCAGCCCGGGCGAAGCCGGGGCCAAGCCGGACCGCAAGCGTACGTTTTTCCGCAATTCGATCGGTGTCCGCGTCGCGAAGATTGTTGACGACGAGGATCGCGGTGGCCAGACACGCAACCGGAATCGAACTCGCGAGCGCCAGCGGCGAGAGGCGGCCGCACTGAAGAAACACGGTTCCATTGACCGCAATCACGCCGAAAAACGCGAACACGAAGGCGTCGCCGAGGCCCAGATGGGCGAGCGGATACGGCCCCGCGGTGTACGCGAGCGCAGCCACCAGCGATACGATCCCGATCACGAGTATCGGCCATCCGCCAGTCGCAACCAGATAGCATCCGGCGACGCCCGCAAGCCCGAGCGCGGCGAATGCGGCGTTCCTCACGGCCGCCGGCGCGATCAATCCGGCCTGCGTGACCCGCACCGGACCCAGACGCGCCTCGGTGTCCGCTCCGCCGATGAAGTCGTAATAGTCATTGGCCAGATTGGTCCCGATTTGAATCAGTACGGCGGCAGCGAGGGTTGCTATCGCGACAGGCGCATTGAAACTGCCCGCGCGATACGCGACCGCCGAGCCGACCAGCACCGGCATCACGCCGGCCGTCAGCGTGCGCGGACGCATCGCCATCACCCAGGACGAAAACCGCCCTGGCCGCGCGCGCATCGGCGCCGCCTGCGCACTCATGGCAGGCGCTTGAACCTCGAGAAATCGGGTTTGCGCTTCTGGTTAAAGGCGTTGCGTCCCTCCTGGGCCTCTTCGGTCATGTAGAAAAGCAGCGTGGTGTTGCCGGCGAGTTCCTGTATTCCCGCCATCCCGTCCAACTCAGCGTTGAAGGCGGACTTGAGGCACCTGAGCGCCATCGGACTGTGCGCCAGCATCTCGCGGCACCACTGAACCGTCGTTTCTTCGAGTTCGGCGAGCGGCACGACGGCATTGACCAGGCCCATCGCGAGCGCCTCCTGCGCGCTGTAGCGCCGGCACAGATACCAGATTTCGCGCGCCTTCTTCTGTCCGACCAGGCGTGCGAGTTGCACCGCCCCAAAGCCACCGTCGAAGCTGCCGACCTTGGGCCCGGTCTGTCCGAAGACCGCGTTGTCCGCGGCGATTGTAAGGTCGCAAACCACATGAAGCACGTGGCCGCCGCCGATCGCGAATCCCGCGACCATCGCGACGACCGGTTTCGGGATGCTGCGAATGATTTTCTGCAGGTCGAGTACGTTGAGGCGCGGGACGCCGTCGCCGCCGACATAGCCCTGCTCGCCGCGCACGCGCTGGTCGCCGCCGCTGCAGAATGCCTCGGTGCCTTCGCCGGTCAGGATGATGACGCCGACCTCGCTGTCCTCGCGGGCGTGATTGAACGCGTCGATCATCTCGCGCACGGTGAGCGGCCTGAAGGCGTTTCTCACGCGTGGGCGGTTGATCGTGACGCGCGCGATCCCCTCGGCCTTTTCATACTTGATGTCTTCGTAAGCTTTTACGGTTTGCCACTTTGGTATCATCGGTTTCTCTCTGTTCGACCCTCCGAAGTATGCGGGCTATGACGCGCCGTTCAGGAATTCCGCTACGACGCGATTGAACCGTCCGGACTGTTCGAGATGGGGCGCGTGACCGGCGGCCTCGATGATTCCGAGCCGCGCGTGCGGAATGAGCGATGCCATCTCGCGCGCGATTCGAGTGAACTTGCCGTCGAGCGCGCCGGCGACGAGCAACGTCGGCATCGCAAGCTCGGAAAGACGATCGCCCAGCCACGGCTGCACGCCCGTGCCCATCGCGCGAAGGCTTAGCGCCAAGCCCGAGGGTGCGCATCGAAGACGCACGCGCCTCATATGGTAGCGCTTGTCGGGCGAAAGCGCGGCGAGCGAATCGAACAACGGCAGGCGCTCCCATCGGTTTACAAACGCCTCAATTCCCTCGCTCTCGACGAATGCCGCCAGCTCCTCGTCGGACTGTCTGCGTCGCGCGCGCTCGGCGCCGTCGGCTATCCCGGGCGAAGCGCTTTCGAGCACAAGCTTCTCCACGCTCGAGCCATGGTCGAGCGCAATTGCCAGTGCGAGCCTGCCTCCCATCGAATACCCGACCAGCGAGAATCGGGGCGCGTCGAGACAATCGGCCATCAGCGCCTTGACCATCGCCACCGCACGTCCCATCGAGTAGTTTTCGGCTTCGGAACCGGCCTGGGTGCCACCGTGGCCGGGCAGGTCGATACTGACCACGCGCCTTGAATCCGAGAGCGCCTCGCGCAATTCGAGCCAGCTCTCCTTCGAGCCGGTAAAGCCGTGCAGAAGCACAACCGGAACGCGGCGCGCATGTTCGGGGGCTTTTGCTCGCGGGCCTTCATCGCTGAACTCGATCACGACTCCGCCCAGCTTCGCGCGCCTGATCACGCGGGACCTCCCGGCGGTTGATATTCACGCAGGCACTCAAGCGCTTTAGCGATCGCCTGCCGATGCGCCTTCAGGTTTTGCGCGCGATCGCCGGGGACTTCGACCACGTTGAGGCCGCGACGCGCCAGGGCCGCTTCGACGGCGCGGTTGAAGCTCTCCCACGACTCGGCTCGCGCGTAGTGGGCGCGCCCGAGCGCGGCCGCATGTTCGAAGTTTAACCCGTGCGGAGTGCCGAAGAAGGTTTCGAACGCGTCGTCGCCGAGCGACGCCTGCGGCAGGAAGGAAAAGATACCCCCGCCGTCGTTATTGATCACGACCACGAGGAGATCGATCGGATATCGCGCCGCGATATGAAGCGCGGAAAGATCGTGAAGGAAACTCAGATCGCCGAGCACCAGCGCGGTGGGAGCCTGCCTCGCCGCCGCCGCGCCGATCGCGGTCGAAAGAACGCCGTCGATACCGTTCGCCCCGCGATTACATCGGACCTCAAGCGCGCGTGCGCACTGCCCGCCGAAAGTGTCAAGGTCGCGGACCGGCATACTGTTTCCAACCTGGAGCAAAGAGCCCTCCGGCAGAAGACGCAGCAACTCGGTTACGATTTTGCCCTCGAACATGGCGGTTTCGGCGGCGAGCATGCGGTCGAGCGCGTTTCGAACGGCACGCGACACGGCAATCCACGAGTCGCTCCAATCGGAGACCGGCCGATTCTGACCGAGTTCCTCGACAATTGAGGCGCAGAAGCCCGGCGCATCGCTCCTGGCGAACTCCGTCGCAAGATAGAACGGATCGGGCCAGGCTCCCGGCTCGGCAACGATCACGTGACAATCGCGGCGCCGATGCGAAAGGAACTGTCCGAGCGCCTTTGAGACGGGCGGGTCGCCGAACTGGAGCACGGCGTCGGGCTGGTTGCGCTCGACAAACTCGGGATCGCGCAGGAGAACGTCGTAGGCATCCACGACAAGCCGGCGGTCATGCCCGCCGAACCGCAGTCCCGAGAGCGGATCGGCAAGGATCGGCCATCCGAGCCTCTCGGCGAGCGCCGCGATCGCGCTTGCGCTGTCCGGCTCGATTCCCGGGCCGCAGACGATCACGCCGCGCCGACGCCGGCGTATTTCACGGGCGAGCGCGCGTATCGCCACCGGATCAAGCCGGGTGCGCGAAGGCGCGACGCGGACGTAGGGCCGGTTTGATTCGACGCGCCGCGTTGGCGAGCGCAGCGCTTCGGCTTCCTCGGCCACATCGATTAGCGGCTCGCGCATCGGGAGATTCAGATGAACCGGGCCGGCCGGCGGTCCGAGAGCCACCGACACCGCGCGGCACGCGAGCGTGCGGTAATAACCGTCAAGATCGGTCCCGTCCGACGGCGCGGCGACATCGACGCTCCACCGCGCATGGCTGCCGAACATCCGCACCTGGTCGATCGTCTGCGCAGCGCGGCAGTCGCGCGCTTCGGGCGGGCGATCGGCGGTGAGCACGATGAGCGGAATTCGCGAGAGCGAAGCCTCGGCCACCGCGGGCGCGTAATTGGCAGCTGCGGTGCCGGAGGTACAGACGAGGATTACCGGGCGGCGTGTCTCGCGCGCAAGGCCCATCGCAAAGAATCCGCCCGCGCGTTCCTCGAGGATCACCCATGGCCTGAGGTTTCCCCGAAGCAGCGCGGTTACGAGCGCGGTCGAACGCGAACCCGGCGACACGCACGCGTCGCTTACGCCGGAGCGCTCGAACTCCTGCATCATCGCGGCGGTGGCGCGGCTGTTCGGATTACCCGGCGCGGTCAATCCCGGAACTCCTCAGCAGTGCGCTGAATTTGGCTTCGGTCTCGGCGAATTCCGTCT
The DNA here is from genome assembly GCA_021817345.1 of Deltaproteobacteria bacterium. Taxonomy (GTDB): domain Bacteria; phylum Desulfobacterota; class Binatia; order Binatales; family Binataceae; genus DTIX01. Next base: position 10,303 of record JAKAVC010000011.1, on the reverse strand, counting down.
GCGGATCGGAACCGGCCACGATTCCCGCGCCCGCCCACAGGAACATGCGCGGACCGTCGATGAGGGCCGAACGGAGCGCGACCGCGAACTCGCCGTTGCCCGCGCGATCCATCCAGCCAACCGTTCCCGCGTACCATCCGCGGCCCGGCTCCTCACGCTCGATCAGCTCTCGCGCCGTTTCGCGCGGCACTCCGCACACGGCGGGCGTGGGATGGAGCCGGCCGGCAAGTTCAATCACGCTATGCGGACCGCGCAGACGCGCCTCGACGGGAGTGAACAGATGCTGCGCCTCGGGCAGGCGCATCACGACGGGCTTTGGGGGCATCTTAAGATGAGCGGCGACGGCGCCGAGCGCCGAGCGGACAGCCTCGCGGACGTATTCGTGCTCTTCGAGATTTTTTGCACACTGAAGAAGTGCTTCGCCGAGCGCGCGATCCTGCTCGGGCGAGGAACCGCGCGGCGCGGAACCGGCCAGCGCCCCCGAAGAAACTCGCTCGCCCTCGACGCGCACGAGCAACTCGGGAGTCGAGCCGAAGAGCGCGGTCTGAGCGCGCGCGAACCAGAAGCTGAAGCATCCGGGACGCGTGTTGCGCGCCGCGCGAAGCAGCCTTGCCGGGTCCACACCCGTGCGTCGAATCTCGATCCGCCTCGACAGGACGACTTTGCTCAGGACGCCCCGCTTCACCATCGCCCGCGCGCGTTCGACGCGCTCGCGCCATCGCGCGCGCTGCTCCGCGAGCGTTTCCGGCTCGCGCGCTCCGTTCAGGTTCGATTCGCAGGCGCCGGCCGCGGCGGTTTGCGAACGAGGGAAGGGGTCGTCGGGCCGCTTCTCGCGCGCCGGGTCCCAGATTCGCGTGAGCGTGCATCGCCCCTGACGGCGTATCCACAGAAGCCTCGGAAGCATCACGCAGGCGGCGGGGAATTCACGCCATTCGCGAGCCGCTGATTCGCGATCCGAAAATCCGAATCCGCCCACCATCAACGGCCCATCGCGCGGCTCGGCGGCCTCAGTGTCCAGACGGATGCGCGACAGAAGTTCCTGCGCGCGCGACGAGAGTTCTTCAAAGCGCCGTTTGCCGCTCGCGCGGAGTTCCACGACCGAACCGAGGGCGGCGATAGCCATACCGCGCGCCGGATGCTCCCAGTAGAAGAACGGCGGTGCCGCGCTTGTGCGCGACAATTCAAGCAGCTCCGGCGCAACGGCCACCGGCGTCGTTTCAGCGCGAAGAAAGGAAACTTCAGGCATGGCGAAACCGCACCCGACCTACCGGAGCGCGGTGACAAGCTGCACCGCGCCGCCCATCAGCCGGCGCTTGGCGAGCGAGCGAAAGCCGGCCGCGCGCAACATTTCCATCAGCCGTTCCTCACATGGCAGGTATTCGACCGAGGAGGGAAGATAGGCGTATGCGTAGCGGTCGACGAATTTTCCTATCTGCGGCACGACGTGATTGAAGAAAATCCGGTGACCGAAGCGCAGCAGCGGCGCGGAAGGAGTATCCACCTCCAGAAACGAGATTTTTCCCGACGGCCTGAGCACGCGGGAACATTCGCGAAACACCGCTGCCAGGTCCGTGAAATTGCGCAGCGCGAATCCCGACACCACCGCGTCGGCAGAGGCATCGCGAAGCGGCAGGACACCCGCGTCCGCGCGAATCAATTCGCAGGCGATTTGCCGCGACGCCGCAATCTTAAGCATACGAGCCGAAAAGTCGACCCCAACCGCCCGGCAACCCGCGCGCACCGCCTCCGCGCAGAGGTCTCCCGTGCCGCATCCGAGATCGATCACCAGCGCGCCGCGCGCCGCCTGCAAAGCGGAAATCGCTTCGTGCCGCCAGCGGCGATCGAGTCCGAACGTCATCAGGCGGTTCATCAGGTCGTAACGCGGGGCAATCCGGTCGAACATCGCCTCGACCACGGCCGCCTTGTTTTCCGGTTCGGGAAGTTTCATCGCTGAGCAAGAGGCAGGCGGATCGAGGCGGCCTCGCGCGTGGCCATCTGAAAAGCTTGTTCATCGCCGCTCTGGCGCAGGCGCGCGAGCGCGCGGCTTACCAGCAGGCGATAAAAGTGATGCCCCACGAGCGACACCACCAGCGGAAGCATGGCGCGAAAGCTTTCCGCGACCGCTTCGGGGTCCGCGTCGCGTTCTCCGCCGCGCACGTACTGGTTGAAGAGGTCGATCGCTTCATCGACGGTTTCCGCCGCCGCGCTGTGATGCCGGAGCGCAAGCGACAGGAGCCGCGTCACCGGGATACCGTAGCCGAGGATCTGCATGACGCCGCGCGCCGCTTCGAGATCGGCGTCCGAGTAAAGTATTGCTCCCGCCTCGTCCTTCAGCACTTCCCTGAGCGCGCAGCCCTCGACGAGATCGAGCAGTCCGCGCGGAACGCCGAGCATCTCGGCGAACTCGGCGCTGGTATAACGCGAGCGGTCGGCCTCTTCCTGTACCGCCGAGCGCAGCGCGCGTTCCATCCCGCGCTTCGCGGGGCGGGCGACGAGATCCTTGATGACCTTGAGAGGGAGGCCGCGGCGCGCCATCGAGCGAATCAGCCTGAGACGCTTGAGGTGCGCGTCGCCATAGAGCGCGATACGGCCATGGCGGCGAGGCGCATCGAGAAGGCCGAGGCCCTGATAATAGCGGATCGTATCGATCGGCAACCGGGACTGTTTTGCCAGCTCGGCGATAGTGAGCGACAACTTCACGAGTATTTACTCTTATAGTAATTACTCGTATCGGGCAACGCGCGGGCCAGCGGAATCTTGCGGCCACGCCCCCGGTTTCCGCGCTCATTTGTCGAGCGGATCAGGAACGAACGCGCCCTTCGCCTTGGCGGCTTCGGCCTATAGTGAAGCCGATTCCCCGGCTTCATCCAGGCGGCGGACTTTCCAGATCACGACCGAGCAGGCCCATCCAAGGACGAACATTGCGACGATAAGGTAGCCAATCGATTGGAAATCGAGAGTCGCGAGCGCGGCGAAAAATCGTCCGTGAAGTTGCAGCTCGGCCCCCACGACCTGCAGCAACTCTATGGTTCCGACCATCAGCGCGACCGCGACGGAAAGAGTGGTGGTGGTGATGTTGTAATAGATTTTGCGGAGCGGGCTCGCGAACGCCCAGCTATACGCCTTGACCATGAAAACTCCGTCGGCCGTGTCCATCAGCGACATGCCGGCGGCGAACAGGATCGCAAGCGAAACGGCCGCAAGCGTCGGCACCGCCTGCGCCGCGACACCCGCCGCCAGCGCGAGCAGGGCAATTTCGGAGGTGGTATCGAAGCCCAGCCCGAACAGCATTCCCACCGGATACATCTGCCAGCCGTGAGAGATCAGGTTCTGCAGGCGGTCGCCGAGTATCCGTCTGGTTAGTCCGCGCTGCGCCAGCAAATCGTCGAGATGCTCCTGTCGGCAGTCGCCGCGGCGCATCCGCCGCCAAATCCTGAGAATCTCGAACAGGACAAGCAGGTTCAGAATCGCGATCAGCCAGAGGAAAATGCCGGAGACGCTTGCGCCAATGACGCCGCTGTAACGCTCCAGCTCGGGCATCGCGGAGCTCACGCTCCTGGTCGCGGTGACCAGCGCGACCGTCATCGCCAGCACGATCGTCGAATGGCCAAGCGAGAAGAAAAACCCGACGGACAAAGGACGCTCGCCCTTCTGGAGCAGAAAACGCGTGGTGTCGTCGATCGCGGCGATATGATCGGCGTCGAAGGCGTGGCGAAGTCCGAGTCCGTAGGCGAGCGCACCCAAACCGGCCATCGCGGCGACCCGTGGCGCATAAAAGAGGAAGATTCCCCATCCGATCAAATGCAACAGTCCAACCAGGCCGAACAGAACGGCGATCTCAAACCCGCCGCCGGTTTTTGCCGAAGCTTTCAACTCCTGCGACAATTCCCGCTCCAATCCGCGATAACGGCGGCGTCCGCTATCGCCATGCCTCAAGATATCGAACCGATAGCATTAAAGACACGCGCCGCGCCACGCGGCCGAGCCGAGCCGCCAACCGCGCGGCTTGCAACTTTGCCGGCAAATTGTTTCACATCCGATAACGCGCTCGATCTCCGCACTGGGAGGCATCATGGAATTCACGAATGTCCGGCTCGAAAAACACGAACTCATCGGGACGCTCACGTTGAACCGGCCCGAAAAACTCAACGCCATGACCCCGGCGCTAATCGCCGAAATGGGCGAGGCGCTGACGGCAATCGAAAGGGATGCCGAGATCAAGGTCGTGGTCATCCGCGGCGCGGGGCGCGCCTTCTGCGCCGGCTACGACCTGACGGTGGGACTGGGCGAGAGCGGCTCGGAGCGCCACACGGTCGACGACGATCAGCGCTCGCTCAGACGCTACGTTGAGCACTGGCTGAGGCTGCGAGATCTGCCGAAGCCGGTCATCTCGATGGTGCACGGCTACTGCCTGGCGGGAGGGACGCAGCTTGCCATCTCGACAGACATTATCTTCGTCGCCGACAACGCGAGCATCGGATTCCCCTCGATTCCCGCCGGCGCGGGTTACGTCAGCGCCTTCTGGCACTGGATGGTCGGGCCGCATCGCACCAAGTACATGGCTTTTCTTCCCGGCAGCCGGATAAGCGGCAAGGAAGCCGAGACGCTCGGTTTCGCGACGCGCGCATTTCCGGCCGAAAGGCTCGAAGAGGAGACCTACGATTACGCGCGAAGGGTCACCAAGGTTCCGGCGCAAAAACTTCGGCTGGAGAAGCTCGCGATAAACCGCGCCGCCGACATCCAAGGCTTCCGCACCGCGGTGCTTTCGGGCGCCGAGTTCGACGCCATCTTCCACTTCGGCCCCGGCAACGAGGAAATTCGCGCGGTTCAGAAAGAGCGCGGGCTGCGCGGCGCGATCGAGTGGTACGAGCGGAAATAGCCACCCGCGCGATCGGCGCTCAGAGTATGGCGAGAGCGTTGCCGGGCGAGCCGATTCCGTTGGGAAGCTTGAGCGGCGCCGCGACGAAAAAGAACGACCATCTCCCGAGTGCGCGGCAGCGTTGCGTAAGCCGCTCGAAGTCGAAGAATTCCCCGAGCGCGAGGCCAAGCAAGGGAAGCAGGCGGCGATGGAGCGAGCCGATGGCCGGGTCGCCCGGAATCGCCTCCACTGCGGGATTGTCGCAGCAGAGCGCGCCGACATGCGCATCCCAGAGAAAGCGCGCCATCGAATCGTCGGCCCTGAGACCGCATGAAGATGGGGTCTTCGCAAGCCGCTCGCGGCCATCCTGGGCGAGCGCCCTGTAGGCGTCCACCCATCCCGTGTGGACGCACAGGATGTCTCCGGGAGTGAGAGCCTCGTTCTGCGCGCGAAGCGCCCCGGCAAGCTCGTCGGCGGTAATCATCACCGGATGGAACGGATCAAGCGGACGGCCCTGCGCCCGCATCCAGCCGCTGATATCGAGCAGCACTCCGCGCCCGGCGATCCCATGCTCGGCCCATCGATCGATTCCGAGTCCGTTCGGCCCGGCGGTCGGATCCTGCGTGCGGCCGCCCCAGAATCCGTGCTCGCGGCATCGCACATGGCCAAGCGCGTCCCACTGAGTTGAAGCCTGCGGATGAAAACCGTCGAGCCGGTCGTCCATTTCGTTGCGGCTGAGCGCGAAAATCTCATGGCGATAGCGCTGGCGGCCGAACATCGGCGGATCGGGCAGGTTGAGCGGCAGATCGAGTGAAATCATCTCGCCCGTTCTGATCAGCGCCGCGCCCCCGACCACGCGCTCCGGCGTAAGCAGGTTGATACTGCCGAGCGCGTCATCAGGTCCAAATTCCCCCCACGCGTGACGCATCCCGAGCCCGGGAACTTCGGGCAGCTCATCGAAGGTTCGAAGCGGTTTCATTGGCGCATCATAAGGTCCGGGCGAGTTCACGCTCAACCTCCGCGCTCAAGCGCCCACGACGGTCCCCGGATAGTAGTGCCGCAGGATCTCCGTGTAGGAGCTGCCGTGGTTTGCCATGACGGCCGCGCCGATCTGGCAGAGGCCAACGCCATGCCCCCATCCAGCTCCTCTCAATACAAAGCCGCCGTTGTCGTTCTCGACGACGAACGCCGAACTGTAGAGATGCGTTCGCGATAGAGCGCGGCGAATCTCCAATTCTTTTCCGATAACGATGTAATCGCGTTCGCCGACGATCTTTAGCCGATATATTCGGCCCGAAGGCCCGCGGGCGAGCGGCTGCAAGCCGCGAACCGGGCCGAGGTCGGCTCCGAGCTTCGAGTTGATCAGGTCGCCGAGTTCCGCGGCTGTGTATGCGACCCGCCATCGGTAAAAATCCCGCGTCTCCTGGTCAAAACCGGGTAAAACCCTCGACAGGAGTTCCGAGTCGTTCGTATTGCAGTAAGCCGGAGGGGCGGAGCGTATCCATTCTTCCGGACCGACGAAACGAGACTGCGCGGGGCCGTCATGGACGGACCTGAGATAGGGAATGTCCGCGTCCTCCCACGCAGTTGCGTAACATTCGGTGATTCCGCCGCAGCACTTGGAAAATCGCGCGTCGCAGATCGCTCCGTCGTAGCGGAGAAACTCGCCCGCCGTCGAACGAGCCGCCTCGGCGGCAGCGGGCGAGAACGCCTTGGTAATCCCCTGGTAGCGCTGGCAGTGGTCGTCGGCGCAGACGTCGAAATCCTGATGCGCCTCGCGCCCGTACCATCGCAGGATCTCGTGAGAATCCGAAACCGGGCCGGACTCCCGGGAAGCAGGACGTGGATTTGCCTTGGGGAACCAGAGCCAGCTTCGCGAAATCACCGCGTGAGCCTTCAGCAGTTCGAGAGGGCATGAAGCGCTCATCTCGGATGAAATCACGCTCGTGACGTAATCTTCGAGCGAGACATCGTTGATTGCCGCAAGACCGCCTTCACGTTTCACGATGCGAAGTGTTCCGCGAAATACCTGGCGCTCCTTGCGTTCCCAATGGAATCCGATTCCGATCGTGACGTTGCCCAGAGCGAACGCGCACGACGCGGGGTCCGACGGGACCAGCGTGACTTCCGAGGTAAACCTGTATCGCCCCGAGCGGTAAGGCTTGCCGGAATTGTCCATGAAGTTTCCCGCAAGCTCGACTTCGACGGCGGGTCGCCCTTCAAGCAGCCCTACGGATACGTTCAAAACCCGTTCTCCAGTTTCTCGGCGACCTGGCGAAACTGCCCGTCAGGCAGAGTGACCTCGCGGAAAATCGCCGCAATCGCGTCGCCCGTGATTTTTTCGAAGTCCCGGCTGAGCGGAACTACAAATATCCCGCACAGGTCGATCGACGCCGGACTTACCGTCAGTTCGCCCGTGTGAAAGACTTCCGGCCGATGTTTGCCGCGCGGAAACAGGTACGCAACCCATTGCGGCCGTTCGTAAAACAGCGCGATGTTGACCAGCGGTTCGGGCCGTTTGCCGGTAGCCTCCGCGAGCAGAGCCATCGCGCGTTCCATCCGATCGAGCAAACGGGAACGCTCGCGCCCGCGAAATACGAGCACATTTCTCCCGTAAGTCGCCGCAGTCGCGCCCGACAGTCCAGTGGTTTGCTTCTCGATCGGAAACAATCCGCGCGAGCCCGCCTGAAAATGCATGTGGTCCGGGGCCGACGCTCCGCATTGCGGGCCGTTGTAGATGACGAAATATCCCGGCAGAGCCGCGGCGATGTCCAGCATGTTCCCGATTTCACCCGCGATACGCTGCGGGCGATGCTCCCGGTGCGCGATCGTCAGGTGACGCTCGACGATTGGAAACGGATTGCAGTAAAGCGTGAAGCTCGCGCCAAACTGGAGGCCTTGCTCTTCCCGAGGCAGGTTCTCCGCGCACAGGAAACAGGGGCGCTTCGCAATCGACTCGGGATCGACGGATGCCGTCGTACTGGCGGCGCGATGCGGAATGTGGCGGACGAAGACGTCGAAGCCGCCGACCCCTACGCGCCGCGTCCTCGCCTGCGCGAGTCCTTCAACGCCCTTCGCGAGCGCCGGCCAGTCGCGCATCTGCCGTTCGTACAGTTCTTCTACTTCGGAGACCATCTCCCCGTTCGGGCCTGAATCTCGACGGTTCGAAGCCAGTCCTTGTACGCATCGTACCGATTAGCAACTTCGAGCGGCAGTGCGCCGTCGCTGTTGCCCTCCCAGCGGCGGCAGAGATAGAGCGATTCGTAAATTCGGCCGATCTCGTAGTCGCGGCTGATCCGAAGCGCCACGGCATAGTCTTCTCCGTAGCTGACGTTCGGAAATCCTATCGTGCGCAGAATCGACGTATCGAATGCGCGCGGCGCGCCGAGGCCGTTGATACGCAGCGCATTGTTTCTTCCGTTGTCGCGGCTCCACTCGCGATGGTCGATAAGTCCGGGCGGAATCTCCTTCAACGCAAAATCGACCATCGTATAGGAGCCCACGACCATCGCATAAGGTCCCGCTTCAAGTTCCGCGACGATCCGGCCAAGAACGTCGCTTCGGCTGTAGAGATCGTCCGAGTCGAGCTGGACGGCGTACCGCCCGCAGTGCCGCGAGTAAACCGCCTCGTTCCAGCACCCGCCGATCCCCAGGTCTCGCCGCCCGGGAACAATGTGCCTGACCCGCGAGTCGCCAATGGCGCGCAGAATGTCGCTGGTCCGATCGGTCGAATGATTGTCCACAACGATAACGTTGAATTCAAAGTCAGCGCTCTGGCCGAGCGCGCTTTGAACGGCGTCGAGAATCGTCCGCTCGCGATTGCGAACCGATATAACGACGCTGGCTTTGACCGGAAAGGCCGGTGCCGCGGGCGCAACCCGCTCGAAGCGCGGCGGAAGCCACGCCCCGATTCGTTTCAGATGCGCCGTCACGATCTGCTCCATTTCGATCTGGTAATCGCGATTGCGCGGATCCACATAGTCGAACTGCTTATGACCGCTTGGCCGCGCGTCGGCGACCGACGCGCTATAAAGCGGTTCCGGAATTCGCACAATGGGGAATTTTTCTGAAATCCTGAGCCTCAGATCGTACAGTCCTCCCCACTTCCAGCCGCCGTCGATCCCTACCTGACGCGCGGCGCGGACCGACACGCCGACCACCGGGCCAAAATCGAAACCGTCGCGGATGCTGCCTCGTTGATAATCGATGCGAGGATGGCCCGTCGCGTCGGCGTAAACCCATCCGCTACCGGTCTCGCGTAAGACCTGGGCCATCCGATCGAACATGCGCGGCGCAGGATCGATACTTACAGCCGGGTCCCCGAGAAAGAGGATGTCGGAATCGGCATTGTCGAGAAGTTCCCGAATACTCGCGGACGAATAGTCTTTTGGATAAACGATACTCACGTTCGGTTCCGGCGCTTCGCGCCATCGCTCCCGCGCAGGCGGATAATTCGACTCTTCGGCGAGCGTATCATCCCGCTCAACTGCCAGCCTCAGGCTCGATGCATCCGGTTAGCCGCGCGGGCGCGCCACGATGACGCCCGCCATCCGGTTCGCCTTCAGAAACTCGCTCAACTCCTGCTCCACGACGCCGCCCCGACTGCGCGACGCGTGACGCATCAGGATTCTCTCGCCGTCGCGCGAGATTATTCCGGCATGGAACACGTCGAGGTTCCTCCGTGTGGAAACAAAAAAAATCAGGTCGCCGCTCCTCAAACAGGGCGCGAGCCGAGTGAATTCCCGCTTTGGCACGCATCGCAGCCGAACCCGTCGCGGCGCGACACCTGGAACGACGTTCAGCACGCGTTCTTTGCTGACGGCTGGAACGGCCCGCGTCGATACCAGCCTGATTATCTTTTCGCGCGCATTGTCGCGAATCCAACTCGTCATGTAATGGTTTCGCCGTGCCCATTCGACACGCCCTCGTTGGTATCGAATCTTTCGCAGCCATTCGACGAAGCGATCGACGCTCGAAGCACGGGCAAGCGCAAGAACTGTTTCGATATAAGTGACGCAATCCAATCCGTCGAGGGAAGCCGTGAATACCTCGGGTGTGTCAGCCGAGCCGATCAACGGATTCGATTTATATGGCTTTCCGAGAAATTCGCGGGAGATGATTTCGACTCTGTCGCCGGCGCGACGGCCATTTCCTCCCCTTAAGAGAAGCCGCCTTACGCGTGATCGGCTGAGTCCTCGTGGTTGCGCGTGCTTCATCCGAGGCTCAGGGACGTACTAATTGCGCTCCGGTGGCTCGAGCGTCAGGGCGAATCCGCCGGCGTCGTGAAAGTCCGGCCGGTGTCCAGGATGACGAAGCGCCCAATATGAGAGTCCGTCACCGGTCTCGATGACCGCCGAGAGTCCGACGCGGAGCCGAGCGCGGACGTGAATTATGGACAGGAGAGCGAGCCGGACAACGACGTCCATCTCGAGTCCGTCGTCAATC
>JAKAVC010000106.1 GCA_021817345.1 Deltaproteobacteria bacterium | reverse complement strand
ATTTCTTCACGGGCAGACCGACGATCCGCTCTTCGTACACATGAAGCAACGTGTGCCCGCGCTCGCCGACGCGGCATGGGCCGTCTGCCAATCGGCCGCGCATTGAACCGCGCGCGAATCATCACCGAGATAAAAACGGAGCTGTCATGGGCGAGTACAAATTCATCGAGGTTGACGATCCCGAAACCGGCATTCGCCGTATCACCTTGAACCGGCCCGAGAAGCGCAACGCGCTTTCCAACGCGCTGCGCGCCGAGTTGTTCGACGCGCTGCGCAAGGCCGACCTCGACCCGTCGATTGGCGCGATCATCCTGCGCGGCAAGGGCAAATGCTTCAGCGCGGGCTACGATCTTGGGCAATCGCCCGACGAGCCGCTCCCGCGCCATATCTCGCCCGGCGAAGGAACCTGGCCGCGTCATCTGGTCGACGGATGGTTCGAGATGTGGGACATGGCGACGCCGGTAATCGCGCAGGTCCACGGCTATTGCCTGGCCGGCGGAAGCGAGCTTGCCACGGCCTGCGACCTGGTTTACGTCGCCGAGGACGCGCAGATCGGCTATCCGCCGGTGCGCGCGATGTCCACGCCCGACTGCGCGTACCATCCGTGGCTGATGGGGATGCGGCGCGCGATGGAGATGATGCTGACGGGCGATTCCATCTCGGGAATCGAGGCGGTTGCGTCCGGATTCGCCAATCGGGCGTTTCCAGCCGAGCGCCTCGAAGAGGAAGTGCTCAAGGTGGCGCGGCGCGTCGCCAGGATTCCGCGCGATCTCCAGGCGCTCAACAAGCGCGTGGTCCATCGCGCGATGGAGATAATGGGCGTGCGGGCCGCTATCCGCTCGGCCACGGAAATCCAGGCGCTATGCTTTCATCAGCGCTCCTCGCGCGAGTATCTGGGCAAGCTGCGCGAGAATGTCACCAAAGCGCTCGACGAACGCGACAGCAAGTTCGGCGACTACCGCACCGCCGAGCGAAAGAAAAAGTAGCGGCGCAACCCGCGCTCGCCCGGCTCCGTCTCCGGCTACTCGAGCGGCGGATGCTTCGCGCGCCAGGGTCGCGCCTCCTCGAACGCTGCGGCGAGCGAGATTATCGTCGCTTCATTCGCCGGCCTTCCGACGAGCTGGAGTCCGAGCGGCAGGCCGCCTTCCGCAAATCCCATCGGGACCGAAATCGCGGGCTGGCCGGTCGTGTTGAACGGGAAGCAGAACGCGGTCCAGTTGTAGAATTCGTACACCCGCCGGCCGAGTTTGTCCCTAATCCACGGGTTCGCCGAAGGCATCGTGCCAAGCCTGACCGCGGGCCGCGTCAGCGTGGGCGTCAGCAGCGCGTCGTAGGGCGCTAGTTCCTGGACCAGTTCGCGCGCCGCGTTATGCATCGCGGTCAGCGCTTGCAGATATTGTCCGGCGGTGATCTTCTGGCCCTCCTGCCACGGCGCTCGCGCGACCGGATCCATCTTGTCGGGGTCGGCAACGCGGTTGGAGGAGATTCCGGCGACGACGACGGTCCCGTAGGGCTCGAGCATCTTCGCGATATCGATATTGACGCGCTCGACCCGATGGCCCATCGCGCGGAACGTTTCAAGCGAGGATTCGAAGGCCGCGAGCGTGTCCTCCTCGATTTCGGCGAACGGCGTCTCCGACAGCGCCGCGAGACGAAGCCGCTGCGGACGCTCGCGGGCTGCCTCGGCGAACGGCTTCTTCGGCGGCGGGGCCCAATACGGATCGCCGACCGCCGGACCCGCCATCACGTCGAGCATCAACGCCGCGTCGCGCACCGAGCGCGCCATCGGACCCATCGTGGAGCATCCGCCCCATCCTTCGGCGTGCGACGGCGCGTAAGTGATGCGTCCGCGCGAGGTCTTGATGCCCACGATGCCGCAGCATGAGGACGGGATGCGGATCGAGCCGCCTCCGTCGCTCCCGAGGTGAAGCGGTCCAAGTCCGGCGCTGGCCGCGACCGCCGCGCCGCCGCTGCTGCCGCCCGCGGTATGCTCGACGCTCCACGGGTTTCGCGCGACCGGACAGAAACCGCCTTCCGTCGTCGGCCGCGCGCCGAACTCGGGGGTCGAGGTCTTGCCGAGCATGATCGCGCCCGCGTTGCGAAGGCGAACAACGACTTCCGCGTCGGCCGGGGGAATGAAATCGGCGTAGTTGGCCGAGCCGAATGTTGTGCGCACGCCCGCAGTCCAGGTCAAATCCTTGATTGAGCACGGGATGCCGTAAAGCGGCATCGTGTCGGCCTGCTCGCGCGCAAGCGCTTCGAGCCGCGCGGCCTCGGCAAGTGCGCGTTCGCGGGTGACGGTCACGAATGCGCCCAGGCGGGGGTTGAGCTTCTCGATACGGGCGAGGAAGAATTCCGTGACCTCGCGCGGAGCGAGCTCGCGCTTTCGCAAAAGCTCGCGCAATTCGAACGCTTCGATATACGGGTCAAGCATCATGGGTTCTCCCGGCGTCCGCGGCCTAGGTTTCGCCATCGGAGGGGACGAAACGGTTCTCCTGGACCGATCGATTAGTACGAATCCGGCCTCGATCGCAAAGACCGCCGGGTGCCGGAGGTCGCGGCGGGCGTGCTAAACTTGAGCGCGGAGCAGAGCAGCGCGATGGCGGACGAATCTCAACTTTTGCTTGAACTTGCCCGTTTCGTCGAACGGATTGCGGCAATCGCGCGCACCGGTCTCGCCTTCAAGCCTGATGGCTACGACGCCGAGCGCTACGAGGAGCTTCTCAAGGAAGCTTCGCGCCTTAGCGCGGTGCTCTCGGGCGCGAATGAGGCCGCAGCCAACGAGGTGCGGCGCCGATGGCGCGAGTCGGTCGGCGGCGGATACGACGGTTACGTTACCGCCGCAGTCGGAGTCGGCGCGATTGTCTTCAACCGCGCCCGGGAAGTCCTGATGATGAAGCGGCCGAACGGGCGATGGTGGTATCCCACCGGGTTTTGCGACGTGGGAATCTCGCCGGCTGAGAATGCGGCCAAGGAAGTGCGCGAGGAACTCGGGCTTGTCGTGCGTCCCGTGCGCCTGATGGCGGTGATCGACAGCCTGAAGGCGGGGTCGGCCGCGCGGCATATCTACTCGATGCTGTTCGAGTGCGAAGTGGAAGGCGGCGAACTCAGGCCGAACCCGCTCGAAGCGATGGAGGCCGCGTTCTATCCTCTCGACGCGCTGCCGCATCCGCTTCACGGCGCCGACCGCAAGTGGATCGCGATCGCGCGCCAGTTCCGCTTCGAGGGAAGGACCGAGCCGTACTTCGATCCGCTGTGAGCCGTCGCGCGCTCAGACCGGCGACGAGTGGCGCGCCACCCGCGCCGCCATCGCGAACATCGCCACCGCGAAGACAATCGAGACCACGACCGACCAGTGAAAACTCGTGAGCGAGCAAAAGCTCTCAGGCTGCCCAAGGTAAAGCGCGCGCCGAAGCGCTGACATCCCATAGCTGAGCGGGTTCAGCCGCATCGGCCATTCGAGCCACGCCGGAACCCCGGTCTGCGGAAAAAACGCTCCCGAAAGCAGCCAGACCGGAATCAGGATCATGTTCACGATAACGTGGAACCCCTGCGTCGATTCCATCCGCCACGCGATAATGAGTCCGATACTGGTCAGCGCGAACGCGATTACCGCCATCATCGCGCCCGACACGAGCACCGCCGCAAGCGTCAGATGGATTCCCGCGAACGGCGCGAGCACGAGGAATATCAGTCCCTGGACAAGCGCGAGCGTGGTCCCGCCGAGCGCCTGCCCCATCACGACCGTGGTGCGCGATACCGGCGCGACCAGCACCCCCTGCAGGAAACCTTCGCGCCTGTCCTCGATGGTCGAGACGGTGCCGAAAATCGCTGTGAACAGCAGCACCAGCATGATCACGCCGGGATAGAAGTACTCGGCGTAGCCGGTGCCCTTCGGCATCCCGCTCGGCTGGAATGACGCGGCAAGCCCCGCGCCCAGAACCAGCCAGAAGAGCAACGGCTGAAGCAGCGCCCCCGTCACCCGGCTTCGCTGCCGGACGAATCGGACGATCTCTCGCATCCATAGCGTCCCCGCCTGGAGGATGAGGTTGCTCATGACGGGTCTCCCGCTTCGGAAGTGGCAAACTGATGGCCCGTCAGGTGAACGAACACGTCCTCGAGCGTGGGTTTGCCGAATGTGACCGAATCGATTTCAGAGCCGAAGGCGTCAACCATCTCGCGCACCAGTTCATGGCCGCGCGGGCGTTCGATGCGAATCATGCCGTCGACCATCGTGCTCGCGAGTTTCAACTGATGCATCAGCTTGCGCTGCAGCATCTCGGGTTCCGGCGCGCGGATGACGATGACGTCGCCGCCCACCTGCGACTTGAGTTCGCCGGGCGGCGCCGTGGCGACCATCCGTCCCTGGTTCAAAATCGCGATTCGATCGCATCGTTCGGCTTCTTCCATATGATGCGTCGTCAGGACGATTGTGACGCCGTCGATCTCGCGCAGGTGATGCAGGTAGCCGAAGAACTCGCGCCGCGCGACCGGATCGAGACCGGTGCTGGGTTCGTCGAGAAGCAGCAGCCGCGGTTCGTGGAGCAGCGCCTTGGCGAGTTCGACCCGCCGCCTTAGTCCGCCCGAGAGCGTCTCCACGCGGTCAGCGGCGCGCGTGGCGAGCCCGAGCCGTTCGAGCATCGCGGCCGATCGCTCGCGCAGGCGCCGTCCCGAGATTCCGTAGAGATGGCCGTGATGGGCGAGATTCTCGGCGACGGTCAACTTTCCGTCCACGCTCGGATGCTGGAACACGATGCCCATCCGGCACCGTATCGCAAGCGTTCCCGAGCGGAAGTCGTGGCCGAGAACGCGTATTTCGCCCGATTGAATCGGGATCAGCGTGGAAAGCAGGCGGAAGAGGGTGGTCTTTCCGCCGCCGTTAGGTCCGAGAAATCCGAAGATTTCCCCGCGCGCAACGGCGAAATTCACGTCACTGAGCGCCTGGTGCCCGCCGCCGTAGGAAAAACTCAAACCCGAGGCTTCCAGCGCGGGAGTCTCGGGCCGTGGCTCAGGCTCGCGCGCTGCGACATTCGACGCGGAAGAAAAGATACTCATCGTGGGGCAGTGCGTACATTATTGCCCCGCGGGTCCGCAGGGGCAACGCTCACATCAGCGACGGGGTACCGCGCGGCGCGCGATTCAGGGGCCGCTCAGGCCCGCGGCCGGCTGCCCGTTGCTCTCGGGCAAACCCATCCGCGCAAGATCGTAGCCCTCTTCGAAAGCTTGCGCCCGCTGCTTGCCGGAGCCGTGGTTGTTTTTGACCCCGAAAAAATCGTCGCCGACGAGGCGATAGTAGGTGGCGAGATCCTCGGCGTCGAACCGTATGTTCAACTGCCAGAGCGTGTATCCGGCGAAGCGGTCGGCTTCCAGCTCGCGCTGCTCGATGGGAACGTTGGCGCGCGCCGGGCTTAAGTCATGATGGACCAGGTGGCCGAGTTCATGCGCGAAGATCGCGTAGAGCATCGGCCTGACTTCCTCCGGATTTCTGATACCCATCCATTTCTTGGTCAGGAAACTCAGGAATTTGCGGTTGTAAAAGATGCATCCGCCGCGCCGCGCGTGAGGACCGGTTTGCGCGAGCGACTCGTAAATCCGCGCATGCGTCCCCCAGATCGAATTCAGCCTCGCCATGATATTCGTGTACGGAGGGCTGGCCGGACGCGCTCTTTCGCCGCACGCGATTACGATTTGGCTTGCGCCGTTGGCGCGCGCGCTCCATGCGGCGGGAGAATCGTTCTGGACGCCCGAGGGCTGCTGCGAATTTTCATGCCCGACGGCGACCCAGTTGTCATCGGGCCCTTGGGCACGCACCGGTGCGGGCGCGAAGGAACAGGCGAGTGTCAGCGCCAGAACCACTCGCGCGGCCCGCGCCTTGATAGTCCGTTTCGGCCCGCACTTCATCGGCACGGAGCCTCCGCAGGCTAAGTCAATTTCCCGCCCGTCACCGCTCCGCGCGAAGCGGAGGACACCAGTTGCGCGTATTTCGCCATCACGCCGCTCTCATAATGAGGCGTGGGCGGCTTCCAGTCTTTCAAGCGCTGCTTGATCTCCTCGTCGCTGAGCGCGACATCAAGGCGTCGGTTCGGGATGTCGAAGGTTACCATGTCGCCGTCGCGCAAGGCCGCAATCGGTCCGCCCACCACGGCTTCGGGAGCGACGTGCCCGACCATCAAGCCGTGGGTTGCGCCGGAGAAGCGGCCGTCGGTAAGCAGCGCCACGGTTTCTCCGAGCCCCTGGCCGACCAGCGCGGCGGTGATTCCAAGCATCTCGGGCATTCCGGGCGCACCTTTCGGTCCCTCGTAGCGGATGACGACCACGTCGCCTTCCTTGATCTCGCGGCGTGAGACGGCCTTGAACGCCATGTCTTCGCCGTCGAAAACGCGCGCGGGGCCGCGATGGGACATGCGCTCATGGCCCGCCACCTTGATGACGCATCCTTCGGGCGCGAGGTTTCCCTTCAAAATCACGAGTCCGCCCGTGGGCTTGAGCGGATTGGAAAGTGCGTGGACCACCTCCTGCCCCGGCGTCTCTGAAGCGGCGTCGGCCTCCTCGCCAATCGTTCGTCCGGAAACGGTAAGTGCTTCGCAGTTGAGAAGACCGGCTTCCTTCAGGCGCTTGGCGATGAGCGGGATGCCGCCGGCCTTGTACATGTCGGTGGCGACGAAGCGTCCGCCCGGTTTGAGATCGGCCAGCAGCGGAGTGCGGCTGCTTATCCGGTCGAAATCATCGATGCTTAGAGCGACTCCGGCTTCGTGGGCGATCGCGAGCAGATGCAACACCGCATTGGTCGAACCGCCCGTCATACACACCGACGCAATCGCGTTCTCGATTGACTTGCGGGTCACGATCTGGCGCGGACGAACATCCTTCTTGAGCAGTTCGACCGCCATCTCGCCCGTCTTGAAAGCGGTTTCCGGTTTGCGCGGATCGACTGCCGGCACGCTGTTGAAACCGCAGGGGGAGATTCCGAGCAGTTCGGTTGCGGTCGCCATCGTGTTGGCGGTGAATTGTCCGCCGCACGCTCCGACCCCCGGGCACGCGCGGTCCTCCAACGCCTTGAGCTCGGCAAGGCTCATCTTGCCCGCCTCATAGGCGCCGACCGCCTCGAAGACATCCTGGATCGTGACGTCGCGGTCGCCATAGCGCCCGGGCTGGATCGAACCCCCATAGAGCATCACCGACGGGAGGTTCAATCTCAGCAGCGCCATCACGGTCCCCGGAATCGTCTTGTCGCACCCGGAGAGCGCAACAACGGCGTCGAACAGATGGCCGCGCACGGTAAGCTCGATCGAGTCGGCAACGACCTCGCGGCTGATCAGCGACGCGCGCATCCCCGCCGTGCCCATCGAGATTCCGTCGCAGACCGCGATCGTGTTGAACTCGATCGGCGTTGCCCCCGCCGCCCGCACACCGGCCTTGACGTGCTCAGCGAGCTGACGCAGATGGGCGTTGCAGGGCATGACTTCGATCCAGGTATTGGCGATTCCAACCAGAGGCTTGCTCAGGTCCTCGTCGGTGAAACCAACCGCCTTGAACATCGCGCGCGCGGGCGCCCGCGACGGCCCGTCCACCAGGACGCTTGAGTTGGGGCGAAGGGATTGGTTGTCTGCTGCCATTTCGTTCCTCCGGAATCTCAAAAAAACCGCGCTCGGGCTCTCTTCCGTGCCGTCACGGTAGAGTAACAGTATCTTTTGTCGCCTACTCCGCGCCAGTGCAAACCCCGTTATGGGGAAAAGCAAAAGCCTGCCTGGACCGACAGGGCCCTGCGGTGCCAGGAGCTTATTGATATCGGACAATGTTGCCCGGCAGGTTCCCAATTCGCTAGCCCGCAGTCCGGCGACGTAGCATCCGCTTGACCGCGCATTGCATTACTTCCTCGTCGTTCTGATTCAACACCGTATGCCGGAAAGTCACCACGCCGCGGTCCGGCCGGCTCGATTCCCGCGTCTCGATCACTTCCACGACGACGCGCATCGTGTCGCCCGCGAAGAGTGGACGCTTGAACGTCATGTTGTCGACCGACATCAGCGCGAGTCCCACGCCGTGGATGCATCCGGTCAGGATTATCAGCCCCTCGGTGAATGCGAAGGTCAGCGCGCCGGGCGCAAAACGCTTCGGATAGAGCGAGGACTTTTCTACGTACGGCTGGTTGATGAACAATTCCTCGAAAAAGCCGCCGAGCGCGACGAACTGGGAAATCTCGGCGTCGCCGACAGTGCGGCCGAGCGTCTCGATCCGGTCGCCCACTTTCCAATCTTCAAAGTATCGCGGTTCCATCGAAGGCTCTCCTGCTCCGCTCAGTCGGCGCCGGGAGGCATTGTCTCGAATTCCGGAAGAGGATTCGCCGTCACGTCCCAGCCGTGCCGGTCCCGTTTGAACATCACGGCCTCGGGCCGAAACACCGACGGATCGTCCATCGTGCCGACGTAGATTGACACCGCATCCGGGGTGATTTCCGCGGTTCCGAACAGGAGGCTGCCACAGGTCGGACAAAAGTGACGGACCGAGGTTCGTCCGCTGGCATGGCGTATCGCGTACCCCTTCGTTTCGCCGGCAACGGTGAACGACGACTTGGGCATCCCCAGCACCGGTACATGCCCGGTTCCCGAAGCGCGCTGACAGTCGCGGCAATGGCAGAGAACCGCATAGAGCGGGGTTCCCGAAACCTGGTACCGCACCGCTCCGCATAGGCATCCGCCGGTAATCATCATTTGGCCTCCGGGTTGGAAGATTATGAACCGCGGCGCGCTAGATTGCATGGAGTTCGAGGAGGCGGCGCGCGATCACAAGCGCCTGGATCTCGTTGGTGCCCTCGCCGATCATCATCAGGGGGGCGTCGCGGTAGAAACGTTCGACCGGAAATTCGACGGTGAAGCCGTAACCGCCCAGCACGCGCATCGCGTCGAGCGAGATCTTCGCGCACGCCTCCGAGGCGAACAGCTTCGCCATCCCGGCTTCGAGGTCGCACCGCTCGCCCGCGTCCTTCTTTCGCGCCGCGTTGGCGACCAGCAGCCGCGCGGCTTCGAGCCGCGTCGCCATGTCGGCGAGCATCAGTTGCACCGCCTGATGCTGGCAGATGGGCTTGCCGAAGGCGACGCGCTGCTGCGAGTAGCGGATCGCGCTCTCGAAGGCGGCCTGCGCGACGCCGACCGCGCGCGCGGCGACGTTGATCCTGCCGACCTCGAGCGCGCTCATCACCTGCTTGAACCCCTGCCCTTCGGCCCCGCCGATTAGATTCGCGGCCGGCACGGGGACGTCCTCGAACAACACCTCGCAGGTATCGATTCCCTTGTAGCCGAGCTTTTTCAAATTGCGGCTCACGGTCGGACCGCGCTCGCTCTTTTCGACCGCGAACATGCTAATTCCCGCGTAGGCCGGTTTCGCGGTTGGATTGGTCTTTGCCGCCACGGCGAGCATCGTGCCGTGGCGCGCGTTGGTGATGAACATCTTGGAGCCCGAGAGCACATAATCTTCGCCAGCGCGTTTCGCGACGGTTCGGATCGATTGCACGTCGCTTCCCGCGTGCGGCTCGGTGAGAGCGAGTCCGCCGCGCTTTTCCCCGCGCGCCATCGCGGGCAAAAACCGCGCTTTTTGCTCGGCGGTGCCATGATGGGTGATGATGTAGGCCATGATGAGATGGCTGTTGATCACGCCCGCGAGGCTCATCCATCCGCGCGACAGTTCTTCCATCAGGCGTGCGTAGGTGCCGAAGCCGACGCCGAGTCCGCCGTGCTCGGCGGGAATCGTCGCGCCGAAAAGGCCGAGTTCCTTCATCCGGGCGACGAGAGCGTGGGGATATTCGTCGCGATGCTCGAGGTCGGAGGCGACGGGGATGACGTCGCGGTCGACGAAGCGCCTGACGGCGTCGATAATGTCGCGGTCCAGAACTTCATCCATCACTTTAACTCCTGCCGGGGCGCAAGCTCACCCGGAAACCCGCGCTTTCGTTTAGCAGAAGAGGACTGCGGCTGGCCAACGCAGGGGGGCGTCCGCACCGAGCTGCCTCGAAGAGCAGATCTCCTGGCTCCTATCCGAGTTGTCGTCCAAGTACGCTAGGATTCGTGATCCGCGATGAAGCTTGCGCTCGAGGAAATAACCGTACAGGCGGGGTCGTTCCGGCTCGGCCCGCTCACCCTGACGGTCGCCGAGGGCGAGTACCTGGTCGTGCTCGGGCCGAGCGGCGCGGGCAAGACGATGACGCTCGAGACGATCGCGGGCCTGCGCGTCGTCAGGAGCGGGCGAATCATGATGGACGGGCGGGACATCACGCACTCGGCGCCCGAATCGCGGCGAATCGGCTTTTTGTTCCAGGACAGCCTGCTGTTCCCGCATCTGAGCGTCAGGCGCAATATCGCCTACGGCGCGGCACAAATGCCGCGCGCGGAGCGCGAGGCGACCGTCGCGCGGATGGCGCGCGTCGCCGGAGTCGAGGCGTTGCTGGAGCGGATGCCCGGGGGGCTGAGCGGCGGCGAGCGTCAGCGCGTCGCGCTGGCTCGGGCGCTCGCGACCAATCCGGCGCTGATGCTGCTCGACGAGCCGATGGCGGCGCTTGACCCGAACTCGCGCCATGACTTGCGCGCGACGCTCCTCGAACTGCATCGCGAACTCCGCACCACCACGATTCACGTAACCCACAACTTCGCCGAGGCGCTCGCCCTCGGCGACCGGGTCGCGATCCTGATCGAGGGAAAGATTCTGCAGATCGGACCGACCACGGAAGTTTTCTCGCATCCGGCCTCGCCGGTAATCGCAGGCTTCCTGCGCTCGGCCACGCGCGCGGCCGAACACGAAACGGCGGACCCCGAGAGCGGCGCGCCGACGATCTGTCCGCGCACGCTGAGCCTCGCGCCGAGCCGAAACGGCGACCCGGGCGGCGCACCCGAACTGCGCGCCGACGACGTATTGATTACGCGCGGCGAACCGGGCGCCGCCCGCCGCGAGCACGACGTCGCGGGACGAATCGTTGCGATAGAGCGGCGGCCCGACGTTGTTCGCCTGACACTCAATGTCGGTCTTCGGCTCGACGCGTGCGTCGCGCGCGGCGAACCGGGCGCCGATTCGCTCATCGAGGGCGCGGCGGTCTGGGTCAGGCTCCCTCGCGAGCATCGCTAAAAGTTCAGTTACGGGCTTGTTTTCGGGGTGCTAGAATTGATAGAGTATGTGTCAAATTGACGCAAAGTAAGTACCGGTCCCAATCGGGCAACCGGATAGCGTAAAGCGCAAGCGGATTTTCAACCGAGGCATCGAGGGATGAACGCAGCAGCCAACCTATCCACAAGCGTCGCCGAACTGCGCGCAAAGCTCGCGCCGCTCGGCCAGGACGCCTACGACCTTGAGACCTGCGAGCGTTACGCCTCGATGGTCGAGGAGATAAACGATCTCAAACGCAAACGGCGCGCGGTCGTGCTTGCGCACAATTACCAACGGCCGGAAATTTTCGAGGTGGCGGACTTTACCGGCGATTCGTTGGAGCTGGCGCGCCGCGCGCGAGAGGTCGAGGACGCCGAGGTGATCGTTTTCTGCGGCGTCCATTTCATGGCCGAGACCGCCAAGGTGCTGAATCCGGAGCGGACCGTGCTTCTGCCGGACATGAAGGCGGGATGCTCGCTTGCGGACAGCGTGACCGCCGAGGCGCTGGCCGAGCGCAAGGAAGAGTTGAAGGCGCTCTACCCCGACCTTCGTGTCGTCTCCTACGTGAACACCACGGCCGACGTGAAGGCGCTCTCGGATGCGTGCTGCACTTCTTCGAACGCGGTCAAGGTGGTCGAGGCGATCGATTCGGAGAACATCCTGTTCGTTCCCGACCGCAATCTCGCCAACTACGTGCAGAGCAAGACCCGCAAGCGGATCATCTCGTGGGACGGCAACTGCTACGTGCATCATCAGATAAACCCCGAGGAAATCGCGCGGGTGCGCGACTCGATACCCGGAATCCAGGTGCTGGCCCATCCCGAATGCCGGCGCGACGTGCTTAAGCTGGCCGATGCAGTGCTGTCAACCAGCGCGATGATCAGTTACGCGAAGAACAGCGCGGCGGAGAAGTTCCTGATCGTGACCGAATGCGGGCTTTCCGACCGGCTTTTGATGGAAGTGCCGGACAAGCGCTTCTTCAAGACTTGCAAGCTCTGCCAGTACATGAAGATGATCACGCTGGAGGGCACGCTCGATTCGCTTCGCCATATGCGGCACGAGATAACGCTCGACGAATCCGTGCGTGACGGCGCAAGGCGGGCGCTGGCGCGGATGCTTGAATTGAGCGCCTGAGGCCGCGCGCGCCCGCGTCCCACCTTGGCGAACGACAATCTCCCACCCGATACGCGCCGAACCGGTTATGCGCGGCCCAAAGTCGCCGTCGATACGGTGCTGTTCGCGGCAAGCGGCGGACGGCTGGTAAGCTACCTAGTACCGTTGGTTCGCGGGCCGCTTGCGGGAAAATGGGCTTTTCCGGGAGGATTGGTGCGAACGGGCGAGATGCTCGACGACGCGGCCCGACGCGAGCTGGTCGCGGCGACCGGACTTGCCGACGCCTATCTGGAGCAGTTGTTCACCTTCGGCGATCCGTCGCGCGATCCGGTTGCCCACGTGGTGTCGGTTGCGTACATGGCGCTCGCGCGCGATCCGCGGGCGGTGGCGCCGAGGGCCGACGAGTACCCGCGGGGGCGATGGTTCGAGGTTTCCGCGCTGCCGCCGCTTGCGTATGATCATGGCCTGATGGCGGAATACGCGCTCAGGCGGCTCAAGGGAAAGATTGAGTACACGAATATCGCCTACGCGATGCTGCCGCGGGAGTTCACCTTTGCGGAGCTCGAAGAGCTTTACGCGGCGATCCTCGGCCGTCCGGTGGACCGGCGCAATTTTCGCCGCCGGATAATGTCGATGGGACTGCTTGCGCGATGCCCGGGCGAGCGTCGCGGGGCGCATCGACCGGCGGCGCTTTACACGTTCAAGCGGCGGAGCCTGCAAACGGTTGAAATGCTATAGTTGGGGCGCGATGGCGAAGAGGAAATCCCGGCGATTCAGGAAGGTCCCGGTGGCGATTGCGGCAGTCGCGGCGTCCGCGGCGCTGGTGTACGCCGCAGCCACGATTTATGGACTCGGTCCGTCGTCGCTCGCCTCTTCGCGCGCCTCCGCCGCGCCAGTCAAGACGGAGTCCGCGGCCGCCAGGCTTCGGGTGACGCTTGACCCGAACCTGTTTGCCGGCGAGGCGCGCCGCGCCTACGAAGTCGCCGCGCGTCATCCCGCGCTGCTCGCCCAGTTGCATTGCTATTGCGGATGCGAGCGGGACGGAATGATGCACAACCTGCTCGATTGCTACCGGACCAGTCATGGTTCGCAATGTCCGATCTGCATGGGCGAGGCGCTGGAGGCCGCTCGCCTGGCCCGGCAGGGAGTTCCGATCGAACAAATTCGCGACAAACTCAGGGCGCGCTGGGGCGACGGTGAATAGAGTGTGGTCGGACTGGTCTCCACCTACATAGAGCACTTCACTTACGTCGGCCTGTTCGTCGTACTGCTGCTGTGCGGCATGGGATTGCCGTTGCCCGAGGACGTGGTGCTGCTCGCGGGCGGCTACCTGGTGCATCGCGGGATAATCCGTTATCCGGCCACGCTTGCGATCTCCCTGCTCGGCGTGGTTGCGGGCGACAACATGCTGTTCTTCTTCGGACGCAGAGTGGGCACGGGGCTGCTCGCATACTTCGGGCTCAAGCGTCCGCGCTCGCGCGAACAGGTGGAACGGATGCAAGGTTTCATGCATCGCCACGGGCCTCTGACGATTTTCTACGCGCGCTTCCTCGCGGGGCTTCGCGCGCTAATCTATCTTTCGGCCGGATCGCTCGGCGTCAGGCCGAGGACCTTTTTATTCTTCGATTTGCTGGGCGCGCTCATCTCGGTGCCGATCGTGGTTTCGCTCGGATACATCTTCGGCGAGGATATAGGGACGGCGATCCGCTATATCGGCGGCGCGGAGCATCTGCTCTGGATCGTGGCTCTGCTGTGCGTGGCTATTTACGCGACCCGGCTGCTCGTCCTGCAGCGCGCCGGCGAGAGCAAAACATGAGCCCCGGGCCGCACGCCCTGTGTGTCGGTATTGCGGCGGCCGCGTCCCCCGAAACGGCGCCGAGCCTGGGCGCGGCGCCTGATTGATATGGAATTTCCGTTCCCGGTCCTTAACCTGAGAGCCAAGCTCATCGCCCTGATGGTGCTGTTGCTTGCGCTCACGCTCGGCGCCGAGGTTGTCGTGAGCCTGCGCACCCAGCAGGCGATCGTCGAGGCGACGCAGCAGAAGGTGACCGACCTTGCCAACGCGATCCAGATAAGCGTGCAGGAACTGACCTCGGTCGGCCCGACCAATCCCGCGCGGCTTCATAACTACGTCGAGAGTCTTCATACCAAGAGCTTCGAAGTCTCGATCGCCTCCAGCCGCAATCTCATCATCAACAGCTCCAACCCGAAGCTTATCGGCGAGGCGATAAAGCCGAGCGACGCCGACAAGGTGATCGTCGAGCGCCTGAAGCACGGCAAGGCGACTGTGCAGCCAATCCGGCTTGGGATGGCCTCCAACGAGCCGACCGTTTACCTGATTCCGGTCGAGGTCGAAAACCACCTGCTCGGCTACGTTCGGGTGGTGGCGAACTTCGGCGACTTCGCGCAGCCGCTGGCCGAAAGCCGGTTTCATGAATTGACGCTCGCGTCGGTGATTTTCGCGATCGGGCTGGTAATCGCCTACTTCGTGGCCGAGCGCTACGTCGAGCCGATCCACGCGGTGGCCAATGCCGCGCAGAATATCGCCGCGCGGGGCCTGGAGCCGGTGCCCGAGGCCCGCCGGCGCGACGAAATCGGGCTGCTCACGCGAAGCTTCAACGAGATGGTCGATCAACTGCGCCGCGCGCGCGAACGCGAGGCGGAGCTGGCGCGGCTGGAGCGCTTCACCGCGCTCGGCCAGCTCGCCGGCGGGCTCGCACACGAGATCAAGAATCCGCTCAACTTCATAAGCCTCGCCCTCGACCAGCTTCGCGCGCGTTACGGCCGCCAGTTGCAGGACGGCGGCAACTTCCTCCATCAGATCGGCCTGATGAAAGACGAGATCCGCCGCCTCTCCGAGCTGGTCCAGAGCTTTTTGAGCTACGGCAAGCCGATCGAGATCCACCCCGCGCCGACCGACGTCAAGGCGCTGGTCGACGGCGTCCTGCAGCTCTCGGAGTCGAAGATGCGAAGCCAGGGTATCACTCACTCCGAGCAGGTCGACGGCGCGCAGACTCGGCTCAGCGTTGACGCCGAAAAGCTCAGGATGTGCTTCGTCAACGTGATCGCCAACGCGATCCAGGCAATGCCCGACGGCGGCAAACTGACCGTCCGGTTCGAGGAACGCGACGGCCGTCTCGTGATAAGCTTTCTCGATACGGGAGTGGGAATCGACCCCGAGCTCGCGCAGCGTATCTTCGAGCCGTTCTTCACCACCAAACGCGAGGGAATCGGGCTTGGACTGTTCCTCTCCAAGGCTATCGTGGAACGCCACGGCGGAACGATTGCGATCGCGCCGCGCCAGGATGAACGCGGCACGGTGGTGACTTTGACGCTGCCCGCCGCCGGCGCCGCGCGAGTCGCATCCCAGGAAGTAGTAAAGGCATCATGAATCGGGCCTCTGTATTGGTAGTCGAAGACAACGACCTCGAGCGCGAGATAACCGCCGACACTCTGCGCGAGGAGGGATTTGCGGTCGAAGAAGCGCCCAACGCGCGGCGCGCGCTCGATTGCCTGAAGCTCGCCAGCTTCGACGTCGTGCTGACCGACCTGATGATGCCCGGGATGTCGGGCGAGGAGCTGCTCGCGCAGATCCGTCCGATGTATCCGGCCACCCAGGTGGTCGTGATAACCGCCCACGGCAGTATCGAGAGCGCCGTCGAGGCGATGAAGAACGGCGCTTTTTATTACCTGACCAAGCCCACCGATCGCGACACGCTGGTTATGACCGTGTCGCGCGGCGCCGAACTCGCCCACGAGAAGCAGGAAAACCTGCTGCTGCGCGAGCGCCTGGAAGGAACGCTCGCGGTCGAGGGGATTATCGGCCAGGATCCCGCGATGCAGGAGATCATCCGGATCGTGCGCCGCATAGCGCCGTCCAATGCAACCGCGCTTATCCAGGGCGAGAGCGGCACCGGCAAGGAAGTCGTCGCCCGCGCGATCCATCGCCTCTCCCCGCGCGCACCGCGCCCGTTCGTCGCAATCAACTGCTCGGCGATACCCGAGAGCCTGATCGAAAACGAGCTGTTCGGGCACGAGAAGGGAGCGTTCACCGGAGCGACCGAGCGCAAGATGGGACTGGTCGAGGCGGCCGACAAATCGACGCTGTTTCTCGACGAGATAGCCGACCTTCCCGCCTCGATGCAGGCGAAGATTCTGCGCGTGCTGCAGGAACGCGAGGTGCGCCGCGTCGGCGGCCACGAGTCGTTCCGCGTCGACGTGCGGCTGGTCGCGGCGACCAATCGCAACCTCGCCGAGGAGGTCGCCGAGGGCCGCTTCCGCGAGGATCTCTACTACCGGGTCAACGTGGTCACCATCACCCTTCCGCCGCTTCGCGATCGCCGCGGCGATATTCCGCTGCTCGCCGCGCACGCGCTCGAAAAGTACGCGCATATCGCCGAGGGACGGGTCAGGGAGATCACCCGCGAAGCGATGGAAGTGCTGGTCGACTATTCATGGCCGGGCAACGTCCGCCAGCTCGAATCCGCGCTCGAACGGGCAATCCTGCTGTGCGAGGGCGACAAGATAACTCCCAAGGATTTGCCCGAGGAAGTGCTGTCGCGAAAGAAACTCGGCAGGGCCGGCGACAAGGGCCGCTCAGACAGGTTCGAGATCCCGTCGGAGGGAATCAACTTCGAGACCTTCGAGCGCGAGCTTATCCTGCAGGCGATGGAGAAGAGCGACTGGGTGATAGCCAAGGCCGCCAAGCTGCTCGGCATGAGCTACAGGACCCTTCAGTACCGGCTCGACAAGTTCGAGCTGAAGAAGCCCGAGCCGAAACCCGCGACCGCGGAGGTGAAGTAACGAACACGCCCGCCGCGCATCGCTTAGGCCGTCCGGACGCCGGCCCACGCGGTCGGCATGTAGACCCACGCGCCAACCGTCGCGCCCGCCGAAATCACCTCGACGCGCTCGCGCAGGTAGAGCTTCGGCACCTCCTCGTATTCGTCAAGGATCGTGAAATCGCGTTCGCTGAGACCGCTGAGCAGCATCCCGGCGGTCGTCGCCTCGGGCTCGCGAACGATATAAAAGTGACGGGAGCGTCCGCGCAGGTAGCCGGGAAGAAGCGCCGGGACCGCCTCGACCCGCCTGCCGAGAATGCGTTCCCGCGTTGCCGGCTCGACGAGCGTGCCATAGACGAAAAGCAGTTCTCTCGGCGCTTCAGCATCGGTCATCGCGGGTCTCGGCTGCTCACAGACCGCTTCGGTCCGAAAGTTCGAGATGTTTGAGCGAGTATACCTGTTCCTCGACGAGCTGGGTCAAATCGGCATCCTCACGTTCGATTTCTTCCGTTACCTGCTGCGCCGTCCGTTCGAGGTGCAGCCACTGGTCGATCAGTTGGACAGCGTCGGCTACCGCTCGCTCAACGTGGTCAATCTTACCGCGATCTTCTCAGGGATGGTGCTGGCGCTCCAGATGGGGCAGTTCCTGGCCAAGTTCGGAGCGAAGATTTATGTGAGCCGGATCATGGGAATCTCACTGTTGCGCGAGATGGGCCCGGTGCTGGCGGCCCTGATGGTCGCGGCGCGGGTCGGGGCGGGAATCACCGCCGAGCTCGGCACCATGAAGGTCACCGAACAAATTGACGCGATGCGCGCGCTGGCGACCAGCCCGATAAAAAAGCTCGTCGTGCCGCGAGTGCTTGCCACAATCCTGATGATGCCGGTGCTGACGATGATCGCGGACACGATCGGGCTCGTCGGCGGATGGGTCATCTCGGTGACCCAGCTTGGCGTGAGCGGCGATTACTTTTACGCTTCACTGGTACAGAACGTGACGCTGGGCGACCTGATGAGCGGGCTCGGCAAGTCGATCTTCTTCGGCTATCTCATCGGAATAATCGCCTGCTTCAAGGGACTGAGCGCGCGCGGAGGCGCCGACGGCGTGGGCCGCGCGACAACCTCGGCGGTGGTGGCAGCGTCGATAAGCGTGCTCATCTCCGACTTCTTCCTGACCAAGCTTTTCCTTGAGCTATGATAACGAGCAACGGCCGCCGCCCCTTCATCTCGATTCGCGGGCTCGAAAAAAGCTTCGGGCCAAAAGAGGTGCTGCGCGGCGTCGATCTCGACGTGTTCGAGGGCGAGACGATGGTGGTGCTGGGCGCAAGCGGCGAGGGCAAAACCGTCCTGCTGCGCCATATCAACGGGCTCGAACGGCCCGACCGCGGCGAAGTGGTCGTCGATGGCCAGGCGCTCGGCGAACTCGGCGAGGACGAACTCGACGAGGTGCGCAAGAAGGTCTCGATGGTCTTCCAGTTGGGCGCGCTGTTCGACTCGCTCACCGTGTTCGACAACGTTGCCTACCCGCTCGTCGAGCATCGATGGGGTCCGGAGGAGAAAGTGCGCGAGCGCGTCCACGAGGTGCTCGAGATGGTGGAGCTGACCGGCGTCGACAATCTCTACCCGGCGGAGCTCTCCGGCGGAATGAAAAAGCGCGTGGCGCTGGCGCGCGCGCTCGCGCTGGAGCCCAAGGCGGTCTTGTACGACGAGCCGACCACGGGTCTCGATCCGCTCGTCACGCACAAGATAAACCTGATGATCCGCTCGCTTCAGTCGCGCCTCGGGTTCACCTCAGTCGTGGTTACGCACGATCTCAAAAGCGCCTTCATGGTGGGAGACCGCTTCGCCCTTCTCGACCAGGGTCGTATCCGCTTCAGCGGCAGCGCCGAAGAGGTGCGTTCCACCAGCGACGAATTGATGCGCGAGTTCGTGACGACGGCGCTTTAGAAAAACACGGAGTCCGCTGTGGCGAAAAGAACTATCGTGACCTTGCGCGTGGGAGTCGTGATGGCGGCGGGGATCGCGCTGGTGTGCTTCGCGATCTTTTCAATCGGCCACGGCTCGCGGCTGTTCAAGCACACCGACCTTATCCAGGCACACTTCCAGCGTATCAACGGGCTCCAAACCGGCGCCCCGGTGATGTTTACCGGAGTCAATATAGGCGCGGTCTATTCGATCGAGTTCCCGCGCAATCCGCACGCCAACTATGTAATCGTGCGGATGTGGATCGAGGCGCGCGCGTTCGACCGAATCCGTGCCGATTCGGTCGCGCGGATCGCCACGATGGGGCTTCTCGGCGACAAGTACGTCGAGATATCCGCCGGCACGCCCAGCGCGCCCGCGATAACGCCCGGCTCGGTCATACCGTCGCAAAACCCGATCGACTACGAGGCGCTGCTCCAGAAAGAGGGCACCGGCGATCTCATAGCCAACACCATCGCGATCTCCGAATCGCTTCGCTCGCTGCTCGACTCGGTCCAGAAGGGCCAAGGCGTTCTTGCCCAGATGATCAAGGGCGAGCCGGGAGTGCCGCCGGCGCGGCAGTTCTCGCTCGCCACAGTGGAAAAAACCATGCAGAACATGAACCTGCTGGTTGCCGAGCTGAACAAGACCCTGAACGAGATGAATCGTGGCCAAGGACTGGCGGGCGCGATGTTGAGCCGCCGTACCAACGGCCGGCGCATACTCGCGAATATCAACCAGGCGGCCGAGGCGATGAAATTCACCGCGCGCAAAATGGACGTCCTGATGGAGCGCTTCAACAAGGCCCAGGGCGCGGTCCCCAAGCTGCTCGAGGACAAGCGCTACGGCGACCAGATCCTCGCCAACATGCTGCAATCCTCGCGCGATCTCCGCGACATCCTGCACAAGATCAACACCGGACAGGGAACGGTCGGCCTCGCAATCAACGATCCGACGCTCTACCGCGACGCGACCAACCTTATGTCGGGAAGCGCCGGATGGGGCATCCGGATGATGAACGGCCTGTACGGCCTGACCCATCCCTTCTACCAGCCTGCAACCAGTTCCGGCGAAATCAATGCGTGTGGGCCCGCACAAGCCGTCACTTCGGCGACGGTGATAGGCGTTCAGTCCGGCGCAAACACGGCCGCCACCGGCTCCGCGCCGCCGTCGAACCCCTGACCGCGCATCTTCGCGGGCTTATCGTCCTCCACAGGCCTCGCCTTGCCCCGTGCGGCACTCGCGTGTTAGCAGGGGGAGGATCCTTGCGGGGTAATGGCGATGAAAACGGTCCTGCGATGGTTCAGCGTGGCGGCGATGGCACTGGCGATCGGAGCATGCTCGGCGCAGCGGAAACCCTTGGAACCCGGAATGACGCCGGGACAGGCTGTCGCGGCGATGGGTGAGCCGGATCTGAAAGACACGATCACCCCCGCGGGTAAGAACGGTCCCGCGATGCTGCGCTATACCTGGCTCAAGGCCGGACAATCGGCGGTCTTTGGTTCCGACAACCGAATCGCGGAGATTCAGCGGCTGAGCCCCGCCACCACGCAGACTTCGGCCGAGACGGAGCCGTCCGGGCCCCCGCCGCCGTCGAATTTCGACCCGATCCAGACGCCTCTGGACTACGCCTTCTATCCTTTTCGCGTCGGGGCGATTTATCTCGGCGCGGGACTGAGTTGCCTCAGCGGAGGCTCCTGCCAGAAGCCTAAACTTCCGCCACCCTCCAACGGCTGAGCCCCAAGCGCTCGAGTAATTCCGGAACAGGGCGACCGCCAACCTTGCGGCGCCCGCCCTGCCGATGCTTCATGCGATCCGCTCGGCGCGACCGCCGAGAAGCCTTTTTCCCCCAAAAAAGTGACCGCACTTCACGTCGTTTCCGGATACTCTGCCAGGACGCGAATCAGGCGTGAGCCGCACCGTTGGTCTCTTCCTGGCGTGCGGGAACCGCGACGAGTTCCTCGCTCTGCGGCACTTCTCCGATATAGTCGGGAAAGCGCATGCGCCGATGGTTATCATGGGTCTCGAAACCGGTTGCCCACACCTTGTTAACCCAGGCGCGCAGATGGTCGCCTTCGGAAACCATCGCCCGGCAGTAGATCTTGCCGCCGTCCAGAGTCCGCGCGTACGGCCATTCAATCGGGTCGCCGACCGGAACCAGGTCTCGATAGAACATCGTGAGGTCCCACGGCTTGACGATCGCATAACCGACCACGGCCTGAGCCTGCAACAACCCGAGCAGCAGCACCCCGGCGCGCTGCAGCAGCGTTCCCGCGCCACGCGCCAGCGACCACAGTTCGCCGAACTCGAAGACATACTCGGGGCTGTACCGGCTGAAGTCCGGCTTCGGATAACTCTGAGCGAACGACGCCAGATCGTGCATGATGAATCCCGCAACCATCTGGTCTGGATGCGGTCCGGCGTCGTCGAACAGCGCGTACATACGGCCGAACTCGATGTGAATCCTGCCGACACAGGAACGTTCGGTTTCCCTGAAGCCTCCATTTCTGACCGCCCGTGCGTGGGTCATCCGATCGATGAAGATGCGCCGCTCGGCATCGGTCGTCAGAAGACGCAGTTCCATTTTGTCTATAACCTCCTTATTTAGGCATTCAAAGGCTATAATGCGTGACAATTATTCTGTCCCTCTCTTTAGCTAGCTATTTGTGACAATCGCGCGCGGTATTTCCGAACCGTCTCGGCAATCGCGGCTGACGCCGAGGCACAGTGGAAGCCTGTCAAGAAAAAGGCGAAGGCCCTCTCAACCTTCGCCCCGCGACGCCAAGCTCCAACAACACTCGCGTCTGCCCGTCCCCAAACGACGCGGCGGTTGACTGCAATGACTCGGTATTGCCGGTCGTCGTGAGCGACCTTGAGCAATATTTGTCTTCAATTGGAGTTAACTGTGAGTCCGACTAACATAGTCACTTTGTTTACGCAACCGGAAAACGCCGTATAGTCATATTATGCTTTGCGAACCACCGGGTGCCGACGATAGACTACTTAACTATTTGCTTCTTAAAAGGACTCTAACACTCTCCAAGGGTTATTTAGCGTCAGATCAATCGTGAGAAATATCCTGATGGAAGCCGCTCTCGAATTGATCGGAGCTTGGCGCCTCGAAGAAACCGACGCATGACTCTAAATTCGTCGTGATGCGACTGAAGTTGGTGCGCTGATGAAACGACCTGAATACTGGGATCCGTGCGGTAACCGTTTTCGACAGGAAGGAAAACCTGGCCCAGGCTCGATTATGAGCCTCTATCGCTCAGGCTCGGTGAAACAGCCGGGCGACGCTGCGTAAACCTGTCCGCAAAGCCCCTTCGGGAGCGCGGCACGGTTGGCTCCCAGTAGACTTTATGTCCATGGCGGAGGCTCGACACTGAAGCGTCCTTTGATATACCTGAATACAGCGCGTCACCAGGCTGCCGTGGAATCAACTTTCTGTCACGAAGTCGGCAGTTATCTTGCCGCGTTGATGTTCGGGCGAAGCAAGACCGACCGGCGTATTTTTTTCGACGGTGCTTACGCGCCTCATCTCGACAATCCGGTCGAGCCGGCAGCCCGATGCGCTGGTACGGCTCGCCGACTGTCCGGAGCCAACCGCACGGTGGACATTCACCGGGACGTTAAACGGCGGTCTGGTTGGGCGGGGACGGCGGCTGACGTCCAAAACGATCGCCGATATGGCAGGGGGGCATCTGAAAAGGAGTTATCGCGTTGATTTTACGCGATGGGGAGAGCCGGGCCGGAACCTCACCTACCTCGCCGGCTGGTTCACTTTGCGAAACCAAAGTTCGGGACTACTGGCGGAATGAGAACATGAAGAAAAAAACCCTGGGTGAGGTCTTGAAGGCGCGGCGTGAGGCGATGGGGTTAACCCAGCGCGAGCTAGCCGCCAAGCTCGGAGTCAAGGCGAGCCACGTCGCTTACCTGGAGAACGGGCGTCGGCGACCCTCGCTGTCGCTGCTCGGGCGTCTTGCGAACGTGCTCAGCCTGGAAAAGGAGCCCCTGTTCCTGCTGGCCCATCCCGAGGCGCGGGCGCTCTTAGGTAACCGTCAGGTTGCGCCCACGTCGCGGCCGGACAACGCATGGCGCAGGTTCCTCGGCGACCGCGCGCTGCTGGCGCGCTACAAGGTCACACCCCGTGAAGTGCGCGTGCTCAAGCAGGTGAACCTGCTCGGACGGGTGTCCTCGCCGCGCCAGTTCCTGTTCATCCTCAATTCGATACGCCAGGCCGTCGACGACGATACGTTCTGAGCGCCGGGCTCCGAAGCACGAAACAGTTTTCATCCGGTCGCGCGAGGCCTGGGCTGTGTGAAACGGCTTGCGCTCGTTATCGAATTGATTTCCGGCGTTTCCTTCCGCAAATCCAGGCCTAAGTGAGGGATCGTGTGCGGCGGCCGCACGCAGGCCTCTAGATTTTTATTCGGATTGGCGGAATCACGGCCGGCCGCGCGACTGGTTTTTCCAGACGGCCTTGAGCCATCGCGGGGTCTGATCTACGCTCCGCACTACGGACATTCGTGATGAAGTTCGATATCGACCTTAAAGCCGGATTTCTGCAAAGCCTCAAGCGCGAGGTTCTTGCAACGCTTAGTCCCGAAGAGAAGGCCGTCATCGAAGTCTCAACCGGAGAGATGGGCAACAAGCCCGACGCGGTCAAACTCGGATGGCTCAAGATGCGGACCAAGGAGACCTGGACCAAACAGCGCTATCTCAAGGTGCTCGAACGCACGATGAAAAAGTTGCGCGAACAGGTCGCCGCGGAAACCACCCGAAAAAGAGACTAGCTCTACGGGAAAGACGGCGAAGGGGCACTGCGGGAGGTCTCCCGCGCAAGTCGATGCCCAAGGCCCGCGTGCGCCAGAAACCGAGTAGGCACTAGCGCTCGAAACAAGCAGCCCGGGGTCAGGTCCAAATCGCCAATGAGCTGTACAAGCGCGGCCATTGGATTTCCGCCGCAGCGATGCCTTGCGGGTGGCGCGGCCGCAGCCTAGCTCATCTGGGCAAATCAAGAGCGAAAATCACGATTATTGGATGACATAAGAATTCAAAGGCGTGTAATTGTTTGCTCTGGTCAGAAGCGCACTGTATAAAAAAGCAACACTTTTTCCGTTCCAAAGCGGAGATACAGGAGCGCGCAAGGGTATGATGAAACGGTTTGTGAGTGGCCTGATGGTGGGAGTAGCGGGCGTGCTGCTTGCCGCAGTGTTGGCGCCAGCGGCGTTTGCCCAGAGTGCAAGCACTGACAACGGCGTTGCGACGGTTCCGTCGGCTTCGAAGGGTCCGAAGTTCACAAACGGAAGTGTGAAAATGCACGGCAGACATTAACACCGACGGTAGCGTGCTTAGCTGCAAGCATTGCAATGCCGCCGATACCGTCCACATCGCCACAGGGGAATATCAGGTCGGGTTCAAGAGGCCGTGCCTGAACATCCGGCGGTCAAGGGTTGGAGCCGTTGGGTGCAGCCCGATACGCTCACTATCGGCCAGGAGCAGGCGTATTGCACCACTGCGGACCGGGACGGAGATGCCAATGCGATATATGTGGCGTGCTTCGACTCCAGCGGCAATCCGGCTGACGCTTCCTTCTTCCTCTTCGTCGCGAGATAAGCGACTTCCACATGGAGCGTTTTGGGGCCGGCGGGCGAAAGCCGCCGGCCCCAATTGCATCTGCTGTCCGTCATCTCTGAACAGGAACGCGCCGCGCGCGGCCTTCATCGCCGCAAGGCCCGCGGCCGGCGCGCTATCAGATCCGCGAGCAGGCGCGCCAGCGTGTCGCGCATCTGGGGGCGCGGGACGATCGCGTCGAGCATCCCATGCGCCAGCAGGAATTCCGCGCGCTGAAAACCTTCGGGAAGCTGCTGGTTGGTGGTCTGCTCGATAACCCGCCGTCCAGCGAAACCGATCAGCGCTCCGGGTTCCGCGATATTCAGGTCACCAAGCATCGCAAAAGACGCCGCAACGCCGCCCGTCGTCGGATCGCACAGCACCGAGATATACGGCAGGCGCGCGTCGCGAAGCCGCGCAATCGCCGACGATACTTTCGCCATCTGCATCAGCGAAAGCGCGCCCTCCTGCATGCGCGCGCCGCCCGACGCGCTGAACACGACCACGGGAAGCCGCCGCTTGAGCGCGTGCTCGAAAAGCCGCGCGAGCTTCTCACCCACGACCACGCCCATGCTGCCGCCCATAAATTCGAAATCCATCAACCCGAGCGCGACCGGGCGCTCGCCGATAGCCGCGAGGCCGGTGACCGCCGCGTCATTGCGTCCGCTCTGCTTGCGCGCCTGCTCAAGCCGGATTGGATACGGCCTGCTGTCGACGAATCCGAGCGGATCGCCGATGGCGAGTTCGGCGAACATCTCGCGCCACGAGCCCCGGTCAACGGTTATCGCGAGGCGTTGCGCGACGGTCACGCGAAAATGATGTCCGCATTTACCGCATACGTTCAGATTGCGCTCCACTTCCTTGCGGAACGCGATCTCCCTGCATCCGGGACATTTTACCCAGATATCCTCGGCGGGAGCCTGTCCTGTCTGTTCCTTTGTTGCTCGCTCAGCCATCCGGATCACCTGGCGGCGCTGGTCTCGCTGCCGCGCCGAGCCGTTCTCATCGCATCCTTCATCGCACCAACCATCGCTCCGAGCGTCTCGACCAGATTGGGAGAGTGTACATTGGCCTCGATTGCCAGCGAGAGCGCGCTTCCGACAATCACTGCGTCGGCAAACGCCGCCACCCGCGCCGCCTGCGCGGGATTCGAGATTCCGAAGCCCACGCCGACCGGAAGCTCCGTCACGCCCTTGATCCCGCGCACATGCTCTTCGAGGTCCGTGGCAAGCTCGGCGCGCGCGCCGGTCACGCCGGTCACCGAGACATAGTACAGAAAGCCGCTCGCGGAGCGCGCGATCCTTTCCGCGCGGGCGAGCGGCGTGGTCGGCGCAAGCAGGTAGATGAAGTCGAGGCCGTTCCTGCACGCCGGTTTCTGCAATTCGGCGGCTTCCTCGGGCGGAAGATCGACCACCAGAAGCGCGTCTACGCCGGCCCGCGCCGCGTCCGCCGAAAACCGCTCGCATCCGTAATGGAAAATCGGGTTGTAATATCCGAACAGCACGATTGGAATTTCGGTGCGCGCCCTGAGTTCCTTCACCATCGAGAGAATCGCCGCGAGCGACGCGCCCGAGGAAAGCCCGCGCGCGGCCGCGCGCTGATTCGCGGGGCCGTCGGCCATCGGATCGGAAAACGGAACGCCGAGTTCGATCAGGTCGGCGCCGCGCGCCTCCAGTTCGAGCACGAGCCGAGCCGTCGTTTCGAGATCCGGGTCGCCCGCGACGATATACGGTATCAGCGCGGCTTCGTCGCGCGCTCTCAGTTCCCGGAATTTCGCGCTTATCCTGCCTGAATTCGCCATTTCGGATTTTCCGTCCTACAGCGTCACGCCGAACGCACGCGCGACGGTCTGCATGTCCTTGTCGCCGCGCCCGGAAAGATTGACGATCATCACCCGGTCCTTGTCCATCGTGGGCGCGAGCTTTATCGCCTCAGCGACCGCGTGTGAGCTCTCGAGCGCCGGGATTATCCCCTCGGTCTCGGAGAGCATCTTGAGCGCCTCGAGCGCCTCCGCGTCCGTGACCGCCGTATACGTGGCGCGCCCGGTATCCTTGAGCCACGCGTGCTCGGGACCGACGCCGGGATAATCGAGACCCGCCGCGATCGAATGGGTCTCGCGAATCTGCCCGAGTTCATCCTGGAGCAGGTAGGTCTTGTTGCCGTGCAGCACGCCGACCGTGCCGGCGTTGAGCGTCGCCGCGTGCGATCCGGTGTTGAGCCCGAGCCCCGCGGCCTCGACGCCGACCATCTTTACGCTTGTATCCTTGATGAACGGATAGAACAGACCGATCGCGTTGGAACCGCCGTTGACGCACGCGACAAGCATGTCGGGCAACCGGCCCTCCTTCTTCAGAATCTGGCGGCGCGCCTCGCGTCCGATCACGGCCTGAAAATCCCGCACGATCATCGGGTACGGATGCGGTCCGGCCGCCGTGCCGATCAGGTAATAGGTATCGCGAACGGTCGCGATCCAGTCGCGCAGCGCCTCGTTGAGCGCGTCTTTCAGGCTTCGGCTTCCGGAATCGACCGCGGTTACTTTCGCGCCGAGCAGCTTCATTCGGAAGACGTTGAGCGACTGGCGCTCGACGTCGAGGCTTCCCATGAAGACCTCGCACTCGCGCCTGAAGAACGCGGCCATGGTCGCGGTCGCGACGCCGTGTTGTCCCGCGCCGGTCTCGGCCGTGATGCGCGTCTTGCCCATCCTGACCGCGAGCAGAGCCTGCCCGAGCGTGTTGTTCACCTTGTGCGCGCCGGTATGGCAAAGGTCTTCGCGCTTGAGATAAATCTTCGCGCCGCCGAGGCGTTCGGTAAGATGGGCCGCGAAGTGAAGCGGGGTCGGCCGGCCGACGTACTCGCGCGAGTAATTTTCCAGTTCGCGCCGGAAAGCCGGGTCGCGACGCGCCTCCTTGTAGGCCTTCTCCAGTTCGAACAGCGCCGGCATCAGCGTCTCGGCAACGTAACGCCCGCCGTGTTCGGCGAAATGTCCGTGGCTATCGGGAAGACTTGGCATTCTCGATAAATCTCCTGAGTTTCTGATGGTCCTTGACACCGGGCGCCGATTCAACGCCGCTGGCGGCATCGACCGCGTATGGACGAAGGGCGGCGGCCTCGGCGACGTTGTCGGGCGTCAGCCCGCCCGAGATGATGACGCGGCTCAGGTTCGCGCCGGCAAGCTCGGAGAACGAGCGCGCCCGTCCGGTACCGCCGTAAAGCGCGGGATGGAACGTATCGACGAGCAGATAACTGGCGCGCGCCGACGCCGACGCGTCGAACCTCTCACCG
Organism: Deltaproteobacteria bacterium; assembly: GCA_021817345.1. Taxonomy (GTDB): domain Bacteria; phylum Desulfobacterota; class Binatia; order Binatales; family Binataceae; genus DTIX01. The sequence goes on along the minus strand of JAKAVC010000106.1, from coordinate 9,825 downwards.
GGGCGCAACCTGAGCGCGCGCACCACCGGAACGGGCCATCCTTCGAGCAATTCCTCGGGCTCGTCGCCGTGAAATTGAATCATGTCGAGGCGAAGCTCGCCGAGATAGTCCGCGATCGTTTCGCGCGGCGCGTTGACGAACACGCCGACCACGGCGACGCGGCTTCCGGCCGCCGCCCGCACCTCGCGCGCACGCGAAAGCTCAAGAAAGCGCGGGCTCTTCGGATAGAAGTTGAGCCCGATCATGTCCGCGCCCATCGAGGCGGCCGCTTCCGCATCCTCAGGCAGCGTGACGCCGCAGATTTTCACCCGCACCGTCATCGCGAAGCCGCCTCGCCGAGCGCGCCGAGCAGTTCGCCGAGCCGTCCGGCGGGATTTCCGCCGCGGAGCAGGCTCTCGCCGACGAGGAACGCGCCGGCGCCGGCGCGATCGAGTCTCCTGATATGTTCGGGCGAATCGATTCCGCTCTCCGCAACCACCAGGGCGTCGGCGCGATAGTCGCGCAGCAGCCGCTCCGTCACCGCGATATCGGTAACGAAGGTGTGGAGGTCGCGGTTGTTGATTCCGATAAGCCGGGCTCCCATCCGTTCGGCGCGTGAGAATTCGTTTTCGTTGTGGACCTCGACGAGCGCCGCCATCCCGAGTTCATGCGCAAGGCGATGGAGCAGGCCGAGCGTGCGGTCGTCGAGCATCGCGACGATCAGCAGGATACAGTCGGCGCCCGCCGCCCGCGCCTCGTACACCTGGTAGGGGTCGAACATGAAATCCTTGCGCAGCACGGGCGACTCGACCGCCGCACGCACCGCGCGAAGGTCGTCGAGCGACCCTTTGAAATGGCGATCGGTAAGAACCGAGACGGCAGCCGCGCCGGATCGCTGGTATTCGCGCGCGATAAAGGCCGGATCGAGATTGGGCAGGATATCGCCCTTGCTCGGAGAGGCGCGCTTTACCTCGGCGATTATCGCGGGACGGCGCGCGCGAAGCGCCGCGACGAAGTCTCGCGGCGCCGGCATCCTGGAAGCGGCGCGGATAACCGCGTCGTCCGGAGTCGCGCTCCGGGTCTCGGACAGTTCCGCACGCTTGGCTTCGAAAATTTTGTCAAGGATCGAGCTCATTCCGCGGCTCCGTCCGGCGACGGCTCATGACTTGCGCGCCGCATCCGCTCCACGACTTCGAGCGCGCGGCCCGCGGCGATTATCTCGCGCGCCATCCGCACTCCCCCGGCAAGTGAAGAGGCCCTGCCGCCGGCGTAGATCGCCGCGCCGCCGTTGAGCGCGAGCACATCTTGCGCCGGCCCCTGCCCGCCCGCAAGCGCCGCCCGGAGCATCGCGGTCGCCTGCGCGGCATCGGCGGCGAACAGCTCCTGCGGTCGCTTCCGCGCGATACCGAAATCCCCGGGCTCGATTTCGTATTCGCGAATATCTCCGCGTTCGATTTCCACGACGCGGGTCGAATCGCCGAGCGATATTTCGTCGAGCCCGTCGAGCCCGTGCACCACCATCGCATGGTCGACGCCGAGCGCCGCAAGCGCCTCGGCCATCGCGCGGAACAGGCGCGGATCGGCGACGCCCAGCAACTGGCGGCGCGGAAAGGCTGGATTGGAGAGCGGCGCGATCAGGTTGAACAGCGTGCGCGTGCCGAGCGCGCGCCTGAGCGCGGCCCATCGCGCGAGCGCGGGATGGTACGCGGGGGCAAAGATGAAGCACGCACCGGCGCTTTCAAGGCATCGCTGCAACCCCCGCGGCTCGAGCTCGATCCTGACACCCATCCGTTCGAGCACGTCGGCGGCGCCGACCCGCCCGCTCACCGCGCGGTTTCCATGCTTCGCGACCGCGACCCCGGCCGCAGCCGCGATAAGCGCCGCGCCGGTCGAGATGTTGAACGTGCCGGCTCCGTCGCCGCCGGTGCCTGCGGTGTCGAGCACGTTGCCGCCGTTGAGAGCGACGGCGCGCGCCCGCGCGCGCATCGCGCGCGCGCCGCCCGCCAGCTCGCCCGCCGATTCGCCCTTGAGCTTGAGCGCGACGAGGAACGCCGCAACCAGGCCCTCGGGAGCGCCGCCGTCGAGCGCCTCGCCGATTGCGCGCTCGGCCTCGTCGGCATCAAGCGACGCTCCGGCGAGCACGCGATGGAACGCTTCGCCAAGCGCCGTCACGCGCCGACCCTCCTCAGGAAGTTGCGCAGCAGGGCCTTGCCGTCGCCCGTGCCGATCGACTCGGGATGGAACTGGACGCCCTCGACGAAGTGCTGGCGATGGCGCAGGCCCATCACCTCGCCCTCGGCGGTATGGGCGCTGACTTCGAGACAGGACGGAATCGATTCGGGTTCGACCACGAGCGAATGATAGCGCATCGCCTCGAACGGGTTGGGCAGTCCCTCGAACAGCGTCTTTCCGTCATGGAACACAGGCGAGGTTTTTCCGTGCATCAGCCTCCACGCGCGCACGACCCTTGCGCCGAACGCCTCGCCGATACACTGATGGCCGAGGCAGACGCCGAGGATCGGCACTTCGCCCGCCATCTCGCGGATTACCGCGACCGAAACGCCCGCTTCGCGCGGCGTGCACGGCCCGGGCGAGATCACCACGGCCGCGGGCTTGAGCGCGCGCACGCCGGGCACGTCGATCGCGTCGTTGCGCACCACCTTGAGAGCGGCCCCGAGTTCGCCGAGGTACTGCACGAGGTTGTAGGTAAACGAGTCGTAATTGTCGATCATCAGTATCGTGCCCATCGGAGCCTACCTCGTGGCGGCCGCCTCGAACTCGCGGCCGGCGCTGAGCGCGCGGATCATAGCGCGCGCCTTGTTGACCGACTCCTCGTACTCGGCGGCGGGGTCGGAATCGGCGACCACGCCGCCGCCCGCCTGGATATAGACGCGGTTGTTCTTGACCAAAAGCGTGCGCAGCGCGATCGCGGTGTCGGTGTTGCCGGTGTAGCTGAAATATCCAACCGCGCCCGCGTAAACGCCCCGGCGCGCCGGTTCCAGCTCGTCGATTATCTCCATCGCGCGGATTTTCGGCGCGCCCGAAACGGTTCCCTGCGGAAAGGTCGCGCGGAACGCGTCGAAGGCGTCGCATTCGTCGCGCAGCGTTCCTTTCACGTTCGAGACGATATGCATCACGTGCGAGTATCGTTCGACGACCATCAGCTCGCTCACGTGAACCGAACCGATTTTCGCGACGCGGCCAACGTCGTTGCGCCCGAGATCGACCAGCATCACGTGCTCGGCGCGCTCCTTGGGATCGGCGAGCAGCTCGCGCTCGAGCGCGAGGTCCTCCTCCTCGCTCGCGCCGCGCCGGCGCGTGCCCGCTATCGGGCGAAGCGTGACGTCGCGCCCTTCGACACGGACCATCACCTCGGGCGACGCGCCGACCAGCGTATGGTCGCCGAGCCGGAGGTAAAACATGTACGGCGACGGATTGATCGTGCGAAGGCTGCGGTAAAGGTTGAACGGATGCACTTCGAGCGGAGCCTCGAAGCGCTGCGAGGGAACCACCTGGATGATGTCGCCGGCCGCGATGTACTCCTTGGCGCGCAGCACGTTCGCCATGTAGGCCTCGCGCGTCAGGTTCGAGGTGATACCGGCGTCCGCCGCGCGTGAGACGGGGGGATTCTCCAGGCGCGGAAGTGCGATCGGACCGGCGAGCCGCCCGGCCATCTCGTCGATTTTGCGCCGCGCGCTTTCGTAGGCGGCGTGGGTCGAATCGAACTCGTCAAGTGCAACGTTGGCGATTATCCTGAGCGATTGGCGGACGTTGTCGAACACGAGCACCGTGTCCGTGAACATCATGTACAGATCGGGCGTGCCGAGATCGTCCTTGGCGCGCGCGGGGATTTTCGGCTCGAAGCATCGCACGATATCGTAGGCGAGAAATCCGACCGCGCCGCCGAAGAATCGAGGCAGTCCCGCAACCTCGGGCGCCTTGAAGCGCTTGACCTCGCGCCGGAGTTCCTCGAACGGATTGGGCGCCGAGCGCGACTCGACTCCGCGTCCGGGACGGATGATATCGGTCTGAGCGCCGCGCGCCCGAATCACCATCGCGGGCTCCGAGCCGAGGAACGTGTAACGGCCCCACTTCTCGCCGCCGCGCACGCTTTCGAGCAGAAAGGCGTACTCGCCACGGGCGACCTTCAAAAAGGCCGACACGGGCGTCTCAAGGTCCGCGGGAATCTCTCGGCTTACCGGGATCAGGTTGTATCCCCGGGATGCCAGCGCCTCGAACTCGCTCTCGCCTGGTGTAAGGGTCATCGCGTATTCTCCCGTTCACCCGGAACTCCGGGGTCGCGTCAGCGGCCGCGAAAAACAAAAAGGGCCGCAGGAAATCTCGCCTGCGACCCTTGTAAAAACGCCCGGTTATAGTGGATTACGAACCCGGCGCGCAGGCGAGCGCATTGACGCACCAGCGCCAGCCCGCCCAATCGATCCCGTTTACGCGATCCATCATCGTGACAAGCAGGTTAACCGTCTGCTCGGATGCTTGTCAACCGATTCAGCCGAAACCGCGTCAAAACCTGCCCGACTTGTAGGCCTCGCCGTATTGCTGGCGAAGCTTGTCCTGCGCGGCGCGCGCTTCGTCCTCGGTCTGGTACGGTCCGACGCGCACCCGCCACCAGGTCTGCCCGGCGATAGTGGTCGGCACGAGGAACGCGGGATAACCGAGCTTGCGAATCCGCGCGGACATCTGCTCGGCATTATGCCTGTCCATAACCGCGTCGATCTGGATGTTGTAGGGCTTCGTGCGTTCGGCGGAAGCGGACGCCTCGTGCGGAGCGGGCCGTTCCTCGGAGGTCGCGCGCGCTTCGGGGGACCGTTCAGGACGCGCGGCCGTCTCACGGGCAACCCGCGGGGTCGCAATTGCGGCCGGCGAGGGCGCCGCGGTTCTGGCCGGAAGAACCGGAGGAGCTTCGCGCTCAGCCACCGAAGGCATCGCAGCCGGCCGCCGTGTCGGCAGGACCGCCGGCGCAATCTCGCTCGCGTGCGCTTCCGGCGAGACGGAGGCGGTCATCGCCTGTGTCGTGGGCGAAGCCGCTGGCGTCGCCTCGACCGCTGGCGGGCTCGGCGCCGGAAACACGCTTGCGACCTCGGCGGTCTGCGGCGCCGTCTGCCGAGCCATCTCGTATCCGGCTACCAGGCCAAGCGCGAACACAACGCCGGACAGTCCAGCCAGCCCGAGCAGTATCAGCACCATCCCCGGCGCCCGTATCTCAAAGCGCATACGAGATTAACCTCACATCCGCTCCGGCGAACTCACCCCGAGCAATCCAAGACCCGCCGCGATTGCGCACTTGAGCAATCCGGCCAGGTAAAGCCGCGCGAGACTCAGTTCGCGCTCCGGACCGATTATACGGTTGGTTGGCTTGTTGTAGTAGCGATGGAAGTCGCCGGCCAGTTCGAGGAGATGGAACGGAATCCGATGCGGCTCCAGTTCGCGCGCCGCCAGCGTGGAAACCTCGGCCAGCTTGAGCGCGCGCTTGGTCAGTTCGATCTCCTCGTCCGAAAGAAGCGAAAGATCGATCGCCGCGTCGTCGGCCGGCAGCGCAAGGCCGGCCTTCTCGGCCTCGCGAAAGACGCTCGCAAGGCGCGCGTGCGCGTATTGCACATAGAAAACCGGGTTCTCGGGCGCCTGCTTCTTGGCGAGATCGAGGTCGAAGTCGAGATGGCTGTTGTGCTTGCGGAACAGGAAGAAAAAACGCGCCACGTCCGAGCCGACCTCGTCGATCAGCTCTTCCAGGGTGACGTAGGTCGCCCTGCGCGTGGACATCTTCACCTTCTCGCCGCCGCGCGTCAGCGTAACGAACTGGTAGATGATCGCGCGGATGCGCGAAGTCTCGCCGCCGAGCGCGCGCACCGCCGCGATTACGTCCTCGTGCTCGGACAGATGGTCAGCGCCGAAAACGTCGATCACCAGGTCGAAGCCGCGGCGCAGTTTGTCCATATGATAGGCGATATCGGGGGTGCGGTAGATCGGTTCCTGCTCGCCTCCCGAGCGGACCAGCGCGCGGTCCTTGGGCAGGCCGAGCGGCTCAGCGCGAAGCCATACCGCGCCGTCGTATTCGGCGACGAGTCCGCGCTCTCGAAGCCCCGCAAGCACCTCGGCAACCTTGCCGTCGCGCACGAGGTCGAGTTCGTTGGTATAAACGTCGAAGCGGATTCCGAGCCGTTCGCAGGTCCTGCGGATGTCGGCGAAGATCGCCTGCTCGGCGGCGGCGCGGAAGACTTCCAGTTCCGCGGAATCGGCAAGACTTGCGCCGTGCTGTCTGACCAGTTCGCGCGCGATCTCGCGGATATACTCGCCCTGGTAGCCGTCTTCGGGCAGCGTCGCCTCGCGTCCGAGTTCCTGCAGATAGCGCGCGCGCACCGATTCGCCGAGCAGCCGCATCTGGCGGCCGCCGTTGTTGAAATAGTACTCGCGCGTAACGGCAAAGCCCGCAGCTTCGTAAAGCCGCGCGAGTGTATCGCCCAGCACCGCGTTTCGGCCGTGTCCCACGGTCAGCGGCCCGGTCGGATTTGCGGAGAGGAACTCGACCTGTACGGTGTCGTTGCCGCCTTCGCGAATCTTCCATTTGCGCGGGCGAAAGTACGCCTCGCGCATCGCCGCCGCCCGGCGCATCTCGCGATGCCAGTAAAGCGGCGCCATCCGGAAATTGATGAACCCCGGACCGGCGACCGAGACTTCCCTGATTTCGGGGGGAATCTCGATGAATTCACGGAGCGTTTCCGCTATTTTGCGTGGCGGCATTCCTTCGGCCCGCGCCATCGCGAGCGCGACGTTCGTCGCGGCATCGCCGTGCGACGGATCCTTCGGTTCTTCGACAGCAATCTCGCCGGACGGCGCGGATTTGAGCCTGCCGGCGGCATGGGCCCGTTCGATCGCCGCAGAAATAATGGGAACGATGAGGTCTTTCATCTAAAAGGTCGTTTAAAGAATCTGCCAGATACACCCCCGCCTGTTAAGGCGCGGCTTCAGCTTGACGCAGCAACTCGGGCGATGAAACCTTGGCCTCGACGCCAGGGCGCGCGCGCCTAACGCGCATATTCAGCCGTCACGCGCCCCTGCAAAGAACGAGGGAGCTGCCGATGGACAGGCTCAAGGGCAAGGTCGCACTTATCACCGGCGCCGGTTCCGGCTTCGGACGAGAGTCGGCGATCCTCTTCGCGCGCGAAGGCGCGTCGGTCGCGATCGCCGATCTCGACGAAACCGGTGGAAGCGATACCGCCTCGCAGATAGCCTCGCACGGCGCCCGCGCGATCTTCATCCGCACCGATCTCAGCCATCCCGAGCAAGTTAAAGCGATGGTTGAAGAAACAATGGAGACCTTCAGCCGCCTCGACATCCTGTTCAACAACGCCGGCGTCGCGATGGAGCAGACGCCGATCGCCGAAATAACCGAGCATCAGTACGCCCATATCATGGACGTGAACCTGAAGGGCGTGCTCTTCGGATGCAGGTACGGCGCGCCCGCAATCGAAAAGTCCAACGCTGGCGCGGGCGGCTCGATTATCAACATGGCCTCGATGGCGGCGCTCAGGGGACGGCCGAATCTGAGCATCTATTGCGCTTCCAAGGGCGCGGTCGTCGCACTAACCAAATCGCTCGCGGTCGAGCTCGCCTCGCGAAAGATCCGCGTCAACGCGATCTGCCCGGTCGCGGCGGACACTCCGATGCTGCCCAGGTTCCTGCCCAGAGGGGCGACGGTTTCGTTCGACGCGATGAGGAAAGCCGCGGCGGCGCAAATCCCGATGGGGCGGCTCGGACGCGCGCTCGACACCGCACATCTCGCGCTTTTCCTCGCGAGCGACGAATCCGAGTTCCTGACCGGACTCGCAATCCCGGTTGACGGCGGCTACTCGGCCTGAGGCTTGCCGGGCGCCTTCGCCCATTCGGCCGCGTTCGCGAGCGTCGGATAGCCGGAACCGAGCTGAATCAGGACGCCGTGGCTCGAGCGCGGCGAGATGAAACATTCGTAGGACGTTGGCGAGAATTCGTGTTCGTCCACCACGCGGACGCCGCGCGCCTTCAGTTCCGCCGCCTTGCTCTTCACGTCGGGCAGGGCGAAGGTCATGTGATGCATCCCCTCGCCGTGCCTGTCGATAAATTTGCGCAGGAATGAATTCCCGCCGAGCGGCTCCAGGAGTTCGACGGTGAGCCCGGCGAGCTCAAGCTCGACGAGCTTGTAACCCGCCTCGGGATTCTCCCATTCGTACATGAACCGCGCGCCCATCGTGTTCTCCCAGAACGCGCGCGCCACGGCGAGATTGTTTACCGCGATTCCGATATGGTCGAGCTTACCGATCGGCTGACCAGCCATCTTGCATGTTCTCCTTGCGGAGAATCTTGCACAACGCGCGCGGCGTGTCGCTCAATCGGTGGGCATGCTCGCGGCGTAGCTCGGACGCGCCTTCATCCGTTCCCACCATCCCTTCAGGTTGGGAAACTCGTCGGAGATTTTGTAGCCCGTCCGTTCGTAGTTCGAAAGCTGCGGGATAAACGAAATATCCGCAACGCTGAACATCCCGGCGAAGAACTGCCGCCCTTTCAGTTGTCCGTCGAGGTAGGCGAAGTGTTTCAGCACTTCCTGCTCGCCTTCCCTGAGCCGCTCCCGGTCGCGCTCGGCTTCGGGCTTTCGCATCTCGCGCAGAATCTTGTAGAGCGAGGGCGCCAGGTAGGCGTCCGCGTAATCCTCAAGCGAGCGCGCCCGCGCCTTCATCGCGGGATCCCTGGGCAGAAGCGGCGGCGCCTTTGGAAAGCTATCCTCGAGATACTCGTTGATTATCGTTGAGTCGTGAACGACGACGGCGTCGTCGATGAGCGCCGGCACCTTGCCCAGCGGGTTTATCGCAAGGTATTCGGGCTTCTTGTGCTCGCCCTTGGGCAGGTCAAGCCACGTGGTTTCCCATTGGAGCCCTTTTTCCAAAAGGGCGATGCGCGTTTTGCGCGCATACGGTCACGGCTTGTAGTCGAAAAGCCTCAGCATCGGACGGCGCCTCCGGACATCCGCGATGTTAGATTCCGGCGCGTTTGACCGTCAAGCCGAAATGGCTTGCGGGACTTGCCGGACTTGCCCCATCGCGTCCGCTCCGCAATAGAGAAAAGCATGGCCGAGCCGTGGAAGATGCCGCCGCTCGTCAAGGTGTACGAGGCGCTCGGCGCACTCGGCGACGGGCGCGTAACGCTTAAGGACGAAACCCGCGCGGCCGTCGTCTCCTCGGAGGGCGACAAGACCTACGAGGTCGAGAACTCGCCCGACCTTCACGAGATTTCCTCGAATGACAACGCGTCGTACTGGCAGGGTTATCTTGGCTATCCGGGGATCGCGGTGCTGCTTGCGCGCGGGCTTTACCGCCCACGCCCGAAGACCGTCGAGGCGCTGAGCGCAATCCCGTGGAAGGAGATCAACCGGCACTTCAGGAACGATTACGCAAAAACGATTGCTGAGGTCGCGCGCGTCATCGAGGAACGCGGACACGACCCCGAATCGGTAAAGGCCGAGGCCAAAGCCGTGATGGACGCGCTAAAGAAGCTTGCGCCGTTTCGCGGCAAGCGAAAGCGCCCACCCGCCGAAAGACCTGCGCGCCGCCGCGAATAAAACAACCGGCGCGGCCAGGACGGCGATTTGCCCTTGCCCGGCCGCGCCGGCGGCACGCATGGCTGGTCGGATCAGCGATCCTTGTTCTTGTTGACTATCCCGGGATTCAGCACGTAGGCCGAAAGATGGGCCGATTCGTTCGCCGCGTCGATGCTCGTATTGGACGCGGAGGTCGAAACCGCAGTAGCGATACAGCTGTAGTGGCCGACCGCGACCTCCGATTCCTCACTGCGCAGTGAAAT
>JAKAVC010000135.1 GCA_021817345.1 Deltaproteobacteria bacterium | reverse complement strand
GCTACCTGTGGCTCAAGTCTAACCCTACCCGGTGAAAACTCGCGCGCATTCCTCTCGCCGCCGACCCCCGTATGAAGTGAGCGGTCCCGAAATCCGAAGAAGCGCCTGTGGCTACGCGTCTTCAGCGGTTCGAATCATGCCCTCTCATACCGCTGCTGGCAAACATCAATTGCGTTCCGTCCGTCCTTTTCGTTAGCGGTCATTCCTTTTTGAGCGCGATTCGAGCGTCTGCCGATTGGTCCCCGAACGCCGCCGATCCGAGCGTACACAGAAAGTGAACATACCCATCGCCAAAACCTGAACTTGCGCGTTCCTTGTCGCCAACCGCTACATCGTTTCTTTGTGAGTCAGTTTCAAGCAGGCGGGCGGTTCAGAAATCAAAGCTGCGGTTCTTGTTTCCGATAGAAACCATTTGTGTATCGTATCGCACACGACACGCGTCTTGAAAGGATACATGCTCTTGACATTGGCGCGCTCTCCGGGCGGGCGCGACGATTGCACTCCTTGGTTTAGGGTCGATTCTGACGGTTTGTTTGGAAAAGTTTATTCGCCAAACGGTGAATAAGCTCCCGCGTGGGGGCGCGAAAATTTTCAAATTGAGGTGACGGGCCTATGAAGCTGTTGAAATACGGTGAGGGATGGACGCGGAGGCATTTTCTCGAACAAACGGCAAAAGGGATCATGGCGGCCGGGGTGCTCGCTCCTTTGTGGCAGGTGATCGGCAACACCGGCACGTGCGAGGCCGCCTATCCGCCGGAGTTGCTCTCAATCGAGGCTTACACCAAGGGCAAACTAAAGATCGGCGGAGTTCTCAACGCCGACAACGTCGATATCGTCAAGGATATTCTGAATCCGGGCCTCTACCATCAGATAAAGAATGAACGGCGAGTCTGCGACCTCGCGCCGAGCGAAACCAGGCTCGACCACCTGATGCCGAAGGCGTATCTGGAGGCCACGCTCCACAACAAGGGCAAATACAAGTTCGGCTCCGATGGCAATTTGTGGACCATGGACGGTCAACCCTGGCAGGGTGGGAATCCGTTTCCGGAACCCACGGATGCGAAACAGGTACTCATCGCCAATACTCTCAGTTTCTCCAAGTACGACAGCATCGCATACGGCGTTCGCGACCAGGAGACTGACGCCGCAGGCAACATACAGTACCGCTACGATTTTTATGCCGTAGAGTGGCAGACCGTGGGCCGCACCGTGCTGGACCCGAAACCGTACCAGCCGGGCCACAAGAATCAGTTGCGCTATTATCCTGACTTCGTCACGTTCCCTGAAGACCTGGTCGGAACCTCGTTCCTGCAGATCTGGTCCTACGATCAACGCCGGTTCCCCCTATTCTATGGCTACACGCCAATGCTCAAGCGCACCCGGACGTTTCCGACCGACCAGCGGTTCGAGCCGGGTGTGCCGGGTGACATAACCTTCACCAGCGATTTGTACATGGTTGGAGATCCGCTGCTGACCTGGGGCGATTTCAAATTGGTCGGAAAGGGACCGCTTCTGGCGACCCCGGCACATGGGCGCATGGGCATCAACAAAGACTGGTCTTTTCCGCTGGTTGGCGGTGAGAACGGCCAGAAGTATTACCGCACCCCATTGGAACTGATACCCGAAACCTATTGCATCGAGCTCCGACCCACGCACTTTCCCCGAGCACCCTATGGCAAGAAACGCGTTTGGTACGATGCGCGTTCCCAGGTTCCGGTCAGTATGCTGACTTACGATCTCAAGGGCGATCCGTGGCACTACAAGGAACTCGACTACGGCCAATGGGAGCCCAAACCCGGGATAGAATGGCCCGATACTCTTCCCAAGGACAAGGATGGCTTTTGGTACCTGGCTTGCGACCAAAACGAGGATCTTCAGAGCGGCCGTCAGTCGCACTTTTACTGGGTTCCCGCTACCGTGGGCGGACACAAACCACGCGTCAACGACCCGGCACTATTCGAGGAGTACTGTTCGATGGATGCGCTCAGGCGCATGGGACGGTAAAGGGATGGGACGGTAAAGGGAAAGAATGCCCGCGGACAGCGGTGAAGGACAAGGCGGGCGCGCTCGACACCGGACTCATTTTAGAATAATCACGACGGGTTTCTGTTACACACGCCAGCGCCGCTGTCCTGCGCCCGACACGCGCCGCCACCCGAGGTTGTCATGACCGCGGAGCTTCTGGGCGGCTCGACTGGACTCGTGGCGGTCAGTATCAAGACCTTACTCCTGCCCGGCAGTTCGCCGGTTGACCAGCCACCGCCGAGCGCGCGGATCAGATTTACGCTTGATTGGAGCAAGGCCTCCTTGACGGCGATCTGCTTTTCCTCGGCCTTCAGCGCAGTCGCCTGGTCCACCAACGGTTCGAGGTAATCCTTGGCGCCAAGCAGATAGAGATCGAACGCCATCTTCTGGGCAATCTGGGCTTCGTGTACGGCCGCCTTTTGCTCCATGTACTGCCGGGACAGGAGGTTGACGTTTGACAGGCCGTCTTCGACCTGTTGGAACGCCCGCAATACGGTGAAACGATAGTTCTGCACCGCGCTGTCCCATTGCGCCACGCTCCGCGCGAGTTGGGCATGGAGCAGGCCCCCCTCGAACAGCGGTGCGGCTACGGCTGGACCCAGTGCCCAGACGCTAAACGGAACGGCGAGCGCCGAACCGGCCAACGCTCCAAAACTTCCCAGCACATTGTTGATCGAAATGTTCGGATAGAATGCCGCCCTTGCCACGCCGATCTGCGCGTTCGCGGCCGCGACCCGCCGCTCCGCCGCGGCAATGTCGGGGCGCCGCTGCAACAATGCGGACGGCACACTGGTGGGGATTACCGGAACTTTGATGTCGGTGATCCTGGGCGTGATGGAAAAGGCCGGCGCCGGTTGGCCGACCAGAGCCGCGATCATGTGCTCGTAGACGGCGCGTTGAGCGCGCAGACCCGATTCCTCAGCCTGCGCCGATTCCAGTTGGAAGCGAGCCTCCGCGACGTCAAGCCCCGAGGCGATTTGGCCCGTGCGGCGTTCCTCCACGACCTGCAGGTATTGCCGGTACACGACCACTGTATCGCTCAGCAGCTTCACTTCGTCATCGAGTTGGCGCAGCGTCAGGTACGCGTTGGCGAGAGCGGCTTCGAGACTAAGTTGCGCGGAGGCCAGGTCGGCCGCCGAGGCCTGAGCCTCGGCGACGCCCGCGGCAATCGAATTGTGGATCTGGTCCCATAGGTCGACCTCGTAGTGCATCTCCATGAACGCCGTGTTGCTGCCGTAATAGGTCATCTGATACGGCGTCCCGGGCGGAGGGCCCATCGATGTCGCGTCGGAAGCGGTCAGGCCGCTGGCCGTCACAAACGGGTACAGGAAGGCGTCGAGTTCGAGCGCCTGGTCTTTGTACGCATCGTAATTGGCCAACGCGGCTCCGAGTTGCGGATTGGCCCTGAGCAGCTGCGTCTCGAGGCGGTCAAGCAGCCGGTCGTGGTACATTTTCCACCACGGGCCGCGCGGCAATGCATCCGAGGGCGTGGCAGGCTGCCAGGGGCCACCCTCCTTGTAGCTCGCGGGCAGCACTCCGAGCGTGTCGCTCGGCGGCCGGTACGTGGGCGCGAGATTGCAAGCGCCGAGCATGCAGACAAATCCCAATCCAATCGTGCGAAACAGGTTTTTCATTGGTGCGCGTCGCTGATCCGTTCCGGCTTGGTTTCCAATCCCGGGAAGACGCCGTGATGCCCAACCACGCGCACCAGATCGCCCGCATTGAGCGTATCCGGCGGACTGTCGATTACCCACTCGGAAGGCTTGAGTCCGGAAATGACGATGACGCTGGAACCCATGTCACGGCCGATGGTGACGTTGCGCAATTGCGCTCGATCGTCGCGCCCGACCGTGGCCACCTGCAGTCCGCGATCTTGGAAGATCAGCGCGCTGCTCGGAATTTCCACGGCGTTCGGCCGCGGAGTGAGATGAAAATAAACTTCGGCGTAGGTGCCCGGATAAAGTTCGTACTTTGGATTGGGTGCCCACAACTCCACCAGCAGCGTGCGCGAGTCGAGATTGACCGCGTACGACGTGGTGTCGACCGTGGCCGGAAACACTTTGCCCGGCATCCCCGGCACATGCAGTTCCGCCTTCATTCCAACATGGATCTGCGACGCATACGTTTGCGGAACGCGCACATAGACGCGCATTATGTGAATGTCCGCGACTTCGAACATCTCCGGCTGATTGGACACGCCGTTCGCCTTGACGAACGCGCCGACATCCGTGCGACGCGCCGTCACCACGCCATCGAACGGGGCAACCAGATATTTGAATTTTTCCAGCGCTTCCAGCCTGTCGAGTTCTCCTTTGGCCGCCAGGGTCGCCGCGCGTGCCGCCGCCAGGTCGTAGTCGGTCACATCCGTGGCTTGGCGCGAAACGGGCTCAAAACGCTGCTTCAGGCCGGTCTGCCAGAGGGCGTCCCAGCGTTTTGAAGTAATTTCCGCCAGTTGCTCCTGGGCCCTGGCTTTTGCGAGCTCAGCCTTGGCTTGTTTGACGTGGGCGTCGAGTTCGGGCGTGTCGATCACGGCGAGCAGATCGCCCTTCTTGACCCGCGCGCCGATGTCTTTGTACCACATCCTCACATAACCGCTGACCTGTCCGTAAATCGGCGCCCAATACCAGGCTTCAACATCGCCGGGAAGCACCAACGTCGGCTGCATCCCTCCGACCCGCGGTTTGATCACCGCGACGGTCGGAATCGCCGCCTCGTTGGTCTCCCGGGCCAGCGCCTTCGCGGCGTGCTCGCGCGAGATGATACCCGTGACCGCCAGAACGACGGCGAGGCCAAGACCGACACTGCCAACCAGCGCGAGCCTCGATATGCCGCGCTTCTTTTCATCATCCGCATTCATTTGATTCATTTCATTGTGCTCCCGTCGCACGTTTCGCGATGGCGTCATGAATCCGCGCCGCGGTCAGTGTTCCTCGCGGTCTCGCCTCCCTCCGGCACCGCATTGGTGTGGTTGCGATGGACAAGGCTGAACACTACGGGCACGAAGAAAAGGGTGGAGACAGTTGCGAAAGCCAGCCCGCCGATAACCGCACGACCGAGCGGCGCATTCTGTTCGGCGCTGGCGGCGGTCGGCACCATGCCGATGATCATCGCTCCGGCCGTTATCAGCACCGGGCGGATTCGCGTGAAGCCGGCTTCCACGGCCGCGCGCACAGAGTCCATACCGTTAGCCAACTGTTCGCGCGCGAAGCTGATCACCAGGATGCTGTTGGCGCTCGCGATACCCATGCACATGATGGAACCGATCAGGGCGGGCACCGACAGCGTAGTGTGAGTGACAAACAGGATCCATACGATGCCGGCAAGCGCCGCCGGCAACGCGGCGATGACGACGAAGGGATCGAGCCAGGACTGGAAGTTGACGGTAACCAGCAAGTAGACGAGCAATATGGAGACGCCCAGACCCGCGAACAACTCGCTATAGGCGGTTGTCATGACGGCGACTTGGCCCCGCACGAACACCCGCGTGCCGGGTGGGCGAGCCGACAGTGCCTTGCGGAGAATCTTGTGGATGTCGGCGCTGATGGCCCCAAGATCGCGACCCTGGCGGTTGATATAGATATCCACCACCGGCTGGACGTTATAGTGCGAAACCACCGCCGGCGATGGCTCGGGTTTAATCGAGGCAACGGCCCCGAGGATTTCCGGAATGGTCTGGCCCGGCGCGAGCTTGACGGCGGTGCCGCCGGGGAACCTGGTGCCACCCCCGGCAATCGTGGTCACGCTCTGCGGTTGGGTACGACCGCCCGGCGCGGAGGGGTCGGTAATCGGCATGTTGTAAAGATCCGCCAGGGTATCGATACGATACTGCGGCATCATCGTCTGCAGCGGATACGACACGCCGGTCTTCCAGTTCAGCCAGAAGTTCGGCGTAATCTGGAAGCTGCCCGCAAGTTCCTCGAGCAGTCCGCGCGCGACATCGGCCTGGGTCAGTCCGACCATCTGGGCGAGGCTGCGATTGACCTTGATATTCAGCAGTGGGTAGTTGAAGCGCTGGAAAATGTGCACATCGGCGGTGCCCGGCACATGTTTGATGGACTTTTCCAAGCGCACCGCGTACGCATAAACCGCGTCGCGGACAGGCCCGATCACCTGCACATCGACCGGCGCGGGCGCCCCAAAATTGAGTATCTGGGTTGCGATATCGGCTGGCAAAAAAGAGAAGGTGACGCCCGGAAACAGCGTCGGCAGAAGGCGTCGCAGCTTCGCAACATACTCGGCGGTCGGCAGGTGGCCGGGCGTTTCCTGCACGGTGATGTCGGCATCTTCCGGCCCTACGGTGCCGGTGTTCTGATACGCCATGTCGATGGGGCTGTAGGGGATGTCGAGATTGTCGATGATGTTGTCGATATCGCCGGGCCGCATCACGCGCCGTATCGCCTTTTCGATTCGCCCGCATAGCCGTGCCGTGTCCTCGATTCGCGTGCCCGTCGGCGCGGACACATGCAGCAGGATCGCTCCGCCATCGACTTCAGGAAAGAAATTGCGGCCGAGCCACGGCGTCAGGACCGCGAGCGAGACAAGGATAAAAGCGAGGAAGCCCGTGATGAACGGCGCGGGATGCGCGAGTGCGAGATCCAAAAGCGAGCGGTAGCGTTCACGCATGCGATTGAAACCGCGCTCGAAGCCTTGCTGGAAGCGCACCAGCGGGTTGCGCGAACGAGGCTTGTCGCCATGCCCCTCGCTGGCATGATGGGCTTCTGACATCCAGAACTGGGCCATCATCGGCACGAAGCTCACCGAGAGCAGGAAGGCTCCAACCAGCGCGTAAATAACCGCTTCGGCCAAGGGCACGAACAGGTAATGCGAGACGCCGGTCAGCGTGAACATCGGGACGAAGACGATGCAGATGGCGAGCAGCGAGACCAGCGAGGGAATCACGATCTGCTGCGCGCCGTCCATGATGGCGAACACGATCTCCTTGCCCATTTCGAGATGATAGGCGAAGTTCTCGATGGTCACCGTGGCCGAATCGACCAGGATGCCCACCGCAAGCGCCAGGCCGCCGAGCGTCATCGAGTTGATAGTCTGCCCGCTCGCTGACAACACCACCACTGAAAAAAGCGCCGCGAGCGGAATGGTCATCACGATGATCAACGTGGTTCGCCAGTCGCCGAGGAACAACAGCACCAGAAGCCCGGTCAGCACCGCCGCAAGCACCGCCTCCCGGATCACGACCTCGACCGCATCCTTCACGAACACTGACTGATCGCCGAACGTGTGTATCCTGAGCGCCTTGGGCATCGACTCTTTGATTAGCGGCAGCATTCTTTTCGCGGCCGCGACGATACTGAGCGTGGATTCGGACCCCGACTTGAATATCGGCAGAAGCACGGCGCGATGGCCGTTAACGCGGACCATGTTGGTTTGCGGCGGCGCTCCGTCGTGGACGTAGGCGATGTCGCGCATGTAGACGACGGTGCCGTTCACTCTTTTGATCGGCATGTCGTTGATCGTTTTGATTTCAACGGGGCTGGAATTGAGCCGGACGTGCCATTCGAAGCGGCCGATTTTCTCCGTGCCCGCCGGGATGATCAGGTTCTGCCTCATCAGCGCCTCGGTGACATCGTCGGGCGACACGCCGTTTGCCTGCATGGCCTGCAGGTTGAGGTCCGCCTCCACCCTCCGGTTCAAGCCACCATAGGGAATCGGCACGGCCGCGCCCGGCACGCTCGCCAGCATCGGACGTATGAAATTGTTGCCGAGGTCGAACAGCTTGAACTGAGAAATGCCCCTGCCTGAGAGCGCCAATTGGAGCACCGGAACGGTCGTCGCATTGTAGGCCAGCACGAACGGCGGCGTCGTTCCCGGAGGGAGAAACTTCAGCACCGTCTGCGCGGCGGCCGTCACCTGCGCGACCGCGAAGTTGATGTCCACGCTCGGCTGGAAGAAGATCTTGATGACACCGTAGCCGATGACCGCTTCCGATTGGATAGACTTGATGTTGTTCACCTGCGTGGTGACCATGCGCTCGAAGAAATAGTTGATTCGAGCCGCCATTTCGTCGGGTAGAAGACCCTGGTAGGTCCACACCACGGCAACGACCGGAATATTGACTTGCGGGAACATGTCGACCGGCGTGTCGAGCGTGGCGCGTGCGCCGGCCAACAGAATGAGCACCACCATCACGATTATCGTGATCGGTTGGCGTAAGGAGATCTTAACGAACCACATTCCATCAACGCACTCGAGTTAGGGCCTCGCGCGAAGGCGGGGCCTGGCTGTAAGGGTTCATACGGTGCGACGCACGGCAATCGGGTGCCAACGACCTCTGCCGTGAGCGAGAACCGTATGGCAGGATTCGCGGGGCGCATCGCTGCGTCCGGCGACCAGCCGCTCAAGATGCGAAGGGGGAAGTTCCGCTCTCTACGACGTGCGTCATCCGCCGTGGCCATACCGAGATACGCAGATGGCGGGTCGCTATCCAGCGACTGGATGCGTCAGGGCGAATGCGTGGGCTTTTAAGTGGGGTTTCGACGCCGCGCCGCCACACGCGCGCGGCATGCTGGCGTCCGCACGGGCGGAGCCGTTCGGTCATCCGTAGCGAACCGTCGCCATTGCACCACGCGGCGGACGGCTGTCGGCAATGCGAGGTGGGAACGCTTCCGTCATGTAGGCGATTGTGTTGAGAGACCCGGTGGCGGGCGAAGGGTCCGGTTAGCGCAATCGCGAGCCAGGCCGCCATCGCAAACAATGAAACCAAGCCGCACTTAATTAGCTGCCGCCGTCCTTCCATGGCGTTGATACAAAACCAGATCGGTTAATAGCTTTCGCTAAGCGCGCTCTCTTGTCTCCTCGACGGGCGTAATCTCCAGCCGGGCAGCAAGGCTGCAGGCGGTGTTACGATCCCGCAAGCCGTTTTCATTTAGCGAGCGAGTGACGGTTTCCAAGGCACGAATTTCAAAACTGCGCTGTGGCTTGAAATAAGAAAACTTCAAGGCGAAGCAACCAAGTACCATCACACAAGCGGCTGATAACTCCGTTTATAATGGGCCGCCGAGGAGTTGCGATCAAGATTCGGGATACGATGTCGCGAGAGTTCCGTGGCTTAAGCGAAGGAGAAGGCGCGCGACGATGGCGCCCTTTCCATAACTCCGAAGCTCTCGCAAAATACCCTCCGATGCCGTGGGATGAGACCTACTATCCGCGCTCGATGCGGAATCTGGCGCCCGAAGTGCGGGTCAAGGCGATCGAGATCGCCAACGCGCTGCTCGAAGAAGGCTACGACGAGGGCAAGGCGATTCGTATCGCAATCGCCAAGGCGAAAGAATGGACCGAACGCCGTGAATTTTAGGCTCGCTTCGTCGCGGGCGATGTGACCCCGGGCGCTTCCACGGAAAGTTATTCACCGGCGCTAATGGATGGGAGGCACAGTTACTGGTGCCGGTCATTCCGGGCGAAGGCCGCCGAAGCGAAGAATCTCATTCGTTACCGGCCTGCGCTCCAAAATCCTGGCCGGGACGCCGCACTATAAATGCTCCCATAGGCGGGAGAGCATCGACTTTTGCACCGGGACGGCCTTGGGTGCGACGAGCGCGACCGCGCTGATCGGTTTGCCGTCGAGCGAAATTTCGGCCGTGCCAACCTTCTGCCCCGCGACGACCGGCGCGTTGACCTCGGGCGGAAGTTCGTAGCTGATCGCGATCGCCTTGGCCGCGTCATCGCGCTTGACGAAAACCGAGGCGTCCTCGGCGAAGACCGGCTTCAACGAGGCAATCTCGCCGTTGCGTATCGCGACTTCTTTCGAAACAGCCGCGCCTTTGGCCGCGACCCGGCGCATCTCGTAATTGGCGAACCCCTCGGACATCATCACCGCCGCCTGCTGGAAGTTCTCACGCTTGAGCGGCGAGCCGAGCACGACCGCGATCAGCCGCATGCCGGCGCGATGTGCGGTCGCGACGACGTTGAAGCCCGCCTGATGATAGAAGCCGGTCTTCAGACCGTCGCATCCGCCATAGGTGAAGACGAGATGGTTGGTGTTTTGCAGCGTGAACGTGCCATTTCGGAACGGGGCACTCCTGATCGCGGACCATTTCAGGATAATGGGATAACGGACCAGTTGGCGCGCAAGAAGGGCCTCGTCGTATGCGCTCGACACGTCGGCCTTCTGACCGGGATCGGGCGGAAGGCCGTGAACCGAATAGTAGTGAGTGTCCTTCATCCCGAGTTGTTGGGCCTTTCGGTTCATCATCTGGACGAACGCCTCGGTCGAGCCCGCGATGTATTCGGCAACCGCGACCGTTGCGTCGTTGGCCGAGTGGACGACGATCGCCTTCATCATGTCGGCGAGCGGAAACGTCTCACCCTGCTTGAGATAGACCTGCGAGCCGCCCATCTCGGCGGCCTTGCGCGAAGTGGTTATCGGATCGGTGAGTTTGAGACTTCCGTTCTGGAGCTTTTCCGCGACGATTAGCATCACCATCATCTTGGCGAGCGACGCGGTCGGCCACGGCTCATGTTCGTTCTTGGCAAAGATGACGGTGCCCGTCGTCGGCTCCATCACGCACGCCGCCTCGTAAGGCGGCTTCGCCGGACCGCGCGACTCGCGAGCCGTTTTGCGCGGATGCGCGCGGCGATTGCGCCGAGTGGCGAGGACGGGTGACGCGGCCATGGTGGACAGAGCCGCAATCACGAGCAAAATCGAAAGCGCGCGCGCCGCGCGGTTCGATCTCGACGCGAAAGGATGACCATTTGCCGATTTCATGGAAATCATTTCTCCGAATACCCTCGTCATCCCGCCCATCCACTTGAACGCCCGCGGCCGAGGCCGTACCGGAGAGCTAGAAACGGTCCGCGGTCCAGAACAGCGAGCGCGAATTCTCAAACATCGAAAAAGCGTACTCCGAGGCGGCTTCGGGCGCCATCGCGAACCGCTCCGCCAGCCGCTCCGGCAGCATCACCCGCCACATGTAATTATTGTCCGGGTAGTGCATCGGAGCGCATCCCGCGGCCGTCAGCGCTTCTTCAAGCGCCTCGTCGTGCTCGGTATGCGTGACGATGACGGAAGCGGCGCCGGCTCTCGATTCGCCCTGCAGCAGCGCGCGCTTTCGATGGTCGCCACGCAGGCACATCGAAGTTTCCATACCGGAGGCAGCCTCGGCGCAGTTGCGCAGCATCGCGAGCACTGCCGACTCGCTTCCCGGCTCGTACCCGTACTCCATCACCATCGCGACGCCGTGAAAGCGAAGCGCCCGCGCGTAGGCGCGAATCGCGTCGTCCTCGCGCGCGAGCACGAAGTACTCGCCGCATCCGGCCTTCGGAACATTGGCGGCGAAGACGAGATTACCGCGCCAGTCCGCCTCGCTTCTTATCGCGGTAACGTTGAAGCGGCCGCTGTAATCGCGATGAATCCGCGCGACCGTCTCGAGATCGCGCGCCGGATTGAAGACATCGAGTTCGAGAGCCGGGGACGCCGGAAGCGAGGCCGCCGAACTCAGGATGCTGAAATTGCGCGTGACTTCGCGCCATCCAAACCGGTTGTAAAAGGTCAGCCGCTCCGCGAAAAGGAGCGAAACCTCGAATCCTTCGCGCTCCATCGTGCGCACCGCAAGGCGCATCAGCTCGGAAGCGAGCCCGCGATGGCGGTAGTCCTCGCGCACGAAGACCGAGCCGATTCCGCCCATCGGTACCGCCTGTCCCGCCAGGTTAATCCGCCGAGCAAAGATCTGCACGGTCCCGACTATTCGGCCCGCGTCCTCGGCGACCAGGCAGAGTTCGTCGCGAAACGTCGGATCGTTGCGGTTGTAGCGGGCAAAGAATTCGCGCTCGTCGTACCAAAGCGCGAGCAGGTCCAGCACCGCGTCTCGTTCCGAAGGCCGTGCCGCCCTGAATTCCATTGTCAGTGGATCTGGTAGGAAAGCGTCATCGGACTTCCGTTGCGCAGCACCTGTACCTCGATCGACGTCTGATTGCGTAATCCGTTGAGAAGCTGAATCGCGCGGGCCGGATCGTTTACCGGCTGTCCGTTGATCGCGGTGAGAACGTCGCCGTCGCGAAGTCCCATGTCGTCGAATACAGAACCAGGGACTATCTCGGAGAGGGCGAAACCGTTGGTAGTGCCGTCCTGGACGTTGGGTATCGCGCGAATCTGCGTAAACAGGCTCGACAAGTTGTTCAGGCTTTGAGCGACGGTGCTGCGGGGAATCGCGTAGCGGTTGCCGCCCATGTTCACGATGCGCGGGTTGAAGCTGGCCGCGCCCGGGCGCGGGTGCCCCGGCAGGATCGGGTGCCGCCACGGCAACGAGCGCGAGGGGGTGTTTGCCGCCAGGTTGTTGCGCGGCAATTCAAGCGCGACGCGACGGCCCGCGTGCTCGATCACCGCGCGGTCCTTGTCAACTTCGACGAGCCTGCCCGCGCTGGGGATCATCTCGCCCAGGCGGTAGAGCTCCTGCTCGCCGCTCATGTTCTGGACAACGATGAATGACTTTCCGCCGGTCATGCGTGAAATTCCGAGCAGCTTCAGATGGATGTCCTCGACGACCGCGGGCGCCTTCTGCTCGGGTGCGGGAACGAGGTTAAAGATGTCGCGCCGGACTATTGGTTGGTAGTAGGAGCGGGGGTGGATAATTGGGGGAGCGCTGGCGCGCGAGACCGTTCCCGTCGCGACGACGGGCGCGGGTGAGAATCGGAGGCCGATAATCTCGCTTACCGTGCCCGCGGCGAAATAGGCAAGCGCCGCGACAAGCACAAAATTGAGCGCGATTATGTGACGTTCGCTAAGCCTGAATTCCATTTATGGCCAGGCCTCGGCTTCGTAAGAGCATCCTTCGACCAGGCGCCTCACGTCGTAATTCCACCTTCCCTTCCATCGTTCGATCGTCAGGGCCGCCTGCGTGTACCCGCTTCGCACCTGGTCCATGAGCCGGTAGAGGTAGATGCTTTCATCCTCGCCGCTCCGGTTCAATGCCTTCTGGCGCGCCAGCCCGGTCATCGCGATATTCAGAAGCTCGGCGGCCAGATCCTTGAGCATCACGCGCCCCGCCCGCGCTCCGAGGCCAAGCTTGTGCGCGGCATCGTTGAGCGCGAGGCGTTCACTGAAGGTCCATCGTTTGACCAGATCCCATGCGCCGTCCATGCAGTCGTCGTTGTACAGGATACCCTTTAAAAGCGCGGGCAGCGCGAGCATCAGGGCGGGCGGCTGGCTGTCGGCGGTGCGGATTTCGATATACCGCTTGAGGCGCACTTCGGTGAAAATCGTCGTCAGGTGCTCGCTCCAATCGTCCAGCGTGGCCTGCTCGCCGTTGAAGCCGCGTTCCATGAACTGGCGGAACGTGAGCCCGGGCGGGCGGGTCAGATCGATATAACGATGATCGCGGATGAGGAAATACATCGGCACGTCGAGCGCATACTCGGCGTAATCGTCAAAGCCGGCGTCGTCGCGGAAGGCGAATTCGAGCATTCCGCAGCGATCCGGGTCGGTTTCGGTCCAGATATGGCCACGGAAGCTCTGGTAGCCGTTCAGTTTGCCGTCCGAGAGGGGCGAGTTCGCGAACATCGCGTAAACCAGCGGCACGATTCCCATCGAGACCCGGAACTTGCGCATCGCGTCCGCTTCACTCGAATAATCGAGGTTGGCCTGAACGCCGGCAGTCTGCTTCATCATCCGCTGGCCGAGCCTGCCTTTGCGCGCCATGTACGGATACATGATCCGGTAGCGCGCCTTCGGCAAAAGCTCGATTTCGTCGATCCGGCTCACGGGCTGCATCCCCAGCCCAAGCACCGCGGCTCCAATCTCGCGCCCAACGTCTATGACTTCCTCGACGTGGCGGGTGAATTCGCGATGGGCGCAGTGGATGGTCTCGCACTGCTCGCCGGAAAGCTCGATCTGTCCGCCCGGCTCGATCGTGATACGGGCGCGCTCGCCGTCGAGCCCGATGATGCGGCCGTCTTCCTCGAGCGGCTGATAGCCGTAGCGCTCAACGAGCCGCCGGAGCATTTCCTCAACACCGCGCGGGCCTGAAAACGGAAGCGCGCGTCCATCCTCGGCAAGGACGGCAATCTTTTCATATTCGGTGCCGACCCGCCAGTTGGCCCGCGGCTTGGCACCCTCATGAAAGTATCGGATGAGATCGTCTTTGTTCTGGACCGCCTGACTCATCGTTCACCTCAGCGTCGGGCCGGAGCGAGCATCCGATCCTACGGGCGACGCTATAATGGCCTTGGCGATGCTGAGAGGCAAGTTGCGTAATGATACCGGCGACAGGCCAGGTTGTAGGGTCGGCGCGGCCCGAATAGGATGACCGGGTTCGTGCCCGCCCAAAGCGCGAGCGCGGCCCCGAAAGGCGGTCAAAAGGGATGGCGGATCTGGTCCTGGCAATCGATCAAGGAACCACCGGCACAACCGCGATGGTTATAGACCGGCGTGGCCGTGTCCGCGGCCGCGCGTACGGGGAAATTCGCCAATATTATCCGAAGCCCGGATGGGTCGAGCACGATCCCGTGGAAATTTACAATTCTGCGGTTTCGCTCGCGCGCAAGGCCGTCCGTCAGGCCGGCGCCGCCGCCGAGGATGTCGCGGGTGTCGGGATAACCAACCAGCGCGAGACTTTCGTCGTATGGGAGCGCAGGACCGGCCGTCCCGTTCATCGCGCAATTGTGTGGCAATGCCGCCGAAGCGCGGATATATGCCGGCGCCTTGCCGGGCACGAACCCGAAATCGCCCGCCGCACCGGATTGCTAATCGACCCGTACTTCTCGGGCACCAAGCTCAAGTGGTTGCTCGATGAACGGCCCGAACTGCGCCGGCGCGCCGCGCGCGGAGAACTCTGCTTCGGGACGATTGAGACCTGGCTCATCTTCAAGCTCTCGCAGGGCGCCGCGTTCGTCACCGACTACACCAACGCGTCGCGCACCATGCTCTTCAACCTTGAGCGGCGTGTCTGGGACGAGGAGATCCTGCGGATTCTCGACATCCCGCGCGAGATGCTGCCGGGCGCGATCAGCTCGCGCGGGCCGTTCGCCGAGACCGCGCCGGGAACCATCGCGCGGCGCGCGATTCCGCTCGCAGCGGCGATTGGCGATCAGCAATCGGCCCTGTTCGGCCAGGGAGCGGTGCGCCCCGGCGATTCCAAGGCGACCTACGGAACGGGCGCGTTTCTCCTCGTCCATACCGGAGCGGAACGGATCGCTTCGAAAAACCGGATGCTCACGACCGTGGCCCTCGGACCCGAAGGCGAACCGGCCTACGCCCTGGAAGGCTCGGTCTTTGTCGCGGGAGCCGCGATCCAATGGCTGCGCGACGGCTTGGGGATCATCGAGAAGGCGGGCGATACGCTGCGGATGGCGCGCCGCAGCCGCGACCGGACCCATCCGTACCTGGTTCCCGCCTTCGTGGGACTCGGTGCGCCGTACTGGGACAGCGAGGCGCGCGGCGCAATCGTGGGTATCACGCGCGGCACCTCGCGCGACGACATCGTGCGAGCCGCGCTGGACAGTATCGCCTACCAGGTGCACGACGTAATCGTCGCGATGGAGAGCGACACCGGGCGCAAGATAAGCGAGCTTCGAGTTGACGGCGGCGCGACAGCAAATCCGTACCTGATGCAGTTCCAGGCCGACCTGCTCGCGCGCGCGGTGCGCCGGCCGAAAATCGCCGAGACGACGGCGCTCGGCGCGGCGATGCTCGCCGGGCTGGCAACGGGCGTATGGCGGCGTGCGGCGCATCTGGAGGCGCTGCGCAAAGGTGGAACGATCTTCAGGCCCAGGATGCGAACGGAGGAACGCGCGCGTCTGCTCGAAGGATGGCAGGATGCGGTCTCGCGAGCGCTGACGCGGCGCGCGTGAAGAGGGAACGCGATGGATACGTCGAAGCTGCCGAGAGTGTCGGTTCTGTTTCCCGAACAATTTCCCGAAACCGCGCGCGCGCTCGGACGCGCCTTCATCAACGATCCGCCGTTCAAGATGATCCTGCCCGACGTCACCGAACCGGTAGAGCGGGCGCGGCGGCTTACGATGGTCTTCGAGGTCGCGCTTGCGATTCAGCGGAAAAACGGACAGCCGGTCTTCGGCGTCATGATAGATGGCAAGGTGGCAGGCGCGGCGGTTACCGAAGGCGCGGGCCATCCGTCAATCGCGCAAACGATCGTAAGTGGACTGGGTGGCCTTCCCAAGCTTGTTTCGGCGGTCGGAACCGGCGGCACGATGCGTGCGATCCAGTTGATGAACGAGCTCGCGCACAACCATCCGCCCGAGCCGCACATCTACCTGAATTTTCTCGGCGTTGACCCCGACTACCAGAGCAGGCATTGCGGCACCGCCCTGCTCGAGCATCTGAAGCAACTCGCCGCCGAGCGGAGCAGTTTATGCGGCGTGTACCTTGAAACCGCGACCGAGGCCAACGTCGCATATTATCAGGCACGCCAGTACGAAGTGCTTTCCGAGATACGCCCGCTGGGCGTCAGGATGTGGCGGATGCTCCAGCGCCGGCGCGCCCAATCAGCATCAGTATGAGTCTGGTCCGGACTCCTGCGAACCCGCGGACGAGGTTCTGGGCCTGATAACGGTCACGCGAAGCCCCTTGGACGTCCATCCGACATCGAAGCCGACGCTTGCTCCTTCGCTTAGAAGCTCGATTCCCGGCATCCGGCCGCCGATTCCAGCGCCAACCACCGTCACAAAGGGAAATTCGAAGGGGATTTCCTTGCCCGAATGTGAACGGACGACACCGCGCCCGCGCGAGCGTTCGAGCCGCATAATCATCCCGGGATAGAAATTACCTGGGAACCGCTCAGCGTCGAATTCTTCCATCACTGGCAACCGCATAGCATCCGCATTGCTCTGGAGAAAGGATATCACGTGGGAGCCCGTGGCCGGATAGCCGGTTTTGGGCTCCGAACAAGCGGTTTGCACGCGCCAGCGGCCGTCCTAATAGACAAACTCGATGGCAACGCGATATAAACCCCTAGACCATTTTCTCGGGGGTCATACGGGGACAGATGCGACTATCGGGGATTGGTAAATCTCTCGCGATCTGCGTTGCTTTGTCGCTCTCGTTATCGGCTTGCGCCGCTATTGAGGCGCAGCGCAAGGCGGAGGAGGCCAAAAAACAGGCTTTCGTCCATCGCGTGGACATGGCGCATATATGGGTGACGACGGGCGGGGCTCCTCCGGGCCGCGGTTACGACGTCCTGGGTCCCGTGACCTACACGGTGCCGTTCTCGCCCGACGCGATCGATGCGCAAAAGCAGCAGGACAAACTGAAACAGCTCGGACTCAAGAAGTGGCCTGACAACATCGACGCGCTTATCAACGAGAAGACACACGTGTCGAAGGACGGCAGCACCGTGACGGTCTCGGCCACCGCCATACAGTATCACCTGTCGACCGACCGCTACGCACTGCATCACATGAACGAGGGAATCGTCGCGTCGCCGAGCGGCGACTGAGCGACCGTCCGTCTCGATACGCAAGGGCGTCCCGGTTCACCCTCGCGGTGAACCGGGCATGTGCCACGCCGTCCACAGGGCGCCAACCCTTAATGGGCGCCCTCAGTCGGAAAGCATCGCGTCGAGCTCGCCCGAATCGTCGAGCGCCCTCAATTCTTCAAATCCGCCGACAATCTTTCCGTTGATGAAGATTTCCGGAACGGTCCGCCGCCCGCCGGCAAGCCTCACCATCTTCTCGCGCAGCGCGGGGTCGTCGGTCACGTCGATCTCCTCGAAGTGAACGCCCTTGCGCGCAAGCAAGGCCTTGGCGCGCACGCAATACGGACAATAAGTGGTGGTGTAAATCTGGACGGTTGCCACGTACTCCCTCCAAATCCGATTGTTAGCGAGCGGAGCGGAGAAGTCCACGGGGTCTTTCAATCTTCACCGCGGGCGGGGGTTTGCGAGCGCGAGCGATTCCGATGCCGAATCCGCGTCGCGGATTATCACGCGCCGGCCCGAGACCTGAAGCCGTCCTTCCTGGTACAGACGGATCGCTTCGGGATAGATGCGATGCTCCTCGCGATGGATTCTTGCGGCGAGCGTTTCCTCGTCGTCGCCGGGAAGAACGGGAACCGCGGACTGGATGATGATCGGTCCGACGTCAACCCCTTCGGTGACGAAGAACACCGTGCATCCCGAAATTCGCACGCCGTATTCGAGCGCGTCGCGCGGACCGTAGATTCCGGGAAACGACGGCAGCAGGGCGGGGTGGATATTCATGATCCGGCCCGTGTACGCATCGAGCATCACGGGCGAAAGCAGCCGCATGAAGCCCGCGCACACGACCAGTTCGACGTCGCGCGCGCGAAGCTCCCTTACAAGCGCGCGATCGAAATCCTCGCGCGAGGCGAATTGACGATGGTCGATCGCGAGCGCGGCAATCCCATGATTGCGCGCGCGCTCAAGCGCGTAGGCCCTTGCCCGGTTCGAGATCACCACCCGTACTTCGGCCTTGAGATCGCCGCGCGCGACCGCGTCGAGAATCGCCTGCAGGTTGGTTCCCGAGCCCGAAACCAGCACGCCTATTTTGACCGCCGGACGTTCCGCCATCGCGCAAGGTTCCTCCCGTCGGTGCTCTTCGGTCACGTCAGCGTGACGCTGCGCCTGCCGCGCACGATCTCGCCTATTATATAGGCCCTGATATTGCGGCATCCGAGATGCTCGACGATTCGGTCCGCCTGCGCCTCGGCGACCACCGCGACCATCCCGAGCCCGTTGTTGAAGGTGCGATCCATTTCGGACTGGCTTATCCGGCCGAGCCGCTGGATCAGGTCGAAGATGGGCGGCACGGGCCAGCTCCCGCGCTCGATTTTCGCGCCAACGCCGGCGGGGAGCACGCGGGGAAGATTTTCCAGGACGCCGCCGCCGGTGATATTCGCAAGCCCCTTTATGCGGAAGCGCTCGAACAGGTCGAGCACGGTTTTCACATAAATAACCGTCGGACGAAGCATCTCGTCGGCCAGCGTGCATCCGAGTTCGGTGACGCGGGCGCTCAGCTTGAGCTTTGCGCGTTCGAGCAGGACCTTGCGCGCAAGCGAAAAGCCATTGGAATGCAGTCCGTTGGAGGCAAGCGCAACCAGCACGTCGCCCGGTTTGATTCTCTTCGGCGGCGGAATCTTCGCCCGCTCGACGACTCCGACCGCGAAACCCGCAAGGTCGTATTCGCCGGGCCGATAGATGTCCGGCAGTTGCGCGGTCTCGCCGCCGACAAGGCTCGCGCCGGCTTCCGCGCATCCGCGGGCGACTCCCTTTACAAGGTCGAGCGCGACGGCGCGGTTGAGCTTGCCCGCGCCGATATAATCGAGGAAGAAAAGCGGCCGCGCGCCGTGGCAGACCACGTCGTTCACGCACATCGCGACGCAATCTATTCCGACCGTGTCATGCCGTCCGGTCGCGAACGCGATCTTGAGCTTGGTGCCAACGCCGTCAGTGCCCGACACGAGCACCGGCGAGCGCATCTTCTTGAGCCCATCCGCAGCGACGATCGCGCCGAACCCGCCGATTCCACCCAGCACGGCGGCGCCGGCGGTCTTCCTGGCGATATTGCGAAACAGCGGGACCAGCGATTCCTTGAGCCCGATATCGACGCCCGCCGCCCTGTACGTCATCCCCGCCATCGCGTCAGGCCCTCCGCCTCGCGACCGCGCCGGCCCGCCATGCGCGCGAGCCGTCGGGATACACTTCGAGCCGCTCGCAGTAACGCAGCAGTTCCATCTCCGCGAGCAGGCCGCGAAGCTCGTAATGGCCGAGCAGGAACTGCGGGTTTCGCAGATGACCGATTTCGGCCTGATCGATGAGAAAAGTGTCCACCAGCAGGACCCCTCCAACCCTAAGCGAGCGAATCAGCTCGGGAAAAACGTTCCGGTCGAGAAAGTTGATGTTGACGGCCGAATCGAAACTCCCAGCACGAAAGGGAAAGTTATCGAAGTCGGCAACGACGGACCATATGGTCGACATTCCGGCATCAGCCGCCGCGCCGCGAAGCGTGGCGAGTCCGACCCGCGAAAAATCCGCCGCGACGACTCGAAATCCCGCCCGCGCCATCGCAAGCGCATGCCGCCCGCGTCCCGCCGCGACGTCGAGTGCGAGCCCCGGCCTAAGCAGCGGAAGCATCGCGAGGAAAAACGGCTCCGGCGCGCCGACCTCCTTGCCCGCGTGCTTGCGATCCCATTGGATTCGTTCCTGCGTGCTCATAGGACCCGCGCCAGCGTGAACACCTCAACCCGGCTCGCCCCCGCCGCGAGGAGCACGCGCGCGCATTCGTCGGCCGTCGCTCCGGTCGTCATTACGTCGTCCACCAGCAGGATACGCCGGTTTGCGACACGATGAGGCCGTCTGACCGCGAAAGCGCCGCGCACGTTGCGCCGGCGCTCGTCGCGGCTGCGGCTGGTTTGCGAGCCGGTCGCGCGCGAGCGCACCAGTGTACCAAGCTCGAGCGGACGTTCCAGCCTGCGTGCGACTTCCGCCGCAAGCAGAGCGGCCTGGTTGAACCCGCGCCACCACAGGCGTCCGCGATGGAGCGGGACCGGGATCACCAGGTCGCAGTCGTCGGCTGTGAAGGGCAGTCGCGGGCCGAGGAATTCGGTTATCGCGCGCCCGAGCGCCTGGTCGAGGCCGTACTTGTGGCGCCGAATCAGGGAAGGCAGACTCTGGCGCTCGTCCTCGTCCGACGGCCTGTAGCGTGCGACCGCCCGCGCCCGTGCGAAAACCGGCGGTGATTTCAGGCAGTGGGCGCATCGGACTTCCTTCGTGCGAATCGACTCGAGCGGCCCTCCGCAGCGCTCGCACACCGGCGTCGGAAGCGCCTCCATCCGGGAAAGGCACCGGTCGCATACCCTGCGCCTCGCGTCGAGACCGAAGTTCGTCTCGCAGACCGCGCATCGCGGCGGATAGAGGAAATTCAGGATGTGAAGCGCAAGCGACACAGAAGATAAATTGTCCGCCGCGACGGCGGACTCAAGCGCGGCGGGGGAGGGGCGGTGAAAATTTCGAGAATCGCCCGAAAAAGTCCGCCTTGCCAGCCAGCCGTTCGCGCCCGCATTGTGTTATAGAGGAGCACATGGACGGGCCGCTCAAGGGTATTCGGGTTATAGACTGGACGATATGGCAGCAGGGGCCGGTCGCCACCACGATGCTGGCGGATTTGGGTGCCGAAGTAATCAAGCTCGAAGAACGCGAGCGCGGCGACCCGGGACGCGGCATTTTCGCGGTCGCCGGCCAATCGACCGACCGCAGCGGGCGCAACTTCTACTTCGAGGCCAACAACCGGCACAAGAAGAGTGTCGCGCTCGATCTCAAGCGTCCCGAGGCGCGCGAGATCGTCTACCGGCTCGCCGCGCGCAGCGACGTTTTCGTGCAGAATTTCCGAAAGGGCGTGGCGAAGCGCCTCGGGCTCGACTACGAATCGCTGCGCGCGCACAACCCGCATCTCATCTACGCGACAGCATCGGGCTACGGGCCGGAGGGTCCCGACAGCGCCGAGCCGTCGTTCGATTACCTGGGGCAGGCGCGCTCGGGAATCATGAAGGCGATCGGCGCGCCCGGCTCGGAGCCGTCGTATATCTTCGGCGGAGTCGCCGACCAGATGGGCGCGATCATGCTCGCCTACGGCGTTCTCGCGGCGCTGCTCGCGCGAGAGCGCAGCGGCGTGGGGCAGACAGTCGATGCGTCCCATCTCGGCTCGATGATTGCGCTTCAGGGACTCAACGTGTCGGCGCGCGCGTTCATGGGGATGGAACTGGCGCGCAACTCGCGCACCGAGGCTTTCAATCCGCTCTGGAACCATTACCGATGCGCCGACGGGAAATGGATTTGCCTCGGGATGCTGCAGGCGGATCGCTACTGGAAGGACTTCTGCGCCGCGCTCGGGCTCGGCGAGCTTGTTGACGACCCGCGCTTCAAGGACATCCGCTCGCGCGGACAGAACGCCGCAGCATTGGTTGAAATTTTCGACCGCAGGTTCGCCGAAAAACCGCGCGACGAATGGATGCGCATCCTCAAGGCGGGCGGCGACTTCATATATACGATCGTGAATTCAGTCTCAGACCTGCCGGACGATCCGCAGGTCCGGAGCAATCAGTACGTCGTCGATTACGAGCATCCGGTGCTCGGCGGCATCCAACTGGTGGGCCTGCCGGTCAGGCTCAGCGAGACGCCGGGCGATCCGCGCGGCCACGCGCCCGAACTTGGCGAACATACCGAGACGATTTTAACCGAATTGCTGGGCTACGGATGGGACGATATCGCCCGGCTTCGCGACGCGAACGTTATATAACCGCCGTCCCGGGGCGGACGGCTCTTGGAGGTCAATCAGGATGGCTACCGGCATGGGGACATGGGAAGACCGCGAGCAAATCCGCGAACTGTACGCGCGCTATGCGCGCACGATTGACAACGGCCAGTGGAACGAATGGCTCGACTGCTTCACCGACGACGGCGTCTTTGAAAGCTCGCGCTTCGGACGGCACGCCGGGCGCGAAGGGCTAAGGCGCTTCACCGCCATCTACAAGGAGTCGCTCGGCGGCGTCAAGCCGATCCACATGATGACCAACGTGGCTTTCAGCGTGAACGGCGACGTCGCCACCGGCGGATGCTATCTCGCGTACTTCCACTGCCTTAACGGCAAAGGAGTACTCTCGGCGGTGGGTCATTACACGGATCGGCTGCGCAAGATCGGCGGCGAGTGGAAGTTCGAGAGCCGGCAGGTCGTCGTTGACGGAGCGCTGCCCGAGCACATCTAGCGCGGCGGCCAGTAAATCGCGGTAGCATTAGTCAGAGAGCTTTAGGCGCGCGGCTCCGACCCCCTCGGTTGAGAAGATTCGGCAAGTCGTAAAGCAAGCCGAACTCGACGAAGGGCTACGCACTGATGCCTCACCGGCGAGCGCGCGGGCAGGCGCGCGGCGTCTACCCGGACGGCTGCCGCTATGCGCGGCGTGAGCGTCCGCCCCGGGCACCATCGTGACCCGCGGCCCCGCATGAAAACCACCTGGAACTTCGTATTTCGGCGGATGCCGCGGGCTCCGGCCGCGGCTGTGTCGGGGCTCGAGTTAGCGCGTCGGTGCGGCAATTCATACCTCGGCATCAGGACAGGCGCCCCTGTCGGCGATAATCCCGCATCCTAACACTTGTATTATGCAAGTGAACTGCTTATTGTCCCGCGTGTGGCATCGAACCGGAGGTCGGAACGGCGCTCGGGCTGCCCGGTGAGCATTTCTCTGGAGCTTTTCGGAGATCGCTGGTCGCTGCTGATCGTTCGCGATCTGATGGTTCGCGGATTTCGGACGTTCAAGGAGTTCCTGGAATCAGGCGAGGGGATCGCAACCAACATACTCGCCGACCGCCTGAAGAAGCTCGAAGCGAGCGGGATTGTGGTGGCGGAGCCGGAGAAGGTGGATCGTCGGAAATTGAATTATCGGTTGACCGAGAAGGGAATCGACCTCGCGCCGGTGCTGCTCGAATTGCTGATCTGGGGAGCGCGCCACGAGAAGACGGCGGCGCCGTGCGCGCTGATAGATCGGATGGAGAAGAACCGCGAAAAAGTACTCGCGGAAATCAGGCGGCGATGGCGTGACCGGGACCCCGCGCCGCTGCAGATTCGGGGACGATGGGTCTGGCCGTGAGGCGCGCGCAACAAACGGCGCGCGCGTTGATCGCGGCAGTCATGCGGTGAGCCGGAGGCGCCGGCACTGCCAGCGCCTCTCGATATAACCCGAAGCCGCAGGGCATCGGTGGACCGAGGGAGCCGCGAATTATGAGCAAGATACGAGTGCTGGTTGGCACGCGCAAAGGCGCATTCACCCTGGAATCTGACGGCAAGCGCGAAGGCTGGGAGGTCAGCGGCCCGCACTTCGCGGGTTGGGAAGTGTTCCATATGAAGGGTTCGCCCGCCGACCCGAACCGCCTGTACGTGTCGCTGTCCACCGGATGGTTCGGGCAGGTGATCCAGCGGTCGAATGACGGCGGGAAAACCTGGGAGACGCCCGGAGGGGGAATTACAATTTCGCCCGAGGGGCTACCCCGCGGTGGGAGCAACAAGTTCGTTTATGACACGTCCGCGGAAACCGGCCGGCCACTCTCCACGCATCAGTGCTACGACGGGACGCAACGTCCCTGGGAATTCAAACGCGTGTGGCATCTGGAGCCGTCGTTCACTGACCCGGACACGATCTACGCAGGGGTTGAGGACGCGGCGCTGTTCCGCTCGACTGACGGCGCGCACACCTGGCGGGAGCTTGCGGGCTTGCGCGGGCATCGCTCAGGGCCGAAGTGGCAGCCGGGCGCGGGTGGGATGTGCCTGCACACGATCATATTGGATTCGAAAAGTCCGCGGCGCATGTTCATCGCGATCTCGGCGGCGGGCGCTTTCCGCACCGACGACGGCGGCACGAACTGGGAACCGATCAACCGCGGGCTCAGGTCCGCCAACCTTCCCGATCCAAACGCGGAGGTTGGCCACTGCGTCCATCGCATCGCGATGCATCAGTCGCGCCCGGAGGTGCTTTTCATGCAGAAACACTGGGACGTGATGCGCAGCGATGATGCGGGCGATTCGTGGCGGGAGATCAGCGGCAACCTGCCGACCGACTTCGGATTCGCGCTCGACGTTCACGCGCACGAGCCGGACACGGTCTACGTCGTTCCGATCAAGAGCGATTCCGAACATTACCCGCCCGAGGGAAAGCTGCGCGTGTATCGGAGCCGCACCGGCGGAAACGAATGGGAGCCGCTGACGAAGGGTCTGCCGCAAAGCAACTGCTACGTTGATATTTTACGCGACGCGATGGCGGTGGATTCACTCGATCCGTGCGGAATATATTTTGGTACAACCGGCGGGCAGGTGTACGCCTCCGCGGATGCGGGCGACAGTTGGGCTCCGATCGTGCGAGACCTTCCGAGCGTACTCTCTGTGGAAGTGCGGACGCTCCCATGATTCGGGTCGTGCTCCCGGCCAGTCTGCGCGCGCTCGCGCGGATCGACGGCGACATCGAACTCGACGTCCGGGGCGTCGTCACGCAACGTTCGGTGCTCGACGCGCTCGAGGCGCGTTATCCGGCGCTCAGCGGAACGATCCGCGAACACGTGACGCAACGCCGGCGTCCGTTCATCAGGTTCTTCGCCTGCGAGCGGGATCTTTCCCATGAACCGCCGGACGCGCCGCTGCCCGACGCCGTTGCCCGCGGTGGCGAGCCATTTCTCATCGTGGGAGCGATCGCCGGCGGCTAGCGGGCGGGCCGGCGCTGGGCGGCCTGCGCCGGCTTGATTCGCAGCGCTCCCGAGGGACAGGCTTCGACCGCCGCGCGAACGCTCTCGTCGTCGGCCCCTGAGGGGTCGATAAGGAACTTGCCGTTCTCGACGCGAAAGACCTTTGGCAGGCCCTTCACGCAGTTGCCGGAATGGGTACATACTTTGGAATCCCATGTCACTTCGAGCGCCATCGCGATACTCCCCGTTGATTAGTATTTTCCCGACTCCGTCGCCTCAGCCGGTCGTTTGCCGCAAGGCGTTGAATCTTTGCACGGATCGCGGCGGGCCTGCGAGAGGCGCGGGTGTATCGTGTCGGTTCGCGCCCGCATCATGTAGGATTGGAACATACTGCGAGCGCATCGCCGCGATTCTTCCCGTTCCGAGATGTCCCTAGCCGCCGCGCGAGAACTTGTGATGGCTTATGGCTGGAACGCCACGGCCTATCAGATCCTGAATCCGGGAATCGAACATTGGTTCTCGTCCGAAGCGCCGGGCGTGGTGGGATATATCCGGCGCGCAAAAGTGATGCTTGTTGCGGGCGAGCCGGCTTGCGCGCATGAGGTGCTGGCCGAAGTCGCCCGCGCGTTCGAGGATTTTGCCCGCTCGAACGGATGCCGGGTGTGCTACGTGTGCGCGGCGGAGCGGATGTGCGAGCTTTTTGCCGGCTCGCCGCGCCATGCGGCGGTGACGATAGGGGCGCAGCCGGTCTGGGATCCGCGCCGGTGGAGCGATGCGGTGAAATCGCATCCGTCGCTGCGCGCGCAGCTCAATCGCTCGCGCAACAAGGGCGTCGTAATCGAGCCGCTTGAGCCGGAACAGGCGCGCGACAACGCGGAGTTGCAGAGCGTGCTTCGTGAATGGCTCGACGGACGCGCGCTGCCGCCGCTTCACTTTCTCACCGAACCGGTGACGCTCGCGGGTGAAGTGCGCGATCGTCTCCTGCTGGTTGCGCGGCGCGAGGGCAGGATCGCCGCCTTCCTGGTCGCATCGCCGATCGCCGCGCGCCGCGGCTATCTGATCGAGCAGGTCGCGCGGGCGCGAGGCGCTCCCAACGGGACTGCGGAACTGCTTATCGACAACGCGATGCGGCGGTTCGCGGACGGCGGCGGCTCCTACGTATCGCTCGGGTTGGTTGCGCTTGCGACCCGGGCCGACGCCGAACTCGCGAAGAATCCGTTGTGGTTGCGCGCAATGATGCGGTTTGCGCGCGCGCACGCGAACCGGTTCTACAATTTTCGCGGGTTGGAGCAGTTTCGCGCCAAGATGCTGCCGGAGCGATGGGAGCCGGTTTACGCTATATCCAACGAGCGGCGCTTCTCGATACGCACGCTTTACGCAATCGGCGAGGCGTTTGCCGGGATGCCGCCGTGGATGGCTATCGGAATCGGCGCGGCAAAAGCGGCGCGGGAGGAGCTTCGCGGATTCGCGCGCAAGGTTTCCTCCGCGGCGCGAAAAAGCGGGGCGCCCGCGCAAACCGCATCCAACCGCTGATCTGCCCGGCTTTCGCCGGGGTCGCGTCTCTCGAACAGGCGTGGCGGCGCGACGGCCGCCGACCCGCTAAAAATTCACCGCCTCTCAGCCGCCATTCGAGTTACCCTCCCATAGATATTTTCCGGGCGGAGACGGTGGCCGCCCGCTCAAAAAGGTTCCGAAGCCCGCCTATGCGCGATGACCAGGAGAATCGCGCGGCAGGATCGCTGAAGAGAGCGTCGGTGCGGAACTATGGAGACGGATCCGCCCAGGGAATTCGACGGCCCGAGGACGCGTCGAAAAAGTGGATACGCGAGCGCTCGAAATAGAAGCGCCGACGCTCGCTCGTATGCAGCGGTTCGACGCTCTCGGTCAGCAGATACGCGGAACCGAAGCGGGCGACGACCAAAAACCGCGCTCCGGAGAACTCCGCGCGTTCGATCGTCGTCTCGATTGCAACTTTCGCGGGATCGGCGTCGAGCGAAAGGTCCTCGGGGCGGATTCCGAGGATAACTTCGTCGGGCGCGCCCGCGGGCGGTTCGATGCGGAGAACGGAATCGCCGGCGAGAAGCGATTTCCGATCCGGTGCGATTCGCGCGCGCACCAGGTTCATCGGCGGCTGTCCGACGAACGACGCGACAAATTCGTTGGCGGGCGCGTCATAGAGGGCGCGCGGCGACCCGATCTGTTCGATCCTTCCCGCGCGCATCACGGCCAGCCGGTCGGCGAGCGCAAGCGCTTCGACCTGATCGTGGGTGACGTAGATTACGGTTCGTCCGGTGTCGCGCTGGAAACGTTTCAGTTCGACGCGAAGGCTCGCGCGAAGCTGCGCGTCGAGATTGGAGAGCGGCTCGTCCATCAGGATGATTCGCGGCTCGCGCACGATCGCGCGGGCGAGCGCGACGCGCTGGCGCTCTCCGCCTGAGAGTTCGGCCGGTCGGCGGTTCAGATCGATCGAGAGTCCGGCGGTCCGGGCGCATGCGGCGACGCGGCGGCGGATTTCGTCGTGCCCGAGCTTCATCAGGCGAAGCGGAAAGGCGATGTTGTCGAACGCGGTCATGTGCGGATAGAGCGCGTAGTTCTGGAAAACCATCGCGACCGCGCCGTGGCCCGCGCGGGTTCCCGCTATGTCGATAGCGCCGCGATCGGCGGGGTCGAGCGCGGCGATCAGCCGAAGCAGGGTGGATTTCCCGCATCCCGACGGTCCCAGCAACACGAAAAATTCGCCCGCTTCGACCTCGAACGAGATATCGCGCAGGCCGCCGCCGGAAGAAAACCCGCGCCAGAGATTCCGGATTACAAGTTCAGGCACCGCACTTCCCGCAGTTGCGATTAGCGGAGGCTCCCCGCCATCAGCGCGCCTCTTAGCACCGTCCGAAGCGCCACCAGCACGCAGATTGCCGGTATCATCATCAGGAGCGCGAGCGCGCTCGCCGCGCCCACGTCGCCGAAGACGGTGTAATAGTAGAGTAGGGGAGGGAGCGTGCGGTTGGTGACCTGCAAGAGCAGCGCAAAGCCGAATTCGTCCCAGCTCAGGATGAAGCTCAGGATGAACGCGGCGGCGAGCGGCGCGCGCGCAAGCGGCAGATCTATCGTCATGAAGATGCGAAGCGGCGAGGCGCCGTCGAGGAATGCCGCCTCTTCGAGTTCGAGTGGAATCGCAAGGAAAGCCGGAAACAGCACCAACGCCGTCATCGGCAGCGCAAGCGCGCTATGCACCAGCGCAAGGCCGATGGCGCTCGGCCGGTCGTACAGTCCTATCAGGATGAAGGCGAGTGCGAGCGGCAACGCCACCGCGGTCATCGGCAGAAGGCGCGTCGCCGTGACCGCGGTCATTCCGGCGCGCCGGCCCCATCGGCTGCGCGCCATCGCGTATCCCATCATTGCACCCATCACGGTGGCCGAAACGCCGCACACCAGCGCTACCGCGATACTGCGGATAATTGCGGCGCGAAACTCGACGACCGTGAACACGGATTCGAGATGCGCGGCCGTGACGCGACGGGGCAGCCAGAGCGGCGGCCACGCAAAGCTCTCGATTTCGGGTGTCACCGCCTGCTTGAGCAGGAGGTAAATGGGGAGCGCCGCGCCGAGGACGATCGCGAGCGCGGCCACGCGCCTGATGAACGCCGCTCCGGCGCCGTGCGGCATCGATACTTCGCGGCGACTCATCGCGGAGCCTCCGCAGTGCCGAACCGGCGCATCGCGCCCGCCGCCGCAAGCCCGATTATCGTGATCGCGAGCGCAAGAATCACCGACGCGGCCATCGCGACCCGTTGCTGCTGAGCGTCTGTCCACTGCTGGTAGGCGTAGGTCGAAAGAACCGGCACTCCCTCTGCGCCGGTCAGGACGAGCGTCGTCGAGAATATTCTGAGCGCGTCGACGCCGCGCAGCACCACGGCGGCGACGATCGACGGGAACAGGAGCGGCAGCGTTATATGGCGGAACGTCGCGAAGGTTCCGGCGCCGTCCAGTGCCGCGGCCTCGTAAATCTCCGGCGCGATCGACTGAAGCCCGCCCATCAGGATGAGCATCACGACGGGAGTGACGTGCCAGGCGTCGACGATGATCACCGTTAAGAGCGCGAGCGCATGATTCGGCAGCAGCCATCCGAGCGGATGGAATCCCGCCTCCACGAGCGCGGCGTTGACGTATCCGCGCGGCATGAACAGATAACGCGCGAGCGTCAGCAGGACGATTTCCGGTATCGCGAACGGCAGCACCGCGGCGATCTCGACGACTGCTGAAGGCTTCGGGCGCGCCGTCAGGTAAAGCGCGAGCAGAAGTCCCGCCGCGAGTTCGAGCGCAAGGCTGCCCGCAGGGATAATCAGGTTGTTCGCGAGCGCCCGCCAGAACATGGGATCGGCGAAGAGCACGTCGTAGTTTCCAAGCGACGGCCCGCACCGGTCGAACGACAGCACAAGTCCCTCGAACGCGGGCGCGAGCATCAGCGCCGCCATGAACGCGCCGGGCACGGCGACGAAGAGGATTCGGAGATTGCGTGACGCGCGGTCCATCCCTGTTCCGGTTCCACATTTTTACCGGCATGCGCAAGGCCGCCGGGCAGGTGCGGAGGATTTCTCGAACCGGGTCATCGAGGCGACTTCGGCGAGCGCCACGGCGGGTGCGGCGTCGCGGAACAGCACCGCGCGAAAGCCCCTCTGCCACGCGTTGCTCAGTTGCGCATAGCAATCGCTCGCGGGACGAGCGCGCACATACGGGCGCATCGCGACAAACCCGGCGTATAGTTTTGCCTGCTCGCTTCCCGCTGGTGGCGCGACCGAGCCGTACCATCCAAGCTCGCGGCTTAGCCGTGCCTGCGCGTCGCGCGTCAGCAGATAGCGGATAAACGCGGCGGCAAGCTTGGGATGGGGCGCGGAACGCGGGATCGCAAGGTATCCGCCGCCCAGCACCGTCGCCGTGCCGTCGGGACCAGAAGGGATCGGCGCGCTCAGATCGACGCTCGGGGCGAGGCCTTTGCTCTCGAGATATCCAATCGCAAACGGCCAGTTGAAATGAATCCAAACGGAGCCGCGCGCCTGCGCCTCGAGCACCGACATCTCGCGATAGACGGCGCACTCGGGGTTCAGGTAGGGCGCGAGCTCGGCGAGAAACTCGAACGCGCGCCGGTTGGCGGGCGATTCGGGATCGAGCGGGTTTCCACCGGCGCTCCATAGAAACGAGAGCAGGTCGCAGGTTGCGCCTTCGTAGCGCGCGCCCTTCAGGACGACCTTTCCCGGATGACGGCGGGCGAAATCGAGCAGCGCGTTCCAGGTCGCGGGAGGATTCGGAACTTCAAGCCGGTTGTAGATCATCGCCTGCCACATCAGGCGATGCGGAACGAAGAGAAGATGCCCGTCGAAGCGCGCGGCCTCCCACGCGGCGGCGGGGAAAAGCGATGCGGCTTCCCGCGGGACGATCGTATCGAGCGCGCGCACCGAACCGTGCGCCCGGGCAAGCATCGAGAGATCCAGTTCCGCCAGGTCGAGGCTGCCCCTGCCGGCCGAGCCTTCGGCGAGCAGCGCGCGCAGGATGTCGGCGTAGCTCTGCGCAATCAGATCGACCTTGACGTGGTTGCGATTCTCGAAGTCCTTCAGCAACGCGCGATATTTGACAGCCTCGTCCGGAAAAACCGCGAGCGCGAGCGTAAGCTCGCGCGAGCCCGCGGGCGCCTTTGGTCCGCATCCCGCAAGCCCAACGGTTGCGACGGCCAAGAGCGCGAACGCGGCGAACGCCTGGATCTGTCGCGATTCGCACCGATAGCCCATCACTCCGGCGCTAACCCTTGCGTTCGCCGCCGCAGGACGAGAGCACAGCAGCTAGTTCCGCAAGGATATCTGCGACCGCCGAGGGAGCGTCCACCCGGTATCGCGCGAAACTCGGGCGTTCGGGGCCGACCAAGACGGTTGCCGCGGTTTTGTTGCAACGAAGCGCGAAAAAGGCGTCTTCGTCGGTTGTGTCATCGCCGAAATAG
The DNA here is from genome assembly GCA_021817345.1 of Deltaproteobacteria bacterium. Lineage (GTDB taxonomy): Bacteria > Desulfobacterota > Binatia > Binatales > Binataceae > DTIX01. Next base: position 6,605 of record JAKAVC010000135.1, on the reverse strand, counting down.
GCGACCTGCGGACGCGGCTCGCCCATCTGCTCGATGAACCATTTGACGGCTCCGCCCTTGCCGGCGGCCGCGCGCGGCAACATCTCGTAAACCATCTTTCCTTTGAGCAATTTCAAGCGCGGTGTCTCCCGTGCGACGAACTCCTCGATCCGCGTGAGCATCGGCCGAGCCTCGGCGGGCGCCGCGCATCTGTAATGAAGCGCGAGCGCAAGCCGTTTGTCCTCGACGACGAAGCCGCGACCGCCGGGAACCTCGCGCGCGAGAAAATCGCGAAGCGTTCGCAGATCGCCGAGCGATTCCTCGACGCCCTGGGCCATCCGCGCGACGCCGTCGGCGCCGACCAGTTCCAGTCCGTGGATTCCGGCGAACATGATTCCGCGCGCAAGACCAAGTAGTTTACGCACGGTGGCGACGTCACGTCCGCTTATAACAGCGACGAGAATGCGGGCGGGTGTGGCGGCGAGCGATTCAATTGCGGCGCGCGCGCGCTTCAGCGGCAGGGCCTCGGCGATCTTCGGGGTTATCTCAGAAAGCGTGCCGTCGTAATCAAGGCAGAGCAGCAGGCGGCCGCGCGCGAGCAGGTCGGGCAGCAGCCCGGGCGGCAGAGGACGCGGCCTTTCAGTCGGCGCCGACCGCCGAGGCCGCGTGAGCCTCAAGGGCAAAATCTCCGGCGAGGGCATGGAGAAAATTGGCCGACCAGCGTTCGAGGTTGTTCTCGTGGACCTTATGGCGCAACGTGCGCATCCGCGCCGCCCGCTTCGCCGGTTCCATTTCGATCGCCTCGCGCAGCCGCTCCGCAACCGCATCGGCGTCGTACGGATTCACCAGCAGCGCTTCGGTCAATTCCTCGGCGGCTCCCGCGAATTCGCTCAGGATGAGCACCGCGTCGTCGCTCGGATGGGAAGCGACGAACTCCTTGGCCACAAGGTTCATTCCGTCGCGCAGCGGCGTGAGCAGCGCAATATCCGCGGCCACGTAGTGCGCGACGAGCTCTTCGGCGCCGAACTGGGTATAGAGATAACGGATCGGAACCCATCCGGCGGAAGAAAACTTTCCGATGACGCGGCCCACGGTCTCGTCCACCTGCCGCTTGAGCATGATGTAGTCAGTTACCTTGGTCCGCGAAGGAACCGCGATCAGTACCAGGGTGACCCGGCGATGATAGACGGGATTGGTGTCGAGAAAGCGCTCGAAGCCGAGCAGCCGCTCGAGAATTCCCTTGGTGTAGTCGAGGCGATCCACGCCAAGAACCACGATTTCGCTTCTGAGTGCGCGCCGGATTCGCTGAGCGCGCTCCAGCGTCTTCGGATTTGCCGCAAGCTGCTCGAAATAATCGACCGGGATTCCCAGCGGAAAGGGCAGCGCGCGGGTCAGCCGGCCCCGGTAACGCACCTCGCAGCGCGCGCGGTCCACCTCGGCGCCCAGCACGCGCTCGCACGCGTCGAGAAAGTGCCTCGCGTAGCCGTGCGTATGGAACCCGACCATGTCCGCGCCAAGCATCCCGGCGAGCATCTCCTTTCGCCACGGAAACACCATGTAAAGCTCGACCGGTGGAAACGGCACGTGCCAGAAAATCCCGATCGGCAAATCGCTCCGTTTGGCGCGAATCTTCGCCGGCGTGAGCGCAAGATGGAAGTCCTGTATCCAGAGCGCGTCGCCCGAATCGGCCTCGGCAACGGCGCGCTCGGCGAAACGCTCATTGACGAGTACGTACTGCCGCCAATGACTCGTGTTGAAGTGACAATTCGAGATCATCGAGTGCATCAGCGGCCACAAGGCGCGGTTGCACAGCCCATAGTAATAAAGCGAGACGTCGCGCTCGCCGAGCTGTACGAACGACATCGCGAAGCACGGGTGCCCGGGGGGAAACGGCAGGCGCGGAGGCGTTTTTTGTCCGCCCGACCACGCGATCCAGAGACCGCCGTGGCGCTCGAGAAGGCGCAGGAACGTGGTTCCGACGCCGCCCACGGTTGGCTCGATCCGCTCATGCCCATCCTCGCGAACGATCCGGATCGGCGCACGATTCGACATCACGACCAGCCGTCTGCCGGCCGATTCGCCCGGGCTGGACCGGTGTGCTCCGTTGATATGCGCGGATGGCTCGCGATTCTGCATTATGCCAGAGGCGGCTCTTCACAAGCCGCACTGCGAGATGGGCCCGTAAGATGCCGAAGTAATTAATTCCTAGCCCACACAGCCAGCCAGGGGCAAGCGGAAACTGTCGCGATGCCGCTATTGCCTCCTACATTGGTACGGATGCGCCGGCGGAAGCCTATGTTTTCGCGATCGATCGCGGGCAAGGCTTTCGTGCCGGGCGCAAACTCATTGATGGGGCAGAATCAGCGCTTCGGAGCCGCCCACCTCCGGGTCGAGCGTGACGACGTAAAGCGGAAAATGGGTTTCGGCCACGCTGACCTCGGTGCGCGCGTCGCAACCGCATCGCGCCGCCATCGCGTCGTTCACGGTGGTGAAACGTGCGAGATTGAGCGAGGCGGCGGAAAGGTCGGATTTGCGCACCGCGAGCCTGAGAATCGAGCGGCCGAGTGAAACTTCCGAGTAGAGCGGAACCCGATTGACGGTTCCGTGCTCCTTTACCCAGTGCACAAAGGCCGCCCTGGTCATACGATGCTGCACTTTATACCGCTTGCGCAGCTTTGCGACGGTGCGACTCACCGAACCGCGGCGGCGTTTGGTTTTTGGGACGACGATCTGCCGGTGCACGATTCGCCACATGCGTTTCGACCAATCCGTAATTAACGCGGGATTTCCGCCGGGCAGGGCCTGGTATTCGATCGCCGCGTCTTCGGCCTCGACCACGTCACTGCGCCGGAGCGCCTGCTCGACCCGATTCGCGGCCTCGTTGCGCATCGAGCTTTCGATCGCGGCAAGAATCGGGCCGCTCTGGCTGCCGGGTTTCCGCGCGGCGATGAGGCAGGTCTGGCGCTGGGCTGCGAGAGGATAGGCCGGCGCGCCAATCTTATGCTCGGTCAGACACAGGCCATCTCGCGCTTCGCGTAATGTCTCCTGTCGGCTTTTCCCCCTCGCGAGTCTGACTTTGCCGCAATTGCGGCGCAAGGCGCGGAAGCGACCTCGCGCCGGTCTGGGCGCGCTGCGCGACGGGGCGGCGCCGAGCCGTAGAGAGTTCGGCAGAAATCGTCAGATATGGGCTTTGACGGTCTATTCACTTCTTGATTCTGATTTGCCGTCCAGCATTCGGCGCTGATAGGTAGTAACTCGTCTCCTGACTGAATATCGCGAGCAGACTCTCACTGTTCTTCTTCGCGAAATGAAAGAATAGTATCGCGGATGCGCAGAGTGTCCTGTGCGGGGACAGTTTGCGTACCAATTCTGAAGCGCTGTCATGTCCGGCGAGCAGATAATTGAGCATTTTTCTCGCTTGTGGATGGCATAGGAGATGCACCTTGATGCTGCGAGACAAAAGAAGAGGCTGATTCGGGAAGCGAGCGTGAGCGTGGCTGGCGACAAAATGTTGCGCGAGACCGCCGGGAGACGGTCACGAGTAGCCTGCGGCCGGGAGCGCGGGCAGATGCTCGTGATCATAACGGTGCTGCTGCCGGTCCTGCTCGGAGCGCTGGCTCTCGGGGTCGACGTATCCATCTTCTACTTTGAATGGGCACAACTGCAAAAGGCGGCGGACGCGTCGGCTTTGGCTGGCGCTGGTTATCTTCCGGGGAATCCCGACCGCGCTATCGAAACCGCCCAGAGCTACGCGGAGATGAACGGCGTAACAGGCGGCGAGATCGTTTCGGTAACAACCGGAGACAGTGATTTGACGCTGACGGTCGAGCTGTCGCGCGAGGTTCCATATTACTTCGGAAGGATACTTGGGCTCACGCAGAGTCCGGTCGTGGCGCGCGCCACGGCGGAAGTCCAAGGCACGCAGTCGGCGATCGGTGTCCTGCCGGTGGGCATCGATTCACAGACGAGCTACACATTCGGACAGCAGATCAGCCTTATTTTTTCCGCGTCGTCCTACGGTCCGGGCAACTGGGGAGCGCTGGCACTGGGCTCCTCGGGCGCTGACACCTTCAAGAACAACATCATCAACGGCTATTCCGGTTCGGTCAGCGTCGGCCAATCGGTCGCGACACAGACCGGAGAGATGGTGGGACCGACGCTAACCGCGTTTCAGACCCGTATCAGTTCGGGCGAGACCGAGTATCCGGATGCGACCTACGAGGATCACACTCTGAACGATCCGCGGGCGGTTACGGTGCCGATGGTCGATTACGCGAACGTCAGCGGCAGTTCCCAGGTGCCGGTGGTGGGATTTGCCCGGCTCTGGCTGGTCAGCGTCGATCAACATCTCAACGTACAGGCGATTTTTCTTCAAGAAACCGTTGCGGGAGGCGAACCCGGCGGGCCGCCGGCATACGGCGCGTACCAGCCGGTGCTTATCGATTGAGGCGACGTGTCGGACGCATCAGGACAGCGAAGCCTTCGGACCAGGGCCGCGGGATCGAAGAAAGCTCGGCGAAAGGAAGTTTCGAAGGAAGGATTATCGGTTGAAGCCAACCGAGTATCGGCAAGGAGGAAAGTAATATGGACTTGCTCAACACATGGTTCGTGAAAGTCCGGGAGACTGCGCGCGGTCAGACAATGACTGAGTATGTTCTGATCATCGCCGCGGTGGCGGTGGCCGGGTACACCGCGTACGTCGCGCTCGAAGGCGGAATCCACGGCCTCATTACGAATGTCACCAGCACGCTCAGCGGCGCTTAAGCGCGGATGCTGCGGGCGGCGACGAATCGGTCCGGCCGGGCGGTGCGGCGAGCGCCCCGCCCGGCGAGAAACCCGAAGCAGTCGGATGAGTGCGGCGACAACCGGAGGCGGAACATTGACGAGACGTGGCGGGAGTGGGCGCGGCCAGTCGATGGTGGAGTTCGCCCTACTCACTCCGCTGCTCATTTTCTTCGTGTTCGTCACCATAACGTTCGCGGTAATAGGGCAGGCGGAACTCGCCGTTAGCCAACTTGCGTACAGCGCGGCCCGCTACGCCAGTGTCAATCCGACGCTCAGCGCAAGCGCCATCGAGAGCTACATCAAGGCGGGCAATCTCGGCTCCCCGAGTATCACGGCGGACGGCGGCGCACTGCTGACGGTGAATGTTCAACAGGCGAGCGGTTTCGGAGAGCCGGTGACCGTCACGATCTCCTACGACCTGAGTTCGAACGTCCTCGTGTCGAGTATGACAACGCTGTTCGCAAGCCTCGGAATGCCGGTGACGTTTCCAACCACCGTCACGGCGACCGAAACCACGATGAGCGAATAGAGCGCGGACGTTCGGATTGCGCGAGGAGGGGGGCGGGAGGAACAGGACAGCATGAGACGGCCGACGATATTCCTGATGCTCGCGGTGGTGACGGCGTTCCTGGCCGCGGTCGTGGTGTTTTCGGCGCTGCGCGCGCGCGAAGCCCAGCTTCGCAAGGTGTTGGCCGATCAGGTGAGCGTCGTGGTCGCGGCCACGGACATTCCGATCGGCTCCAAGCTCGCTCCCGGGATGCTCAGGCTGGCGCCGTGGGCGTCGAGGAGCGTGCCCACGGGGGCCTTCACCAGCACCGCGGCGCTCGTCAACAGTTACGCGCGGATCGAGTTTCTGGAAGGCGAGCCGATCGTCAAGAAGGGAATTTTCACCAGCGATACAGCCGGCGCGGTGATGCCGCTTTTGATACCGCGCGGGATGCGCGCGATGTCGGTGGCGGTGGACGCCGTCAGCGACATCGCGGGTTTCGTCGAGCCGCGCACGCGGGTTGACGTGCTCGTGGCGATCGCGGGTAACGGCTCCGGAGCGAATCCCTTTTCCAAGGTCGTGCTGCAGGACGTCCAGGTGCTCGCCGTGGCCCAGGAGATCGGTCCCGGCAAGAACGAGCCCAAGGTGGTGAAAGTGGTTACGCTGCTCGTGACGCCCCATCAGGCCGAAAAACTCACGCTCGCCAGCCGCGAGGGAACTTTGCGGCTCGCGATGCGCAATTACACCGACACAGCGATTGTCGCGACTTCCGGCAGCGATATCGCCGACCTGCTCGGCCGCCCCGAGCCGCCTTCGGTGATGGTCTCGCAGGCCGCCCGGGCAGAGCCGGACGGCAAGCCGTCTCCCGCTCCCCGCGCTCCTCGCGGTTACTCGATCGAGATCATGCGCGACGGCAGGAAGGCCGAAACGGTTTCATTCGTGAACCGGGGAACGCCCGAGGTCCACGCGGCGGTGCGTTCCTCGGTGCTCGGCCCGGGCGCGAGGATGACGGGGCGCTCCGGGTCCACGACCGCGCTGGCGCCCTTGGCTGGAATGGCTGACCCGTCACGGACGGCGGGGTTCATGCCTGCGCCGGCCAAAACGATCGAGATTCCATAACGCAGGCGATGCGCCGCGGGGAGGAACAATGAACCTACGGTTCGCCGGCAAGATGGCACCGGCATTGTTGGCAGTGCTTCTGCTTGACTGCGGTTTCGCGACCGCGCAGCCCAAATCGCAATATCGCACTATTGTACTCAACGCGGGTGAGAGCCGGGTAATCGACGGTCTGAGCAAAACGAGTCAGCCCGACATCGACGTGATCTCCAATTCCCAGGCGCTCGTGGTTCATAGC
>JAKAVC010000133.1 GCA_021817345.1 Deltaproteobacteria bacterium | reverse complement strand
TCAGAGCCCGAGCCTGCGCATCAGGCGGTATAGCGTGGTTCGATCGATACCGAGAGCGCTTGCCGCGGCGCCGCGGTTTCCGTCCGCAGCCTGCACCGCGGCCGCGATACGGATAGCCGCGGCCCGGTCGAGGCATTCCTGGAGCGTGCCTTCAGTGAATTGCTCCGCTACAGGCGCTGCGGGCGAGGCGGTTTGCGCGCCGGCGGCAGGCTCTGGTTCATGCCCGGCGACGCCGGCGGTATCGGAGGGCTTTTCCTTGTCCTCTTGCGGCGCAGGCGTCGCAACCCGTGAGACTGCGGCGCCCGTGTCCGCAGTCTCGGATTCGGGAGCGGTCCGGCGCTCGGGTTCGAGGGCGACCGGCGACGGCGCCCGAACCAGTCCGAGCGCCTCTGCGGAAATCCGATCGGCGGTTCCCATCACGACCGCGCGTTCGACAACCTTCTCGAGCTCGCGCACGTTGCCGGGCCATGAATACGCAAGCAACGCGCTCTCGGCCTCGGCGGTCAAAGTGAACATGCGCCCCGTCTCCGCCCCGTGCATCGCAAGGAAATGGCGCGCGAGAGGCGCGATATCCTCGCGCCGCTCGCGAAGCGGCGGCAAGTTTATAGCGACCACGTTGAGTTCAAAATAGAGGTCGGGGCGAAACCGCCCGGCCGCCATTTCGGCCGCAAGATTACGATTGGTCGCGGCAACAATTCTAACTCGCGCCGCGTGGTTCCCGTTCGTATCCGAGCTCCCGTCTCGGGCGCCCTCGATAAACCTGAACAGCGCTGCCTGGAACTCGGGCGAGGCCTCGCCAATCTCGTCAAGAAACAGGGTTCCACCTGACGCGCGTTCGGCGAAACTGCTGATGAGAGCGAATGCCCCTGCCGGCGCGGCGGCGCCCGCAAACAAGTCTCCCGTGTCGCCGGCCGCGAGGGATTTGAAGGCGAGCCGGACGAACGGACCGCGGGCGCGGTTGCTCCAGTGATGGAGCATGTGGGCGACCAGCTCCTTGCCGGCGCCGCTCGGGCCCTGGATCAGGACCGGGGAACGGGCCGGTGCCGCACGCCGAATCAGGGTCGCAAGTTCGCGGCTGCGTGGGCTTTCAGCGATAAAAGCGGCCGCCATCCGGGCCACCGCGAGCTGCTCGTGGAGCAGCCGGTTCTCGCGCCTGAGCCCGCCCATCTCGACCGCCCTTCCAACCAGCGAACTCAGCTCCTCACCGTTGACCGGCTTGGTCAGGTAATCGAACGCTCCCTGATGCATCGCTGCCGCGGCGCCCGGCGTGGCCGGAGTCGGTACGAGAAGGATAAGAACCGCTTCGGGAGATCGGGCGCGCACCCGCGAGAGGAATTCCGAGGCGCTGAGGGCGAAGGTTGCCGGGTCGGCTACGATTATCGGCGCTCGTTCGGCTGCGATCGCCGCGAGCAATTCGTCCGCTTCGCGAAAAACCTCACAGGCGTACCCAGCCTCGCGCAGGGCCTGCTGTGCCTGCTTCGCCTGCGACGGTTCACCGTCTGCGATCAGGACACGCGGCCGCGAAGACTGCAGGTCATCCTGCTGCCCCACTTCCATTTGAAGCCCCAGTAAACCCGTCCAAATCTCTGACAGGTCAGTCTAACGCACGTTGACCCAACGTAATCCGACTAGAGCAATTGGTGCAAGACTTTGAATGAGCCCGGTCAACGCTCGCAACGGTAGGTATCACTTAAGGCGAGCAAGCGGCAACAGCGTGAAGGATTTGTCTGTCACGAGCGCGAGCGGATGCAACCCGGCGAGGTTGCCTCGGACTCGCGGAAGCCGATCTGAAGATTGGCTCCCCGGGCCGGATTCGAACCAGCGACTTGACGGTTAACAGCCGTCCGCTCTACCGACTGAGCTACCGGGGAGCGCGCTCAAGGGGCAGGAATATGTTTAGCTATCTGCCTTCGCCGACGAAATCAAGAAATGCCCCTTGAGCGACGAGGCGAAACCGCCGGCGATACTGTTCGTTCGGGCGCGCGCCCTACTAGTAGCGCTTTCCGAAACCGCGGCCTCCCGCGCCACCGCCGCGTTCGCCGCCGCGACCTCCGCGGCCGCCACCGCCGCCGCCCCGCGGACCGCCCGGGCCCCCGCCTTCACGCGCCATGTCGATCTTGAGGCGCCGACCCTTGAGTTCGGTCTGATTGAGCGTCTCGATCGCGCGGTTGGCCGATTCTTCATCGGCCATCTCGACGAATCCGAAGCCGCGCGATTGTCCGGACATCTTGTCCGTCACGACAGCCGCGCTGACCACTGTCCCGGCCTGCGAGAAGAATTCCTCGAGGTCTTCCTGAGTTACAGAATAGGCCAAATTGCCGACGTAAAGCTTGCTGGGCATCGAGTGCCCACCTCCGATAGATTCTGCCCGAAAGTCTCTTAGACGTAGGAATCCGAATTTGGAAAAGGCGGGCTCAACGTGAAAGGACGCATTCGAGCGGTTACCCGGAATAAGGGTACGTGCGCGCGGGACGTGAGTAAAGCGAACGAGGCGTATCCGCAGCCATCAGGCCTCATCCGTGAGCGGTCCGAAAAACCCTGAGAGATACCGATTGACCACTTCCGGCTTTTCCTGCTGCACCCAATGGCCCGAATCGGGCACGTAATGAAGTTCGAACGGCCCCGCGAACAACGGCTCCATCCCGTAGGTAAGCTCCTTTCCGAGCGCCACGTCCTGCTCACCCCATACGAGCATCGTAGGCGCTTCGATCTTTCGTTCGATCCAGGCGTCGGCCTCGTGCGGATGAAGCACCGCCGAGCGAAACAATGAACGATAATAGTTAAGCGCGGCGGTTGCGGAGTAAGGGTCACGGAACGCGCGGCGAAAGTACGCCAGGTCCTCGTCGCTGAAAGCCTCTTTCTGAACGGCGGTATACCGCAGCGCGCGTGCCACGGCAGCGGCGTCTGGCGCTCTAAGCAGCGCGTCCGGCAACCAAGGAACCTGGAAGAGCAGGATATACCAACTGCGCAGCATCTGGCGCGGATTGCGAAGCAGCGCGGCGCGGAATTTCGCCGGATGGGGGCAGTTCATCACCACGAGCCGTTCGACCACCTCGGGCCGCTTGAGCGCGGTCGCCCATGCGATCGCCCCACCCCAGTCATGACCGACGACCGCTGCCCGCCTGCGGCCCATCGCCTCGATCAATTCGACGACATCCTCGACCAGGCGGTCGAGCGCGTAATTTCCGACCCCGCGGGGAGCGTCGGTCTCGCCGTAGCCGCGGAGATCGGGCGCGACGCATTCGAAGCGCGGCGCGAGCGCCCTCAGTTGATGGCGCCACGAGTACCAGCATTCGGGAAATCCGTGCAGCATCACGACCAGCGGCCCGCTTCCGGCCCGCGCAAGGTTAACGTTGAGCCCGGAGCGAAGTCTTACCTTTTCCATCGATGGGCCCTCGGGCGAAGATTGCAGCCCGGAGAAAACGAAAAGGCCGCGCCCCTTTACTCAAACCGCTTCGCTCAAGCCGCGACCTTGGTCGTCCCCTGGAGCGCAGGCAGTTCCGGATTGCATACGTAGCGCAGCCTGGGCAGCGTCACGTCGGCGACCGCGTAGGTCGCCGCGATCGGCCAGGTGACGCGCAGATGGCCGTCGGCGCGGAATGCGGCCGCATCCAGCGTGACCACGCGCGGGCGTCCGCGCTCGGCGCGAGCGAAAACATATTCGGGATCGACCTGCACCAGGACCGGCTTGCCGTCGCCCTTGTTGCGGCTGAGATGCATGCTCGCGATGTACTGGATATCGCCGCCGGAGATCGAATCGCGATCGATTTCCTCTATCTCGAGCACGGTTTTGCCGCCGACCGAAGCGCGTCCGATCACGCGGTCATGGCGCAGCACGACGCTGACCTCGCCCGCAGCGACCGGATAGCCCCATCGCGCGGCCAGTTCCTTCGCGGCGGCTTCATTGTTGACGTAGCTCCTGAGCACATGTCCGCGCGGGCGCACGCCGGTGCGTCCCGCAATCCGTATCTCGGCGATAGCGAACGGGCCGAACGGACTTTCCGGGTAGCTCGTCACGTTGAAGATCGCGTAGGCCGGGACCGCGGGATGCATCGTCTTCGGGAGCAGCGCGTCGGCGGGGTCGTCTTCGATTTCCATGTGCGCTTCGACGATCCGCGCACCCTTGAGCGTCAACGGCTCGGTTCCATAGCCCTCGATCGTCGGGATCGACTTGGCCCAGTTGTTGAGGTCGAGGCATCCAAAACGAGGCGGCATCAACGTCCTCCGGCAGCCGCGGCCTGATCGCCGCTGGTCTTGAATTGAGGCATCACTTCCTTGGCGAAGAGCCTGAGACTCTTCAGCACCTGCTCCTGCGGCACGGTCTCGAGCGCGTTAAGCAGGAAATTCACATGGTCCACGCCGACCGACTCCCAATGCTTGAGCGCCCGGATAATCCGCGCGGGATTTCCGATCGCCACGCCCTCGGGAGCGCCCGATTCGTCGCCCGGCCCGGCGGCCTCCTGGCGAAGCGACGGCAGCAGTCCGAGCGAGGGATACGACTTGCTCGGAAAGGCTTCGCGCGCGGCGACAAGTTGCGCGGCGAGATAATTGAACGAACCGGTCAGCCGGCGTCCGATCTTCACGCCTTCGGCGTCGTCCTCATGGCAAAACAGAAAGTTGACGGTTGCAACCTTCTCGTTGACGACTTCGCCAACCGGCTCGCAATTGCGGATTATGCGCCGGTAGTTCTTTACCTTCTCTTCCTGCTCCTTGAACCCGCCGAAGGTAAGCCCGAGCGAGCCCATCCCGCGTTCCGCCGCGTCGATTTCAGTGCCCGGACTGGTGACCGCAACCCACATCGGAGGATGCGGTTTCTGATAGGGCTTCGGGATGATGGTGCGCGTGGGCATCGACCACGACCGCCCCTGGTAGGAATAACGTTCCTGCGTCCACATCTTGGGCAGGCAATGGACGATCTCGTCCCAGGTCTTCTTGGTTTCGTCGGGATTGACCCGGAAGCCGCCCAGTTCGGTCCAGGTCGCGGAACGGCCGGTGCCGACTTCGAGCCGTCCGCCGGAAAGGAGATCGAGGACGGCGGTGCGCTCGGCGATTTTTATCGGATGGTTGAATTCGGGCACGCAGACGATAATCCCGTGGCCGACGCGGATATTCTTCGTCACCATCGCGCATGCGGTCAGGAACAGCTCCGGCGCGGGACAGTGCGAATATTCCTCGAGGAAGTGATGCTCGACGGCCCAGACGTTGGAGAAGCCGAGCTCGTCGGCGAGTTTCACCTGTTCGATACAGCGATCGTAGACGGTTTTCTCGGTTTCGTTGGTCCATGGACGCGGCACCGAGATCTCATAGAAGAGACCGAACTTCATGGACTATACCTCCGGATACCGCTCGTTTAGCTCAGTTTGGGGTCAAAACGAAAGCGCCACAAACAGGGGTGGCCGAAGCGATTTTTGACTCCGCGTTTGAAGCGTGCGCGGCAGGCTCGCGAAGGAGTCGGGCGCGGCGGCGTGGTATCGGCAGGTCGTCAGCCGATCGCGGATTCCTCGCGCGTGAGGCTGGTTCCCCGTCGTTCGTTGCCGGCGAGGACTACGATCGCGCCGAGCGTCAGCACCACCGCCGCAACCGCCGCAAGCGCGGTTTCATAACCGGCGCGCTCCGCAATAAGCGCCTCGATGAACGCCGCGTTGGCCGCGAACAGAACCCCGAGCTGATACGCGAGTCCCGAGAACAGGCCGCGAACCTCGGGCGGCGAGAGTTCCGCAAGATGCGCCGGGATTACGCCCCACGCGCCCTGCACCATGAACTGCATCAGGAACGCTCCGCACGCAAGCAGAAGCATCGAGCGCGGCACGATCCATAGCGGGACGACCAGGAGACCGATCACGAGCGCAATCGCCATCGCGCGCCGCCGTCCGATCCGGTCCGAGAAATAGCCGAACACCACGCCGCCCGCGAGCGCGCCGAGATTATAGATGATAGCGATTGTCGCGACGGCGCGCGGGTCGAGTCCGCGCTGCTTGTCGAGAAAAGTCGGATACATGTCCTGGGTGCCGTGCGAAACGAGATTCATCATCGTCATCAGCACCACGATGTAGAGAAAGAGCCGCAGGTTCGACCATACCGCGCCGACGATTGCGCGCGGCTCGGGCCGGGTGCGCTCCCATGCTTCCGACTCGGGCACGCTCGCGCGGATATAGAGCGTCAGCAGCGCGGGCGCTCCGCCCAGAAAGAACATCGCGCGCCATCCGAAGGCCGGAAAGACGAAAAAGTAAGCCGCCGCCGCGAGCAGGTAGCCGACCGCGTACCCTTCCTGCAGAAGGCCGGAGAAAAACCCGCGCCATCGCGGCTCGACCGCTTCCATCGCGAGCGACGCGCCCACGCCCCATTCGCCGCCCATCCCGATTCCGTAGAGCGTGCGCAGGAACAGGAAGGTCCCGTAGCTCGGCGCCAGTCCGCTCAGCACTTCGATAACCGAATAGAAGAGCACGTCGGCCATCAGCGGCACGCGCCGCCCGTAGCGATCCGCGATCCATCCGAAGACGAGCGCGCCGACCGGCCGCATCATCAGCGTCGCGGTGATCGTGAAGGCAACGTCGGCGATCGAGACGTGAAAATCGCTCGCGATCGTGGGAAGGACGAACACCAGGACGAAGAAGTCGAACGCGTCGAGCGTCCATCCAAGGAAGCTCGCGGCGAGCGTATGCGCGGCCTCGCGCCGGGTTATCCGGCGCGGCGCTTCGGCGGTCGCGGGCGACAGGTTCGTGGCCATCGCGCTCATGTTGTAGTCGAAGCGGGCGGCGCATGCCACGCGCGCACGGAGAAATCGGGTGAGTGGTCGAAGAAGGAAAGAGCGGAATCGCGAGCCTCTTTTCTCGTCATCCTGAACGAAGGCTGCCCGAGTGAAGGATTTTGCGGCCGCTATCAGTGCGGCCGCGACATTTTTTTGGCCGACGCGTCGTTGGATTAACGCGCAAAACCACGCGCGCGAGCCTTCGGGCCGTCTTGAGACTCGGCCGCCCAGGATCGTGGAAAAGGAAGGCAGGGTTGGCGCGACTGTCACTCGGCCGCGGCGCCTGCAGCGTCGTTGTGTGCGCCGAAGCGGCCCCATCTTAGCGCGAGCGTCGGCAGTACGAACAGATTGAGAGCGGTCGAAGTGAACAGGCCGCCCAGGATAATTATCGCCATCGGGCCTTCGATCTCGCGCCCGGGCGCGCCGCTTCCGAGCGCGAGCGGGAGCAGGCCAAGGCCCGTCACCAGCGCGGTCATCATGATCGGCAACAGGCGTTCGGAGGCGCCACGCATCACGGCCTCGATTCCCCACTCCATCCCTTCGA
>JAKAVC010000006.1 GCA_021817345.1 Deltaproteobacteria bacterium | reverse complement strand
CGCCGCCTGGTGGTGCGCTGGGAGCGTTACCCGGAAAACTTTCTCGGCTTCGTCCACCTCGCTTGTATCCTCATCCTGCTTCGACGGTATTTATGAGACTACTTCTCAGGTATTTCGCAAGAACACCAGCCGTAACGCCTTCGCGCAACTGATTTTGCGTGGCGCGAGGTGGCGCATGGCTTCCGATTCCGCAGGCAAGCGGCGGATATGGCCGTTCACGGTGGCACGCACGATGTCTCCGAACGCTACAGAAATTCGCGCTTGCGCCGCGCTATTGATAGCGGGCCGGGGCTGCTTTCAAACGACGACTTTAAGCGCGCACGAGGACTCGGGGAGATGGAACGTTCGGACGGCGCGCGCCCTCGCGTTTGCAAATAGCGAGGAACCGGTGTAACCGGACGCAGGGGCAAAACTTGCGGAGAGAAAATCCTATGGCGAAACACGTTTTCGTGGTGATGACCAACGCGACCGGCGACCGTGACGCCGAATTCAACAAGTGGTACGACAACCAGCACATCCCCGACGTGCTGCGCATACCCGGCATCGTCGCCGCGCAGCGCTTCAAGATTTCCAACGCGCAACTGGGCGACGCCAAAAGCCAGTGGAAGTACCTCGCGCTCTATGAACTCGACACCGACGATCCCGCCGCCTCGCTCAAGGAGCTGCAGGCGCGGATTGGAACGCCCGCGATGGTAATGAGCGACACGCTCGACATGGGCAGTATCGGCGCGTTCATGTTCAGCGCGATCGGCGAGCGCGTCGTCGCGAAAAAATAAACCCCGGACGGCGAACCAGCCGCTGTTCCAGACCGGGCTGATTATCTGAGGCGCGGCGCTGACGCCGCGCAAGGCGCGCCGTGTCAGCCCATCGAGACTCGCGCCTGGCGCGCGCCGGCCAAATCGGTGAGGGTGCCGACGATGTCGGCGCTTTCCGCCCCCGGGCCGAACACCGCGGCGACGCCCCGCTCTTTCATCCGCGACGCGTCGGCGGGCGTGATAACCGAGCCGCCGAGAACAACCGAGACATCCGCGTCCTTTTCGGCAACCAGTTTCATCAGTTCGGGCATGTATTCGACGTATTCCCAGGAGTGGCAGCTTATACCTATAACGTCGGCGTCCTCGTCGAGCGCGATCTGCACTATACTTTCGGGCGTGTTGAATCGTCCCGCGTAAACCACTTCCATCCCTGCGTCGCGCAGTATCCGCGCAACCGCAATAGCCCCAAGCTCATGCTGGTCGAGCCCCAGCATCCCGATGACCACCCTTCCGTTCGCCATGACTCGCCGCCTCAGATAAGAGGTTTCATCGCGCCGTGCGGATCGTAGGGGAATCCGTAGGCCAGCCGAATCGTGCCGGCGATTTCGCCCATCGTGGCCGACGCTTCAGTCGCCTCGAGCACGGCGGGCTCGAGGTTCTGGCCCTCTTTGGCGCGCTCGCTGACTTTCGCCAGCGCCGCTTTCGTGCGAGCGAGATCGCGATTGGCCTTGAACTCCTTGACCTCGGCGATTCGCTCGCGATACGGGCGAATCTTGGCCTCGGAGATTTCGCGCAGCAGCTTGTCCTGCTCGGCGGGCAGCCGATGGGCGTTGACGCCGACGACTATCTGCTCGCGGGTTTCGAGCCGATGCTGGTAGCGCTGCATCTTCTCTTCGAAGAACGCGCGGAACCATCCCGACTCCTCAAGTTCGCCGGGCTCGCCGCGCGCCTCAAGCTCCTGAACCATCGCCCAGATGCGGCGTTCCATCTCATCGGTGAGGGCCTCGACATAATACGAGCCGCCGAGCGGATCGACGACCTTCGAGACCCCGGTTTCGGATTCGATAATCTGCTGGGTGCGCAGTCCCACCAAGTGCGACTCTTCGGTGGGCGTGCGCAAAGCCTCGTCGAAGGCCGAGATTTCGATCGCGTGCGCGCCGGCCAGCACCAGCGCAAGCGTCTGGGTGGCGCCGCGCACGATATTGTTGGGCAACTGCTGCGCGGTCATCGTAAGCCCCGAGGTGTGGCTGGTTATCACGACCGACCACGAGCGCGGATCGCGCGCGCCGAACTCGTCACGCATCATGCGCGCGAACAGCCGGCGGGTCGCGCGGATCTTCGCGATCTCCTCGAAGAAGTCCATGCTGCAATTGACCAGGATCGCGATACGCGGGGCGAACGCGTCGATATCGACACCGCGCTTGAGCACCTCGCGCACTAGATGGCGGATTTCGAGGAATCCGAGCGCCATCTCCTCGACCGCGTCGAGCCCCGATTCGCTGAAGAAGTAGGTATCTTCGATAAAGGCGTGGAAACGCGGCATCTCGCGCGCGCAGTACTCGATCACGTCGCACGAGGTGCGCACCCGCGCCTTGAACGGCATGTGAATCGCGTAGGTGACGTCTTCGGCGTAAAACGGCGTCAGGATGGTCGAGCCGCGCAGCTTCTGGACCGGAAAACCATACTTTCGGGCCGCCAGGCACAGGCCCGCGACCGCGAACATCGCCGGCACCGAGAACGAAACCGTGATCGCGTCGAGCGGCACGTCCTTGAACAGCTCGATATAGTCGTCCTTGTGACAGAGCGAGACGCCCTGCGTGCCGATCGCACTCGCGGCGAGCGGGTGGTCCGGGTCCATCATCGCCTGGGTCGGACTGTCGCCGATCAGATCGACCCCGCTCTGTCCCTCGCCAATCAGGTAGCGCAACTGGCGATTCGAACGCGTCGCGTCGCCTTCGCCGGAAAGCCCGCGCTGAATCCATCCGCCGGATGAGACCGCCTGCGCGCGCCGTCCGCGGGTGAAGGGAAAGCTGCCCGGGACTTCCTGGTGAGCCGCCTGGCCCACGTCGTCGGGGCCGTAAAAGTCCTTCAGCGGTATTCCGGACCGCGTAAACCGATCTGCTTCTCCGCTCATCGCATCTCCTGCGAAGCTGTTGGCGCGGCGCTTACCTACCTTTTGGTATATATTAATCGCAGCCTCATTGCCTATGGCAAGTGAGCGTATGGTTTACGCGGCGGCGGCGAATTCGCGCAGCCGTTCGAACCATACCAGCTTGTCGCGGAGTCCCGGGTAGCCGGCGTTGAGACCGCTCGGATTGGGCAGGACGAAGACCCGCGCGCCGTGGATTTTCTCGGGCTTGGGTCCGGCTCCCGCGCTCGCGCTCCTGCCGAAGAAGCTCCGGTAGATAGTCACGCCGACGAAGGCGACCACCTCGGGACGAAGGCGGCGGATCTTTCGCGCGACCGTTGCCTTGCCGCGGGCGATTTCGGCGCCGCTCAGTTCCGACGCGGAGCGCGTCGCGCGCGGACAGAGATTCGTGAGCGCAAGCCCGAATTCCACAAGCCGCGAATCCTCCTCGCACGTGAGCGCAACCGGAACCAGGTGCGCCGCGTGAAGCAATCGCCAGAACGGATTGCCGCAGCCGGCGAAATGATGACCGACCTCGGCGGAGCGGAGGCTCGGATTGATGCCGACGAAAAGGATTCGCGGGCGCGGCGTCAGCACGTCGCGAAGCCGCACGGGACGGCGAAGCGGCGCGCCTTCCTTGGGCGCCGAAGTTTTGCGTTGCTTACTTGCGGCCTGACGCCGGAGCGACTTCGATGTCGTCTTTATAGAGCCGGTAGGCTTCACTGTATTCCATCGTGCGCGCGACGTCGGCGCGGAAATTCTCGTCGTAGCCCGCGCGAGCGAGCAGATGGAATCCCATCTCCATCCCGGCCGCGATTCCGGCGGCGGTGACGATCCGGCCCGCGTCAACGATTCGGCTTCGGCTGACGCGGCAGGCCGGCGCGATCGCCGCGAGCCGCTCGATCGGCACCTTGCCGAGGGTCTGTTCGGCGCGGTCGCCCTCCTTGCGGCTGGTCGCGGGAATCCCGTCGAGAAGTCCCATCTTCGCGTATATCCACGAACCCGTGCATACGCTGGCGAGCAGGCATCGCTCGGGCAGAGCGCGGATGAACTCGTGCAGGCGCCCGTTATGCATCTCGGGGCGGGTACCCGCGCCGCCGGGAATCAGAAACGCGTCCATGTCCGGATTATCGGCGAATGAGCAGTTGGGAAGCACGGTGAATCCGGCCTGCGCCTGAATCGGGCGCATCGCTTCGGCGATAAGGAACACGTCGATCTCAGGGTCGTAACGGCGCGCGACGGAAAATACTCCGTACGGTGCGGCGAAATCGATTATCTCCGCGTCCTCGAAAATATAGATTCCGAGCCTGAACCCTTCGATGTGCGGTGCCATGTCGTTTCTCCCTCCGCACACATTCGCCCGCCGGACGCGCAACGTCAACGGCAAGACCGCTCGCGCGTCTCAGCGGGGCCCGGCGAGCGCTTTTGATATGAGCGCCTGCGCCTCTTCCTGGATAC
This sequence comes from Deltaproteobacteria bacterium, assembly GCA_021817345.1. GTDB lineage: Bacteria > Desulfobacterota > Binatia > Binatales > Binataceae > DTIX01. Next base: position 3,129 of record JAKAVC010000006.1, on the reverse strand, counting down.
GATGGAGATGGTCGGCGCCGCGGAAACTTTCCGCATATATCTTGTACACGTCCTCCGTCCCCGAAGGCCGCGCGGCGAACCATCCGTTCTCGGTGACGACCTTCAGTCCGCCAATCGGCTGCTTGTTTCCCGGCGCGACCGTCAACTTGGCGATGATTTTTTCGCCCGCCAGCGTCGAGGCGGTGATTTGTTCGGGTGAAAGCCGGGCGAGAATTTTCTTTTCCTCCGCGCTCGCCGGCGCGTCGATTCGCTCGTAGGACGGCTCGCCCAGTTCGCGCGTGATATCCGCATATATCGCCGACGGATCGCGTCCGGTCGCGGCTGTTATCTCGGCGGCGAGCAATCCGAGGATGAGTCCGTCCTTGTCGGTAGTCCAGACCGTGCCGTCCATCCGAAGAAACGAAGCGCCCGCGCTCTCCTCGCCGCCGAACCCGAGCGAACCGTCGATAAGCCCGTCAACGAACCATTTGAACCCGACCGGCACTTCGACCAGGCGCCGTCCGAGCTTCGCCGCGACGCGGTCGATTATGCCGCTGCTCACCACCGTCTTGCCGACGGCGGCCTCGCGGCTCCATCGGCCGCGATGCGCGAACAGGTAGGAAATCGCCGCCGCCAGATAGTGGTTCGGATTCATCAGTCCGGCGCCGCGAGTGACTATTCCATGGCGATCGTTGTCGGTATCGTTCGCGAATGCGATGTCGTAACGGTCGCGAAGCGCTATCAGGCTGGCCATCGCGTACGGCGACGAACAGTCCATCCGGATTTTCCCGTCCCAATCGACCGTCATGAAGCGAAAGGTCGGATCGACCGCGCGGTTGACGACCTCGAGAGCGAGGCCATAACGCTCGGCGACAGTGTCCCAGTAATGCACTCCCGCGCCGCCAAGCGGATCGACGCCGACCTTGAGCCGCGCGGCCTTGACCGCTTCGAGATCGACCACCGAGCCGAGATCGCCGACGTAGGCGCCGATGTAGTCGTGGCGACGGGTCGTCGGGGCCTTGAGCGCGCGAGGGAAAGGAACGCGCATCACGCCGCCGAGTCCGTTGCCAAGAATCTCGTTCGCCTTGTCCTCGATCCATCCGGTGACCTGCGTGTCGGCGGGACCGCCGTTGGGCGGATTGTACTTGAAGCCGCCGTCGGAAGGCGGATTGTGCGACGGAGTTATCACGATTCCGTCGGCAAGGCCGCTCTTACGCCCGCGATTGTAGGTCAGAATCGCGTGCGAGATGACCGGCGTCGGCGTGTAACCGCGCTCGCGATCGATCATCACTTCGACGCCGTTGGCGGCGAGCACCTCCAGCGCGCTGGCAAACGCGGGCTCCGACAGCGCATGGGTATCCATGCCGAGGTAAAGCGGACCGTCGATCCCCTGCCGCTTGCGATACATGCAGATGGCCTGGCTGATCGCGAGGATATGCGCCTCGTTGAACGCGGCGTCGAAGGCGGAGCCGCGATGGCCCGAGGTGCCGAACGCCACGCGCTGCGCGGGAATCGACGGATCGGGACGCTCGGTGTAATAGGCGGTGACCAGCCGCGCCACATTCACCAGCATCGAAGGCTCGGCCGGCTTTCCGGCCATCGGACTGACTTTCATAGTACCGACTCCAATCCCGTCGGCGACTCGCGAGGCAAAACACCCTCGCTCCGCCCGGCGGTGTCCGTCTTCAGTACGGCCACTTCCATTCGCGGATCGCGGCCTGATCGATCCCGTTCTCGAACGCGTAGTTGATATGCTCGGTTATCTGGTCCTTTAGCCAGTCCTTGACGTGCGCGCCGGTGGCCTGGAGTTTCGGCACGCGATCGATCACGTCGATTGCGAGGTTGAAGCGATCGACCTGGTTTTCGATCGCGAGCTCGAGCGGGGTGTTGATATCGCCCTTTTCCTTGTAGCCGCGCACGTGCATGTTGTCGTGATTTCCGCGCCGGTAGGCAAGCTTGTGAATCAGCCACGGATAGCCGTGGAAGTTGAAGATGATCGGCTTGTTGGTGGTGAACAGGCTGTTAAAGTCGCGATCGGGCAGCCCGTGCGGATGCTCGGTCGGGGGCTCCAGCTTGAACAGGTCGACCACGTTGATGAAGCGGACTTTGACGTCGGGGAACTTCTCGCGGATTATCGCGGTCGCCGCCAGCGCTTCCATGGTTGCGACGTCGCCCGCGCCCGCGATCACCACGTCGGGCTCCGCGCCCTGATCGTTGCTCGCCCACTCCCAGAGCCCGATTCCCTTGGCGCAATGCCTGATTGCGGCGTCCATGTCGAGGTACTGCAGATGGGGCTGCTTGTCGGCGACGATCACGTTGACGTAATCGGTGCTGCGCAGACAATGGTCCGCGACGCTCAGCAGGCAGTTCGCGTCGGGCGGCAGATAGATTCGCGTCACGCGCGCGCTCTTGTTGGTGACCACGTCGATAAAACCGGGGTCCTGATGGGTGAAGCCGTTATGGTCCTGGCGCCACACGGTCGAGCTGATGAGCAGGTTGAGCGAGGAAAGCGGGGCGCGCCACGAGACTTCGCTCTTGCACTTCTCCAGCCACTTGGCGTGCTGATTGAACATCGAGTCGATGATGTGGATGAACGCCTCGTAGGAATTGAGCAGCCCGTGCCGGCCCGTCAGCAGGTAGCCTTCGAGCCATCCCTCAAGCGTATGCTCCGAGAGCATCTCCATCACGCGCCCGTCGCGCGCGAGTTCGCCGCCGTCGCTGTCCTCGGGCAGCATCTCGGCAAGCCACGTCTTCTTGCTCGCCTCGTAGATCGCCTGCAGGCGGTTGGACGCGGTCTCGTCGGGTCCGAAGACGCGGAAGTTCGTCATATTGTTGCGCATCACGTCGCGCAGAAACTGGCCGAGAATGTAGGTATTCTGCGCGCGCGACTGACCCGGATGCGCCACTTCGACCGCGTAGTCGCGAAAGTCGGGCATCCGAAGCGGCTTGCGCACCAGTCCGCCGTTGGTATGCGGATTCGCGCTCATCCGGCGCGGCCCCTTCGGCGCAAGCTCTTTCAATTCGGGAATCAGCCGGCCTTTTTCGTCGAATAGTTCCTCGGGCCGGTAACTGCGCATCCACTGCTCGACGATCCTGAGCCGCTCCGGGTTGCTCACGACGTCATCGATCGGCACCTGATGGGCGCGCCAG
>JAKAVC010000168.1 GCA_021817345.1 Deltaproteobacteria bacterium | reverse complement strand
GATGGCCTAAGACTCTTTTGTCGGCAATTCTCCTCCCCGGGGGGAGTTCCCAGCCACGCCAGTGCGCTGACGCCGGGCTCGATTCACGAAGGAGGTGAGCTTGGCTATTCCCTGCTCCATTCCTTCGGTGCGGTCTTCGACCATCCGGAGCTTATCGCCGTTCCCGTCGTCAGCGACGGCGAGGCCGAGACGGGCCCTCTCTGGGGCAGTTGGCAATCGATAAATTTTCTCAACCCGAAGCGCGACGGAGCGGTCCTGCCCATTCTCCACGTCAACGATGGGAAGCTCTCCGGCCCGACGGTGCTCGGAAGGATGGAAGACGAGGAGATTCGTCTTCTGTTCTCGGGATTCGGATACCAGGTGCTATCGGTGGTTGGCTCCGAACCGCAGAAAGTACACCGGGAGCTGGCCCAAGCGCTCGACCAAGCCTATGAGCAAATCCGCGCTTCGGTTCGCGGACTGCGGTCGACTTTGCCAACAAGTTGCCCTCCGCGATGCGTTACGAGTTGGCGGCTATGTGGAGAAGAAGTCATGAGCAACGCCCCACGTTCGGATGCGCTGGCGTTCTTCGGCGCCAGCGGCGATCTCGCCTACAAAAAGATCTTTCCGGCCCTGCATGCGATGGCGCGCCGGGGCAATCTACAGTTTCCGGTGATCGGCGTAGCGAAGTCGGGATGGAATCTCGATCAACTTCGCGCGCGCGCAAGAGAGAGCATCGAAAAGCACGGTGGCGGCGTCAACGAGCAGGCCTTCGGCCGGCTGATCGAGCGTCTCGCCTATATCGATAGCGACTATCAGGATCCGGCGACATACGCGGCTTTGCTCAAGGCAATGGACGGCGCCCACCGTCCGACGCACTACTTGGCGATCCCGCCAAGCCTGTTCACGACCGTGATCGAGGGGATCGGCAGTTCCGGATGCGCTCGCAATGCCCGCGTGGTACTGGAAAAGCCGTTCGGGCGCGATCTGCCCTCAGCGCAAGCGCTCAATGAGACGTTGCATACGGTTTTCGACGAATCCGCGGTCTTTCGGATCGATCACTACCTCGGCAAGGAGCCGGTGCAGAATCTGGTGATGTTTCGGTTCGCCAATGCCTTCCTCGAACCGATCTGGAACCGGCGCTATATCCAAAGCGTGCAGATTACGATGGCCGAGAGCTTTGGCGTGCAGGGGCGCGGGGCGTTTTATGACGCCAACGGCGCAATCCGCGACGTGGTGCAAAACCATCTGCTGCAGGTCGTGGCCTATCTCGCGATGGAACCGCCGCTGACCACCTATCCCGAGTCGATCCAGGACGAGAAGGTCAAGGTTTTTCGATCCATCCTGCCGATCGATCCCAAGGACTTGGTGCGCGGCCAATTTACCGGCTACCGCAACGAGTCAGGCGTGAAGCCCGACTCAACCGTCGAAACTTTTGCCGCTGTGCGCCTGCATATCGATTCCTGGCGATGGGACAACGTCCCGTTCTTCATCCGCGCTGGCAAATGCATGCCCGTGACCGCCACTGAGGTGATGGTTACGCTCAAGCGCCCGCCGTTGCGCAGGTTTCGCCCTGAAGACGCTAACCACTATCGATTCCGCCTCGGCCCGGACGTGCTGATCGCCGTCGGCGCGCAGATCAAGAAACCAGGCGAGCATATGGAATCCGCGCCGACCGAACTCAAGCTGGTGCAACGGCCCGCGGGCGAGGAGATGGATGCTTACGAACGTCTGTTGGGCGACGCAATGGCCGGAGATCATCTGCTGTTTACGCGTCAGGACGCGGTCGAGGCGCAATGGGCGATCGTTCAGCCGATCCTGGACGACGTCACACCTGTGCACGAATATCCGCCGGGCACTTGGGGCCCGGCGGAAGCCGCTCGGCTGACCGCTGACGTTGGTGGATGGCACAGCCCCGAATAGCATCGATGAATACGTGAAACACCGGTTTACGCCGAACGCGGCCGCACAAATGACTCCGAACCCGGCAGCCGCGATGTGTCGAGAGGGAGAGTCCGAATCATTAACCCGGATTCCCGTTTTCCGAGTGTCAAATATCATTTGAAACTCCCCCCTCTCGTTAATCTGATGTGTTGGGGGAGTGCGAGGGGGCGAAGCCCCATAGGCGTTAACCTAAAGGGTTGATGACCCGGGAGAGAAGCATATCTTGCTTTATTCATGGTGGAGACGGCGCGTGCGGATGAGTGGAGGGTGATTGAGGGGCTGTTACCAGAGCGATGGCGCGAGACAGCGCGCGAATTGGGCGCATTCCGGCGAGCCCGATACGTAACGGACCCGGCTCAATTGCTGCGCTTGCTCTTATTCCACGCGGTGCACGACGGCGTGGCTGCGCGCGAACCCTTGACGGCGTGTCGGTGCGCACGCTCTCTGACGCATTGCTCAAATCGGACACCGAGCGACCTTACCCAACTGTCAGATCGAGTACTAAGTTTTACAAATTATGGCCGCGGTTCTACGCCTTGCTCGAACGGTTTCCCTTGCCACGCGCTCACGTCTCGCACCCGCGCCCGGTGCCCACTTGCTGACTCGATCGAACTTCGAGAGGAGCCGAGTGCGGGAAAGCCGCACGCTCGAATCTGTGAGGGCTAAAGCCGAATGGCTGCGCTACTCGACCATCGCCGGCAGCACACGCCTCGCAAACTGGCGCTACGCGCTCATCTGCGGTATGACTCTGGCGACGGAGAGAGCCCAAAACGGAAATTCCGGGTTAACTGAGCCTCCGCCGTGAGGTCGAAAACTGGGGTTACCTCCATGGCGCAACTTTCAACGAAATCCATCGTGAAGATCGATGCCTACTGGCGGGCGGCCAACTTTCTGGCCGCTGCGCAATTCTACCTGGAAGAGAATCCGCTCTTGCGGGAGCCTCTGCGCGTCGAGCATCTTAAGCCACGCATCCGCGGGCACTGGGGATCGGCGCCGGGGCTTAACCTCGTCTACGCGCATCTCAACCGGCTGATCTGCGAGACCGGAAGCCATTTGCTGTTCGTCGCCGGGCCGGGCCACTGCGCCTCGGCTGTTCTCGCAAACCTATACTTGGAGGGAACCTACTCTGAGGTCTTTCCCGACATGTCCCAAGACCTTGATGGCCTAAGGCTCTTTTGCCGGCAATTCTCCTCCCCGGGGGGAGTTCCCAGCCACGCCAGTGCGCTAACGCCGGGCTCGATCCACGAAGGAGGTGAGCTTGGCTATTCCCTGCTCCATTCCTTCGGGGCGGTCTTCGACCATCCGGAGCTTATTGCCGTCCCCGTCGTCAGCGACGGCGAGGCGGAGACGGGGCCTCTCTGGGGCAGTTGGCAATCGATAAACTTTCTCAACCCGAAACGCGACGGAGCGGTCCTGCCCATTCTCCATGTCAATGATGGAAAGCTCTCCGGGCCGACGGTGCTTGGACGGATGGAAGACGAGGAGATTCGTCTTCTGTTCTCGGGATTCGGATACCAAGTGCTATCGGTCGTTGGCTCCGAGCCCCAGAAAGTGCATCGGGAGCTGGCCGAAGCGCTCGACCGAGCCTATGGGCAAATCCGCTCGATCCAGGCGGAGGCCCGCCAGACGGGCTTGCGAGGCCGTCCCCGATGGCCGCTGCTGCTATTGCGCACTCCTGATGGCTGGACAGGCCCGAAGGAGATCGATGGGATCCCGTTAGAGGGCACCTTTCGAGCGCACCGCTCCCCTCTGATGGACGCGCGCGAAAATTCCCACCATCTGCGCCTGCTGGAAAACTGGCTGCGCAGCTATCGTCCCGAAGAGCTCTTCGACGAGTCCGGGCGCTTTAAGTCAGAACTTGCGGATCTCGCGCCCAAAGGGGAGCTGCGGATGGGAATGAGCCCTTACGCGAACGGTGGCAAGCTCCTGGTGGATCTGGATCTCCCGAACTTTGCGGAGTATGCGGTACGCGTCGAGGCCCCTGGAGGGTCGGAAGCGGAGGCGACCAAGGTCGCCGGATGCTACTTACGCGATATCATTCAAAAAAATCCGCGGAACTTCCGGCTCTTCTGTCCTGATGAGACCGACTCCAACCGGCTTGGAGCGGTCTTCGAGGCGACTGATCGCTGCCTGGTTTCCAAAATTCTTCCCGGAGATGACCATGTTTCTCCCGACGGACGAGTCATGGAGATCTTGAGCGAACACTGTTGCCAAGGATGGCTGGAGGGATATCTCTGGACCGGGCGGCACGGAATCCTGACTTCTTATGAGGCTTTCGCGACGGTGCTCGATTCGATGGCGAGCCAGCACGCCAAATGGCTCAAGCTTTATCGAGACATCCCCTGGCGTCATCCCGTGGCCTCGCTCAACTACCTGCTGACCTCCCATGTTTGGCGCCAGGAGTACGATGGATACAGCCATCAGGGTCCCGGCTTCATCGACACGCTGATCAACAAAAGGCGGGAGGTCATTCGCATCTATCTTCCACCGGACGCGAACACTCTGCTGAGCGTGTTGGACCATTGCCTGCGCAGCCGCAACTACATCAACCTGGTCATTGCTGAAAAGCAGCCCGCGCTTCAGTGGCTGGGGATGGAGGAGGCCCGCTTCCATTGCTCGCGCGGAGCGTCCATCTGGACGTGGGCAGGGAACGACCAGGGCAATCCAGACATTGTCCTTGGATGCGCGGGAGACGTCCCCACTTTGGAAGCAGTGGCGGCTGCGTGGCTGCTGCGCAAGCATCTCCCCGAGCTGCGTTTGCGCCTGGTTAATGTGGTGGATCTGATGGCGCTCTCTCCCCCCGCCTACCATCCGCACGGGATGGATAACCAGGATTTCGTCGACCTGTTTACCGAGGACAAGGATGTCGTGTTTGCCTTCCACGGCTATCGGCGGATGGTCCATGACCTCGTGCATGGCAGGCCTCGGCCCGAGCGTTTTCACGTACGAGGCTTTATCGAGGAAGGCACGACGACAACTTCCTTTGACATGGTCGTCCTCAACCAGATAAGCCGCTATCACTTGGCGATCGACGCCTTACGGCGGGTCCACCGGCTTTACGCCCAGGCCCAGCCGGTTATCGACTTCTTCGAACAGAAGCTGGCCGAGCATCGAATCCATGTGAAGAGCCATCTGGACGATCTTCCAGAGATTCAGCAGTGGCGCTGGACCGATCCCGCAACGGCGTGACCGGCCTGCCTGGTTCCAACCTGGTGATGCCTGGTAAGCGAGTTCGTAAGCTGGAGAACCTGATGCGTGCGCGCCCAAAAGAGAGTGCTTGGGTGACCTCGTGTGGCGCTCATGATGAACTCGGACGGTCCAAGTTTCGCGAGTCTCTCATAACGGTTCCCTCTTGAGTCTGGTGGTACGCGCGCCCCTCAAGGAGCCTGCTTCCGGTGTCGTCCGAGGATTATCACGACGAACCTTTGGGGGCGGCTGCGTACCACCACCGTACCTACTCCTCCGTTGCGGAGCGTTTGCGGTACCAGGCATAGAGCGGCGGTAGCATCAGGAAAACCACCGATACTTCGGTCAGCATCCCGCCGACCACCGACGCAGCGATTCGCCGCATCAGCGACGAACCGGTCGCCTGTCCCCAGAAAATCGGCAGCAGGCCGAAAATCAACAGCGACAGCACCATCAGGCGCGGCCTTAGACGTCTGATCGCGCCGCGCGTGACCGACGCTTCGATTTCGCCGGCCGTCAGCGGCGCACCTTTGTTCAGCGCGGCCAGCTCCGTGTCCTTGATTATGTATATGAGCATCACGACGCCGCCTTCGACCGCGAACCCGATCAGGATGAGCATGCCCATCCACGCCGCGATACTCATGTTGTAGCCGAGCAGATATATCGCCCATACTCCGCCCGAGGCCGCGAACGGTAGACAGAGCATCACGATTGCCGACTCGGCGGCGCTGCCGAAGTTCAGATAGAGCACGAAGAAACTTATCAGCAATGCGATCGGCGTAACGACCGAAAGGCGCTTTATCGCCTCCTGCAGATACAGGTATTCGCCGCTCCACACCATCGAGTAACCGCGCGGCAGCTTGAGGTCCGCAAGCGCGGCGTTGGCCTCTTTGACGTAAGTTCCGATATCCGTGCCGGGCAGCAGGTCGATATAGATCCAGTTGGTGAGCCGCCCCGCTTCGGTCTTTACCGCGGTCGGCCCGGCCGTGCTCTCGATGTCGGCGACCTGCGAGAGCGGCACCTGCGCTCCCGACTGCGTGTAGATGTCGACGCGGCCGAGCGCCTCGCGGCTGTCGCGCAGTTCGCGCGGATAGCGGACGTTGACCGGATAACGTTCCGGGCCTTCGACTGTGGTTGTGACATTGAGACCGCCGATAGCCAGTTGCACCGCATCTTCGACGTCCTTGATAGTCAGTCCGTAGCGCGCAGCTTCACGCCGATGAATGTGGAAGTTGATGTAGTTGGCCTCGTAAACGCGATCCGAGAGCACACTTCGAGTTCCCGGCAAGCCGCGCAGCCGCTCCTCGATCGAGCGGCCGATGTTCTCCAGGGTCTTTAGGTCGCCGCCTAGCAGTTTGAGCCCGAGCGTGGTTTTGACTCCGGTGTTGACGTTGTCGACGCGCTCCTTGATGGGCATGCTCCAGGCGTTGATGATGCCGGGAAAGCGAAGCGCGCGATCCATCTCGGTGACCAGCCGGTCGGGCGTTATCCCGGCGGGCCAGGTGTCGCGCGGTTTCAGCTTGATGAGAATCTCACCCATATAGAGCGAGACCGAATCGGTCCCGGTTTCCGCGCGGCCCATCTTTCCGAGCACGTGCTCGACCTCGGGAAAATGCATCAGGATACGGTCGGCGCGTTGCAGCAGGAGCTTGGACTGGGTGACGGAGATGCCGGGATACGCGGTCGGCGCGTAGACCAGGTCGCCCTCAAACACGGGCGGCAGGAACTCAAGACCCATCCGCGACCACGGCACGATAGTGCTGATGAGGATCATGACGAAAACCACGCCGACTATCCGCGGATGCCTCATCGCGGAGCGCAGCGCGGGCCGATAAAGCCGCTGGAAGAAGCGATCCAGGATGTTTTCTTCGTGACCGTTGCCGGCGCGCATCAGGTACGCCATCAGCGCCGGCACTAGTGTGACCGAAAGCAGGGCCGCCGCCGCCATGCATACCGTTCCGGTCATCGCGAGCGGCTTGAACAGCCGGCCCGCCTGCGCGGTCAGCGCGAAGATCGGGATGAAACTCAGCATGATGATGAGCAGCGAGAAGAAGAGCGCCGGACCGACTTCCCTGGCGGCCGCCACGATCGCCTGCTCGCGCGCAAGCGTGTGCTCGACGAGATAGCGATGGCCGTTTTCGACCATCACGACCGCCGCGTCCACCATCGCGCCGATCGCGACCGCGATTCCCGCGAGCGACATCAGGTCCGCGCTTACGCCCGCGTAGTACATCGCGATCGTCGCGAGCAGAAAGCCCGCCGGGATCATCAGCACCGAGACCATCGCGCCGCCGAAGTTGGCGAGAAAAACGATCGTGACGATTGCGACGATGAGCGACTCCTCGATGAGTTTGTGGCGCAGGTTGTCAACCGCGCGTTCGATCAGTCCCGAGCGGTCGTAGATAGGCAGGATTTCCAGTCCCGGCGGGAGATCCTTCTGAATCTGCTTGAGGCGCTCCTTGACGCGATGGATCACCGACAGGGCGTTCTCGCCCGCGCGCATCTCGACGATTCCCGCGACCGCCTCGCCCTTGCCGTCGAGGTCCGCCACTCCGCGGCGCAGTTCGGGACCGAGATGGACGTCGGCCACGTCGCCGACGTAGATCGGCGTGCCGCCGGGGCCAAGCCCGAGCGGAATCGCCCTGATGTTGTCGATGGACTGGATGTAGCCGAGCGCCGTGATGCGATATTCCTCGCCCGCGCGTTCCAGCACGCGTCCGCCGACGGCGTTGTTGCTGTTCTTAATCGCTTGCTGAACGCGCGAGAGCGGAATCTTGTAGGCGACGAGCTTACGCGGGTCAACCTCGACCTGGTACTGCTTGACGAATCCGCCGAGCGAAGCGACCTCGGCGACCCCTGGCACGGTGCCGAGCGCGTATTTGAGATGCCAGTCCTGGTAACCGCGCAGTTGCGCGAGATCCCATTTGCCGGTCTTGTCGAGCAGGACGTATTCGAAGACCCATCCCACGCCGGTTGAGTCCGGGCCGAGCGTTGGCGTAACGCCTTGCGGCAATTGCTGCGCCGCGTAGTTCAGATACTCGAGCGCCCGCGAGCGCGCCCAGTAGAAATCGGTCCCGTCCTCGAAGACCACGTTCACGAGCGAGAAGTTGAAAAAGGAAAAACCGCGGACGACTTTCACGTTGGCGGCGCTGAGGAGCGCATGGACCAGCGGATAGGTGATCTGGTCCTCGACCACCTGCGGAGGCTGGCCGACGAAAGGCGTGTAGATGATGACCTGCACGTCGCTCATGTCGGGAACGGCGTTGAGCTTGATGTTTGCCAGGCACCATAGCCCCCACAGCGAGAGGATCGCGATCGCGAAGACGACCATGAAGCGGTTGCGCACCGAGCCGGCGATTATCTTCTCAAGCATAATTTCTTCAGTGCCCGTTGCCCGGCTGTTCACGCGCGGCGTTTCTATCGCGCCCGAGCGACATCGCCTCGAGCGCTTCGTGCAGGTTCGATTCCGAATCGATGAGGAACTGGGCCGAGGTGACGACGCGTTCGCCCTCGGAGAGTCCCTTGAGAATCGGGAAGTAACCGCCCGACGCGCTTCCCACCTCGACCTCGCGCGGTTCGAAATGACCGTGGCCGAGATCCACGATGACGACTTTTCTGACGCCCGAGTCGAGCACGGCTTCGTTGGGAACCGCGAGGTGGCGCTCCGGCGAGTCGTCGATAAGCGTCGTCTTCACGTACATGCCCGGCTTGAGCAATGCCTTTGGGTTGTCGAACTCGAGCCTGACGCGAACCGTGCGGCTCTGCTCGTTGACGTTGGGATAGATGTAGGAGGCGCGGCCCTGGAACTTGCGGCCTTCGAGCGCGTCGCTGGTAACCTCGGCCATCTGCCCGACTTTGACCTTGGGCAGTTCGCGTTCATAGATATCCGCGTAAACCCACACCCGGCTCAGATCCGCGATCGTGTAGAGATCGTCGCCCGCCTTTACGTAAGCACCATCGACCGCCTTGCTCTGGGTGACGACTCCGCCAGCCGGCGCGTCGAGCAGAACGGTCTGAGCGACTTTGCCGGTTTCTCTGAGCCGCCTGATTTCCGAGGCTGGCACTCCGAGAAGCCTCATCTTGGTCTCCGCCGCATCCATCAGATGAAGCCCGTCGAGCTGCGCCGCACCCGTTGCGGCCGTGGCGCCGGCCGCGAGTCTGCGCGAGCGCAGGTAATCCTCCTCGGTAAGCACCAGCTCGGGGCTGTAGATTTCGAGCAGCCGCTGACCCTTGCTCACCTGCTGGCCGACGTAGGCGACGTTGAGCTTCTCGATCCATCCGCTGATACGCGCGTTCACGCTGACGACGCGTTCCTGGTCGTAGTCCACGTATCCCGTCGTCCTGATCGAGTCCCTGATGGTTCGCGTCGTGACCGCAACCGAGCGTACACCCAGGTTCTGCAGCATCGAGGGCTCGATATAGACCTCGCCGGTCCGCCGGGGTGGCGCGGGTTCCGAGTGCCGAGCGTCGGGAAGATGCGGTGTAGATGAGGAAACCGCATGAACATGGTCGCTGGCATATCGATGGGCCGTGAGCGCGGCAATCGCTCCGATTGCGAGGCCCGCGACAAACGTCAAAGCCGCGATCGGTCTGTTCATTTGCTCCATCCGTCCTCGAGCAGCACCGCTCCGGTCACTTCGTCAATCTTCGCGAGGTCGCGGAACCTCTCGGCTTCGTTGAGCCAGTATTCGGCCTGGTAGTTGTCAAGGTTGTCCTGCGCCGCCAGCACGGTGAGAAAATCGACCCTATTAACCTGGTAGGCGCTCAGCGAGGCCGATACCGCCGCGCGCGCGACCGGGACCACCTCTTCACGGAACGAGGCTGCCACCTGCTCGTGCTGCCGGAGCCTGACCAGCAGGTCGTGAAGCGTATCGAGCGCGGCACGGCGCGCCGCTTCGAGCTTTGCGCGGCTGCGGCGCAGGTTCGCCTCGGCCTCGACCAGCATCATGCGCTGCTTCCAAGGGTAAAACAGCGGCACCGTCATCATGACCTCGGCGGTCATCAGGTCGGGACGATTCAACGCTGAAGCGGCTGCGGGAGCCGGATGGTCCAGGCGCGAGCCGTAGGCGGCTAAGAACGAAAAATCCGGCAGCGGCGCCATCCGCGCCAGCCTGACCGTGAGTTCGTCGCGCCTGACCGCGGCCTCTCGCTCGCGCACCAGCGGATTCACCTCGACGGCCAGTTGTTCAAGCTCGGCTGGCGTACGTTTCAATGATACGGTTGGAAGGACGCCGAGCGGCTCGATCGTCACGGATTCGCGGTCGAGAAGGGTGGCGAGCTGGATTTCGCGGCTGCGCCGTTTGCGGGCGAGCTCGATGAGTGTGCTGTCGACTCTGGCCAGCGCGACGTCAGCGTTGAGCACGTCCTGCTGCAGGCCCGGTCCGACCTTGTACTTTGAGGTTGCGATATCGACAAAGTCCTGGAGCCGGCGCCGACGCTCCAGCGCGACCGCGATATCCTTGTCAACCACGAACAGGTCGGCGAAATCGGAGCGCACCTGGGTGATCAGGCTCACCAGCGCGGCATGGCTCTGCTCGCGGGACTGGGCTGTGCTTTCGCCGGCTATCTTCTGCTTGAGCGTGAGCTTGCCGGGGAACGGATAGGATTGCGCGAATTGTGCCTGTTTCTCGGTCGCGTTTTCGCGCGTCATCGAAAAGGTTGTCGGCAGATCCTTCATCCTGAACCCGACCCGTGCGTCGTCGGGCATCCCAGCCTGCGGAACTCGCGCCTTGGCCGCTTCGAGCGCTTCGCGAGAGGCCGCAAACAGGGGGTTTCGCTTGATTGCTTCCTGAAGAAGCTGGTTCAGCTCCTTCTCTACAATTTTGGGGTCATTTTGGAATCTCCTGGGAAGCTCCGGCATCTTCGGTTGCTGCCCGCGCACCGGCGGAAGAACCAGCGTCGGTCGCGGTTCCCTGACCGTTTGCGAGGGAACCGCTGGCTTGTCCGCCGCCCGCAGCGCTTTCGCCCCAAACAGGACGAGCAAGCCTATCGCGAGAATTTCCGCCACGAGACGAATTCGACCTTTTCGACGGTGCAAGCGAAGGATCATCAGTTCGCTTCCCCTTAACGCTCTTCGTTAACCCTTTTGGGCACACCATGTGCCAAATGGGATGAGTCGCGACGCGATATGCGATCGGCCTCGGGCGCTCGAAGTGCCGCCCGGGGCTGCAATAACGCGGTTCTTTCAGACCAGGATTAGAGAGGAAGCGGAGGAGCGCGCCGAAAGTCGGTCCTAGTCAAGATGCGGCGGATATACGAGAGCGAGCCTTCCGGATCCACGAAATCCGTCTCGATTCGTGGACGGCAGAGGCCCGCTATATCGACCGAACTGACTGCAATGACGTCGCGCTGAATACGTATCCGCGCAGTATGCGCGCAGATTCCGGGCATCGCGTGCTGCGGAGTCCAGCTATGTGGAGCAAGCGCCGTCAGAATCGCGACGGCCATCGCCGCGACTATCAACGGAGCACCCTTGCGATGCCCCTTGTCACAAACGTCATTAACGGGGAATTGTACGTAAGCGCCTCCGCCGAGCAAATAGGGCCTCGCATGCGCGGCTCGGGTCGGCCCGCCTCGGAGAGGAGAAGTGCCATGTCCTAAAAGCAAATCAAGTACCAGAGGGACCACTGCATGGCCAAGGATGATCACAACTCGCAATCTTGCCTGATACTTGAGGATGGCGGTCGTTGGGCAGGCGTTGAAAAAGCCTCAAGCGGCGCGCGGAGCGCTAAGCACCGCTCCCGGACGAACTCATTTCATACCGATAGTGCGGAAACTTAAATTTCTTTGTGTGCTGGTCGCGATATTTGCGATCGGCAGCGCCGCGGCGCAAACCTATAATTCCGAACTCCACGAGCCAATCGGCCATGCGATCGTCGGCGGCGAGCAGGAATTTACCGTCGAGAGCGGCAACACACTCTACGAGATCGCGGGATATTTCGGCGTTGACGTCCGCACGATCGCGGCGATCAACCATGTCCGGGTCAATTCAATAATCCGCCCCGGACAGAGGCTTCTCATTGATAACCGTCATATCGTGCCGCTCAGTTTGCACGATGGAATTATCGTCAATGTTCCGCAGCGGATGCTGTTTTTCTTCAAGAACGGCAAGCTGTTCGGCGCCTATCCGGTGGCGGTCGGCCGTCCTTCGTGGCCAACCCCGCGTGGCGCATTTTCGATCGTGGAGAAGCGCGAGCATCCGGTGTGGCGGGTTCCCGTTTCGATTCAGAATGAGATGCGTCGCGAGGGCCTGATGGTGGAAACGCGGGTGCCGCCCGGACCGGACAATCCGCTCGGCAACTACTGGCTCGGCCTCAGTATCCCGGGTTACGGAATCCACAGCACTAACGCGCCCGAGAGCATCTACACCTTCGGTACCCACGGATGCATCCGGCTCCATCCGGACGACGCCGAGCAGTTTTTCAAAAACGTGAAAGTCGGCGATCGCGGCGAGATAATCTACGAGCCTTACCTGCTCGCCAGGCTCCCCGACGGAAAAGTCTTCCTGGAGGTGAATCGCGACATCTACGGCAAACGTGGTCCCGCACTTGCGGTGGTCAAGGTCATCGCGAGTTCCAATCATCTCGAAAATCTGATTGACTGGCGACGCGCCGCGGAAGTGGTCACACGCGCAGAGGGAATCGCGCGGGAAGTCACGGCCGCGAGCAATATGTCTGGAGGCGAAGCGCGATGAGTTCTGGCGCGCGCGATGAAAAGTCCCGGCCGGGGACTATAAGCAGGCGGCGTTTTGTCAGGACGGCCTTGATGGCGGCGGTGCCGATGCTGGCGCCGGGCGTGGCGATGGCCGCGGTGAGGCTGCCGGGAACCAAACCAAGGTCTCTTTCCTTCTACAACCTCCATACCGGCGAAACCCTGAAGAGCACCTACTTCGACAACGGCAATTACGTTCCCGGAGCGCTTCACGAGATCAATTACCTTCTGCGCGACTTCCGGACCGGCGAGATCAAGGCGATCGATCCGCGTCTGCTCGACCTGCTGGCCGCGATCAACGGCAAGCTGGAAACTTCCAGGCCGTTCGACGTGATCTCGGGATACCGTTCGCCGCAGACCAACGCGATGCTCCACGCGCACAGCGAAGGCGTGGCGGTGCATAGCCTTCATATCCAGGGCAAGGCGATCGATATCCGGGTGCCGGGGCGCGCGCTTGTCGCGCTACGCCACGTCGCTATGTCGCTGCGCGGTGGCGGAGTCGGCTATTACCCGCATTCGGATTTCGTCCACGTCGACACCGGGCGCGTGCGCTACTGGTAGGCTAAAGCGCCGCAAGCTCGAACCACACGGGTCGTCATTGAGAATCGCCGCGAACGCGTCGAGCGCCGCGCGCAACTCGGCGACGCTCTGTGGAGGTTTGAAGCCGGCAAACTGCTTCAGGAAGTCGCGATCCTGCTCAGTCGCCATCGCAACCTCCCGGAGAGAATAACCCTACTTCTCTACTTTAGGGACGGGCGCAAAATCAATATATGCGCAGCCGCGGCGCCGATGCTAAATAGCCAGTTGGAGGAGAGACAGATGAAAGGGTGGAATAATGGCGGCGCGCTTGTTGGCCGAATCCTGATGGCGGTGATTTTTGTTGCCGCCGGCCTCGGCAAATTCTCGAACATGACCGGCACGCAGCATTACATGGCCGCGATGGGGATGCCTCGGGCGATAGTGCCGCCGCTTGCGTTCATCGCCGCGACCATCGAGGTGCTCGGCGGGCTTTCGTTGATACTCGGATTCAAGGTCAGGTACGCCGCGATAATTCTTTTCCTGTTTCTCATTCCGGTCACGATCATCTTTCACGTCATACCGGATCAGCCGGTGCATGTGATGAAGAATCTCGCGATCATGGGTGGGCTTCTGATCGTGGCGGCGCAGGGACCGGGAGCGCTCAGCCTGGACGAACGACGGGTTTCCTGAGCGCGCGGGAACGAAAAAAGGCGCCTCGGGTTAGTCCCGAAGCGCCTCATTTTATGAAATGAAAGAAAGCCGGCTAGCCGCGGCTCGCACCCTCGGCCAGCGCCGCCCTGACCATCGGCTCGAGTTCTCCGGTCTCGTACAATTCTCGCACGATATCGCATCCGCCGATGAACTTGCCGTTGATGAAGACCTGCGGGATCGTCGGCCAGTTGCTGTAGCGCTTGATACCCTCGCGCACTTCCTGGTCGGCCAGCACGTCGATCGTTTCGTAAGGGACGCCCAGGCTGTCGAAAATCTCGACCGTCGCGGCAGAGAACCCGCACATCGGAAAATTGCGGTTCCCTTTCATGAAAATGAGAATCCTGTTGCTCTCGATCGCAGACTTGATTCGTTCGCTGACGTCCGCCATCGCTTTACCTCCGCTTCGCGTACTGCGCGGGAGTGAGCGTCTTGAGCGTCAACGCGTGCACCCGCGCGCGCATCGCGTCGCCCAAGGCATTGTATACCGCCTGATGGCGCTCGACGAGAGTTTTTCCCTCGAAGGCCTCGCTGACAACCACCGCCTCGAAATGGTCGCCGCCTCCGGTATAGTCGCGCACTTCAACGCGCGCGCCGGGGATTCCTTTCGCAATCAATTCCTCGATCTGTTTCGGATCCATCGCGTCCGTATTTTAGGCCGCCTCGGCGGCGGTAATCCATCCACTGCGTGAAGGTCCGGCGCCGTTCACGGGGTGTAACTCAGATTGACCCACTTCCCATGATGGGAGCCTTTTTTGGGATTCTCCGGTTTTCCGTGGACCGCGGGTTTCTGCCCCGATTGAAGCAGCAATTGCCGTACCGCCGCGGTCAGCTCGTCCTTGGGGCCCACACCGCGCAATCGACCGGTAATCTTGCCGCTGGGCAGAATGAAAACCGTTGTCGGCAGCGCCATGACGTCGAACTGCTCGAGCACGTCGTCGTTGGCGAGCACAATCGGGTAGTTGATCGCGAGTTCCTTCACGAAGGGCGGCACCACTTTTTCGCCTTGGCCCTGGACGGTGTCGCACGCGACGCCCACGATCACGAGGCCTGTGGTCTTGTGGTATTCATCGTAGAGCTTTTTCAGCTCGGGTATCTGCTCGCGGCAGGGCTCGCACCAGGTCGCCCAGAAATCCACGACCACCGGATGCCCACGGAACTGGCTCAGCTTGACGACCTTGCCGTCGAGATCCTTGAGCGTGAAATCGACGACCTTGCCCTCTTCACCCCGACTCTGGGCCTGCTGTTGAGCCGCTTCGGCCCCTAGTTCCTGGCTGAACGAGGGCATCACCGCTCCGGCCAGTGGCGCCAAAACAAACACGATGGCGGCGGCCGTCACAACGGTGAGGCCGCTTACGAGTTTTTGCATGCTATTCCCCAATGCCGACCCTCTATATTTGCTCGATTACGGTTGCGACTCCCTGTCCGATACCGATGCACAAGGTTGCCAGGCCGAGCGCCACGCCCCGCCGGCGCATCTCGTGCGTAAGCGTAACGATCAGCCGCGCCCCCGAGCATCCTAGCGGATGACCGAGCGCGACCGCGCCGCCGTTGACGTTGAGATGCTCCTCATCGATGTGCAAATCGGTATTGCATGCCAGCACCTGCGCGGCAAACGCCTCGTTTATCTCGAAGAGATCGATATCCTTTATCGAAAGCCCCGCGCGCCCAAGCGCCTTTCGGGTCGACGGCACCGGACCCCATCCCATGATCTCCGGTCTCACCCCTGCGACCGCCATCGCGCGAATCTTCGCCATCGGCCTGATGCCGAGTGCGCGCGCCCGCTCGGCGCTCATCAGGAGCACCGCGGCGGCGCCGTCGCTTATCTGCGAGGAGTTGCCGGCAGTGACCTGTCCGTCCGGCTTGAACGACGGTTTCAGTGCGGCGAGCTTTTCCATGCTGGTCTCGGCGCGCGGTCCCTGGTCCACGTCAACCGTGCCCTCGGGGAGCGCGACCGGAACGATCTCTTCCTTGAAGCGCTCGCGCGCCGCTATCGCGCGCTGGTTGGAACGCAGCGCGAAGGCGTCCGATTGCTCGCGGGTTATCTTGTACATGGCCGCGAGCCGTTCGGCGGTGAGCCCCATGAAGACCATGTCCTGCGGGAACATCTCGAACAGCTTCGGATTGGGAGATACCCCCGAGCCCATCGCGATATGCGTCATGTGCTCGACCCCGCCCGCGATCACGGCTTCGCCGTTGCCGGTCATGATTTCCATAGCGCCGAAGTTCAGCGCCTGCAGGCTCGAACCGCACTGCCGATCGACGGTGGTTCCAGCCACTTCGACCGGCAATCCGGAAAGAAGGCCGATCATGCGCCCGACGTTGAGCCCCTGTTCACCGGTCTGGTTGGCGCATCCCCAGACGACATCTTCGATCTCCGCCGGGTCGAGCTTCGGATTCCTTTCGATAAGACGCTTGACGCATAGCACGCCCAGGTCGTCGGCCCGCACATCGCGGTAATAACCCTTGTCACGCCCCGCGCGCCCTATCGGGGTTCTGACGCCGTCAACGATTACGACTTCACGCATGAAAGACATCCTCCAGCCTGCGCCCGGCGGCGGGAGCGCTTGAACAATATTATATGATACTCCTGCTTTTCAGCTCAGCGACACGGTTTTTCCCGTAACCCAAAACCTCGCGCAGCACCTGTTCGGTATGCTCGCCGAGGCGCGGCGCGCGGGTGTCCGGCACCGCCGTCGAACCCGGGTTCTTTAGCGGCGAACCCGGCACGACGAGGTCCGGACAGTTTGGATTTTCAGCGCGAAGAATCATCCGGCGTTCGAGCAGATGAGGATTTTTCGTCACTTCCTCGACGTTGGCAATCGGCGCGCACGGAACGCCCGCCTCGCCGAGGCACTTGAGCCAATACTCGCGCGGGCGAGTCGCGAAATGGCGCACCAGGATAGCCTCGAGTTCATCATGATGCGCGGTGCGGTCGGCGTTCAGGGCAAAGCGGGGGTCCTGCTTAAGTTCCGGCATCCCGATAGCGTCGCACATCCGCTGCCATAGCGCCTCGTTGCCAGCGCCCGCGACGAAGTATCCATCGGCGGCGCGGAACTGCTGAAACGGCGTGATCGAGGGATGGCGCGTTCCGAGCGGGCCGGGAACCTTGCCGGAGATGGAAAAGCGCGCAAGCGCGTCCTCCAGCATCGCAACCTGGCAGTCGAGCATCGCGATATCCAGATGCTGGCCGCGCCCGGTGCGCTCGCGCATCCGAAGCGCGCTCAGGATAGCGACCAGGGCGTAGAGCGCGGCGCACAGGTCGCCGATCGACACGCCGCATCGAAGCGGCTCGCCGCCGGGATATCCGGTTATACTCATCGTGCCGCCGAGCGCCTGCGCGACGATATCGTAGGCCGGTGCGGACGCCATCGGTCCGCTCTGTCCGAAGCCCGAGATCGAGCACAGGATGATGCCCGGGTTGGCGCTGGCGAGACTGGCGTAGCCGAGTCCGAACCGGTCCATTGTACCGGGCGAGAAATTCTCAACGACAACATCGGATTTTGCCGCCAGCTCGAGCATGATCGCGGCGCCCTCGGGACTTCGCAGATCGACCGTAACGCTCTTCTTGCCTCGGTTGACGCTGTAGTAATAGCCCGAATCGCCGCCCGGCATTATCGGCGCGTACCCGCGCGAATCGTCGCCCCGGCCCGGCACTTCGAGCTTGATCACTTCCGCGCCGAGGTCGGCCATGTTCATCGTGCAGAACGGACCGGCCAAGACCCGCGTCAGGTCGATTACGCGGATTCCGGCGAGCGGCTTCTGGTCGATCATCGCATGCTACCCCTGGGGTCGCGCGCCGGCCGATCCCGGGCCGCGCATCAAATTGATGTATCGCTTTAGGTTGCGACGCGCACTTGACGGTCGAAACTGCGATGGACAATCGTAGCTGACCTGATGACGCAAGGAAATTCCATTTCCGGCGCGCACAAAAACGATTCGCGTATGCTCCGGGTCCGCCGCGCGCGAGTGGCCGACCTCCTCGCGCTCGGCAGGCTATACGCCGAGCTTCATCTCGACGACTATTCGAATCTTAAGCCCAGCCCGGCGCGTCTCGTGAAAGCGTTCCGCGCACTTGCCCGCAACCGCGACCATCATATCCTCGTCGCCGAGCGCGAGGGCGAGATAGTCGGCACCGTCCATCTGCTCATCTTTCGCCATCTTGGCCACGGGTTGCGCCCGGCCGCGATCGTAGAGAACGTCGTGGTGAGCTGCGCTCACCGGTCGCAGAGGATCGGCGAAACGATGCTTGCCGAGGCGGCGCGAATTGCGCGGGCAAATCGATGCTACAAGATGGCGCTGACCACGAACGTCGCGCGCAAGCGGGCGCATCGCTTTTACGAGCGCCTCGGATGGCGCCGTACGCATTACGGATACTCGCTCGGCCTCGACTGACGGTCGCGCGGCCGAGGCCGTTGTTTGCGCTAGCGCTGGCGGCGGATGCGCGCCGCGCGTTCCTGCTCGGCGCGTATCGCTTCGGCCGGCGTGACGATCAGGTGCGGTTCGGCTTCGCGTTGTCCCGCGCTCTCGGCGATAACCGTCGCGAGTTCCTTTCGGATGAGCGCACGGAAAAAGGCCGCCTGCTTCAGGTCGGCGCCGTCGCGAATCCGTACGGCGGCCGCCGCGGCCCATCCTGCGGCCTTGCGCCTGCCGTCTTTCAGCATGTAGTAGCCGCCGTTCTCAAGGCGGCTGCGAAGCCGCACGAGGCGCTCGCCCGCGAGCAGTTCGCCGACCGCCCGGTCAAGCACCGCAAGCATCCGCTCCTCCTGCGAGGCGCGGCTCACCACGATAAGGCTCTCCCGCGCACGGTTCATCTCTTCGACGTACGGCGCAAGCTCTTCGGGCGCGAATCGAAACCCCGCCAGCTCGGGTTCTTCCAAAAGCTCAGGCGACGGTTCGGCGCCGAGCTCGGAAGCGAGTTCAGTGTAGATAGGATGCGCGAATTCGACCGGCGGAGGTGCGGCCGTGAATTCGGTTCTGACCGCGAGGAAATCGCCGACCTGCGCGCGGCGCGACTCGGGCGTGTTGCGATAGGCCTCGCACAGGATGAAGTCGGCAAGGCGCGGATCAACCTCGACGAGTCTGGCTCCGGCGCGACGCTCCAGTTCCTCGCGCTCGGCGCGAAGTTCGCGGCGCGTTATCGTGGAGGTTCGCACGCCGAGCAATCCCAGGGTTTCCGAGACAAGCCCCCAAAGCCGCATCACACCGCCCTGCGGGCGCGCCTTGAGCAGCCAGACCATCTGGGTCCCCTCGGTGTCGATCGATGAGATAAGCGCGCTCAATCCCGGCTTGGGCGCGGAGACTTTTTGCGCGGGAGCCGGCTTCGGCGCGGGAGCGGCCGGAGCCTCGATTCCACGCTGGCGCAGCCGGTATATCGAACGGCGCACCTCGCGTCTGAGTGCGCCGCCCGCCCCGGCTTCCATCTCCGCCAGCATCGCGGCCGCCGCCGGATCGGCGATCGCGCCGAGCGCGCGGGCGATCGCAAGGTCGGACGCTCCGGGCTTTCCGCGAAGCTCGCGCAGTTTCTGCACGGCCTCGGGGGCGGGAGCATCGGGGTCGAACCCCAGTTCGCGGAGCTTCAAATCTTCGCCGTCGATTTCCTTCGGATTTGGCACCGGTCTATCTTTGGAGTTGTAAGGGGACGCCGCAGCGTATTCAGGCGTTCTCGGCCTGTCAAGTTTGGCATGACCGTTCATCGGGGCCAACCGGGTGAACGGCGAAGCGGTTGCTCCGATGTCGCCGGGGGAAGCCGAAAGCCAAAGCGGGGGCCATGTGGCCTTGAATCCGGACCGCGTTGCGCGCGTGGTTATCGTTGGCGCGGGATTCGGCGGGCTTTCCGCGGCGCGGGCCCTGGGCCGCGCGCGCGCCACTGTGACGGTAATCGACCGCCGCAACCATCATTTGTTTCAGCCGCTTCTCTACCAGGTCGCAACCGCCGGTCTCTCGCCCGCCAACATCGCCTATCCCATCCGCTCGGTGCTGGGCGGGCGCAATACGCAGGTGCTGCTCGACGAGGTTACGTCGATCGACCTGGACGCGCGCAAGGTTGTAACCACTCACGGAGCGATTGACTACGACTTCCTGGTGCTGGCGCCTGGCGCCGATACGTCGTACTTCGGCCATGACGAATGGGCGCCGAACGCGCCGGGGCTCAAGAGCCTCGAAGACGCGCTCGAGATTCGCCGTCGCATCCTGTTCGCCTTCGAGCTCGCCGAACGCGAGACCGACCCGCACGCGCGCCACGCTCTGCTCACGTTCGTCGTAATCGGCGGCGGACCGACCGGGGTCGAGATGGCGGGCGCGATCTCGGAAATCTCGCGCAAGGTGATCGTAAGCGACTTCCATCGAATCGACCCGCGCGAAGCGCGCATCGTGCTCGTCGAGGCCGGCCCGCGTATCCTGCCCGCCTTCGACGAGCGGCTTGCCGTCAAGGCCCAGCGGGAGCTTGAGCGATGCGGGGTCGAGGTGATGCTCAACGCTCCGGTTCAGGCGGTCGAGCGCGGCGTGGTTCGCACCGCCCGCGGCAGTATCGAATCCCGCGCCGTGGTATGGGCCGCGGGTGTGAAGGCCTCGGGCCTCGCGCGGCTTCTCGGCGTCGAACTGGACCGCGCCGGTCGGGTCAAGGTCGGGCCGGACTTGAGCGTGCCGGGGCATCCCGAGGTGTTCGTGGTCGGCGATCTTGCCGCCGTCGCCGACGAAATGGGTGTTGCGCTGCCGGGACTGGCTCCGGTTGCGATACAGGAGGGCCGTCATGCGGCGCGCAATATCGTGCGCACGCTGGAGGGCAAGTCCCGGATGCCGTTCCATTATGTGGACAAGGGCTCGATGGCGACGGTGGGACGGGCTTTCGCGGTTGCGCAAATAGCCGGGCTCAAGCTGAGCGGATTTGTCGCGTGGGTCGTATGGTCGCTCGTGCATATCGCGTATTTGATTGGCTTCCGGAATCGGGTGATGGTTATGTTCGAATGGGCTTGGGCTTACCTGACCTACCAGCGCGGCGCACGCCTCATCACCGGAAGCCTGCATGACCTCCTGGCCGAACCGGAAACCCGCAAGCCGCCCGAAGCCGCGGCCGGGCAGGCCAGGCGATGAGATTTGAGGAGGAGCGGTGCAAAACCTCGAAGCGAAGTTCAAGCTTTCCGACCTCCGACGGGCACGCGAAAAGGCCGAATCACTCGGTTATGATCTCAAGGCGACTTTCCGCCAGCGCGACACTTTCTTTCGCGTCCCACGCGGCAAGTTGAAGCTGCGCGAGGAGCCGTCCGGCGCCTGTCTGATCCATTATGACCGAGCGCCGAGCGGCGATCTGAAGCTTTCCAGCTACGAAATCGCGCCGGTTGCGGAGCCCGAGCCGCTGCGCGCGGTTCTGTCCGCGGCGCTCGGCGTTCTTGCCGAAGTGCGCAAGGAACGCACGCTGCTGATGAAGAACAACGTGCGGCTGCATCTGGACAGCGTTGACGGGCTGGGCGGCTTCGGAGAGATCGAGGCGGTGCTCGATCAGGGCGTGGACAGCGCCAGGAGCCGCGCCGACGTGGACGAGCTTATCGAAGCGCTCGGCGTGCGCCGCAATCATCTAATCGGCGTTTCCTACGCCGACATGCTCCGCCCGGTCTAAGCGGCCGCGCCCGCAAGATACTCGCTGAACAGACGCCGCATCGCCGAGCGCACGTCGCGCGCGCCGGACGGGTCGCCGGGATGGGCGCTCACGGCGACGGCCAGCGCCTCCATGTTGCGCCGGAATTGCGCGTGGCGCGCCGCGCTTATCCTGCCGAGCGGGTCGGCGTCGCTCAGGTAGCTCGCGACGGTCCCCAAATCCATCGCGGCCAGCCTCAATCGTTTGGCCTCGGCCGGATGGCGCGGCTCGAGCGCATAGGCGTAAACCAGCGCCGCGACCTCCATCCGGCCCGCGTGGAAGCGTTGCACGTCGAGGCGGCGCCGATAGGCCGCTCGGCCTGCCGCCGTCATCAGGCTCATCATGTCCGCGAACGGCGGCGTGCCGTTGTTCACCGCGTGGCGCGCGAGCCATTCGGCGTTGCGCTCGACGGCGGCGACGAAGTCCGCGCGCGCCCGCCCTGGCGCCGCGCGCGTCGCCAGCGTGACGACCGCGGTATCCGCCGTGCCGCCGTACACCTTGACCAGCCCGTTGCGCGCGAGCGCGATGAGTTCCGGGTCATCGGGCGCAAGCGGCACGACGTAAACCTTGGCGCCCGCTGAGACGTCGTCGGCCGGATCGTGAATCGGCTGAACTT
This sequence comes from Deltaproteobacteria bacterium, assembly GCA_021817345.1. Classification (GTDB taxonomy): domain Bacteria; phylum Desulfobacterota; class Binatia; order Binatales; family Binataceae; genus DTIX01. Next base: position 16,833 of record JAKAVC010000168.1, on the reverse strand, counting down.
CCACCCAATGCCCTTTTTCGACCGTTACCGGCGTGAAAACCGCGATCGCCGGGCCGAGCGAGAACTGGTAGACGGCGAGCAGCCGGTTGTTCAGATGATTGGCACGGATAATCGCGGCGAGCCGGCACGCCTCATTCCAGTTGAGCATCCGCGGATAACGAATCCCCGCGTCCCATGAAATTTCCCCGGCAAGGCTCGGTATCGAAAGCGGGAACACCGTCGCCAGCACGACCATCCCCGATGCAAACGCCGAGCGCGCCCGCTCGTGCGAGATTCGGCCCATCAGATGCGTCAGCAGCAGCGCTCCAAGAACCGACGCGGCGATCGATGACTGCAGGATGAAGCGATGGTAATCCTGGAAGAGCCACGCAAGCGGTCCGATCGCCCACGCGACAAGAAACGTGTCGGCGCGCGGGCGGCTCACGATCCAGAAAAAACCGCCCACGCCGAGAAGCAGTATCAGCGTATCGAAGCGCAGCGATTCGGGCGCATGGCGGCCACGGTACCATGCGAGATTTGCAAGAAAATGGATCGAATAGGGCAGGGTGAGAATCGCGGTTGCAATCCCGACTTTCGCAAGCGCCCGCCATCGCCCCTCGACCACCGCCGCGACGAGCAGCGCGAGCGGCGCGGTCAGGAATCCGCCAAGATGCGCGTAGCATCCGAGCGCTGTCACGGCGGTCGCCAGGATTAGCCTGTCATTCAGGAAAAAGTAAACCGCCCACGGGACCGCGATGAAGATCCATCCCGAAGGGACGCCAACGTAAAACGAAGCCGACGAAAATCCGCTTCCCGCAAGCAAGGCCACCGCGAACATCGCGGCCACGTCACCGCCAATCCTGCGCGCGAAGTAAAAGGCGGTCCCAACCGCCGCGCACCACTGTGCGACCGCGAGAATTGCGTTGGCAAGGATGAAATCACCTGGACGCCCGCCGAGCGCCGAGCCGAGCATCGCGATCGCGATATGCAGCGCGGGCCCCTGCAGGTTCGGCCGTCCCACCGGCCCGTAATTGATATGGTCCCACCACGCGGTTGCGTGATGCGCGTACCATTCGGCAAGCGAGATGTGAAAGCCCGAGTCGATACTGACCCGGTAATCGCCAAGCGACGCGGCAAGCAGCACGAAATTAAGCCCGAAGATCCCCCAGGCGGTCCATCGCGCCCGCCGATTCCACGCTTCGATCCCCGGCGTCGGTCTCGGCGCGGGCAAGAGGCGTCTGGGGCGAAGGCGGAGCGCCTCAGCACCGGTCGCCATCCGGTTCTCCGGGACGGGCGCTCACGCGCAAATCCATGGCGGGTCTGCGGGCGCGAGGCAGGGTCGTGTGAATAGGTGCTTTGATGCGCATTCTCCAAGACGTGCGCAGGAGCTGAACGCGCTGGTTTCCAATCCCGCCCGTCCGAAGCGAATCTTCGGCGCGTGGCGAGCGATTGCTCTACTTGATTCTAGGGCGCGCCGCGCCTGACGCAAACCGTGCGAGGGGCGCATAGCGGAAAAAGCGATATCGCGGGGACGAAACGGCCAAGCGGCGAAGAGATCGCTTCGACGCCCGTGCCGCCGAGCATCTCGTCAACGAACTCCCGATCTCTCGCTCTCAACGACGGATTACTCTCCCGCTAGCGTGGTGTCCCGCAGATAAGTTGATGAGATGTCGCTCGGTGGCATGGGATTCTTCGCTTCGCTCGGAATGACAGGCGCGCGCCCCGTTGTTGGTCATTCTGAGCGAAGGCTGCCGAAGCGAAGAATCTCATCATTGGCGTGCACTGTAAAACTATTAATGGGACGCCACACCAGCGACCTGAGCAGGTCCAAAACGCTAAGGCAGTCTTTCAAATTACTCACCGGCCGGCTCTCCGCCTTGTCCGTCATCCTGAGCGAAGCGAAGGATCTCGCGCGCCGTCGCGCGCGTAATCCGCCATCTCGGGGTTTTGACGGTGGATCAGTTCGAGCTTTCGTTTTCGCGTCCAACCTTTGAGTTGGCGTTCGCGTGCGACCATATCTGACGGCCTGTCGAACTCCTCGACATATACCAGTCTGGTGACCCGGTACTTTTTGGTGAAACCCTCCAACAGGCCCTTTTTGTGCTCCAGCACCCGGCGCTCAAGGTCATTGGTTGCGCCGATATACAAGACACCGGATTTGCTGCTCATGATGTAAACGTAATACTTGCAGCCCATTATCTTGACGCGCCTAGGACCGCGCGAGATCCTTCGCTTCGCTCAGGATGACTAGTACGCCAATCCGTGGACTCACCGGAAAGCCGCGCGCATTTCGCGCTCGAAGTATGGCCTTAGCCCAGCCTTGAGCAGCTCAAGCGCCTTGCCGACCCGTTCGTGATTGGAAACGCTATTTTTTCCCACTCCCTCGGCCAGGCCAGCGTGCTGCCCCGCAGATAAGTTGATGAGATGTCGCTCGGTGGAATGAGATTCTTTGCTTCGCTCAGAATGACAGGTGCGCGCACCGTTGTTGGTCATTCTGAGCGAAGGCTGCCGAAGCGAAGAATCTCTTGCCGCTGGCGTGCGCTGTAAAATTATTAATGGGACTCTCCCTCTAGCTCCGTCAGCTTGAGTTCCCTTATCGCGCGGTATTCTCCGATAGCCGCAAGCTTGTTAAACCGGCGCCTCGACGGTGAGTTTGGGCGCGCGCGCGGGCGGCAGATGGTCGTAAAGGTCGGCGATAAGGTCTGATTTGAGCTTCTGGCGCGCGGGGTCGTTCCATAGATTGTGCCACTGAAGCGGATCTTCGCGCAGATCGTACAGTTCGCCTTCGCTCCCGTCGTAACTGATATCCGGCAGCGGAGCCTGGCGCGCGTGGATCAGCGGTTCGAGGTTGAAGCCCTCGTCGCGCGTGCTCTTTTCGCAAACCGTGCACAGAAAGCCGTCGCGATAGATCGACTTGAGATGCATCCCGACCTGCGCGAACTGGCTGTCCCATTCGGTGATGACCCGTTCGCGCGTCGAGCCGGGCGCGATGGGAAGCGGTTCGCCCTGTATCCAGTCGGGAATCGGCACCCCCGCGATTGCGCAGAAGGTCGGGGCGAGATCGAGATGTCCGACCGGCTCGTCGATCTCGGCGGGACCGATCGCGGCGCACGGCGCGGGGCGCCATATCAGCGGCACCCGCATCAGCGCGTCCACGTGATATGGACCCTTGTACAAAAGCCCGAAGTCGCCCTGCAGTTCGCCGTGATCGGTGGTGAAGAAAACGTCGGTGCGTTCGTTCCATCCGCGCTCGGCGACGCGCCGGAGCACCCGTCCGCAGGCTTCGTCGATAAGCTCGTTCTCGACATGAACCATCGCATTCACTTCGCGCACCTGGTCGTGGGTCATCTGGCAGGGAACGAAGTTCATCGGGCCGCCTTCCGGGTTGCGGAAGCGTCCTTCGTACCAGTCGAGCCAGTGGCGCGGCTTTTCGCGCAGGATGCGTTCGATTTTCTCGCGCGAGCCGGGATGGCCGGGCGGCAGGTCGAGATCGCGCCAGTTGATGCGCCGACGCGCCTCATCTCCGGGCGGATCCCACGGATGATGGGGATCGGGAAAGCTCATCCAGACGAACCACGGTTCCTCGGCTGCGAGCGAATCGAGAAAACCAATAGTCCGCTCGGCAACCCAGTCTGTATGGTAATGTTCGCGCGGGATCGGATTGTATTTGGTTTCCGGAGCGCCGGTGTCGCCGCCCCCCAGGCCGCTCAGCAGCGAGGCGAACCCGCCGGCCTCTTCGGGATGGTTGTTGGCGAGCCAGACGGAATAATGCCATCCGCCCATCGGCCCGTGCATCGCAAGCTCCGCCCGTTCGAAGCCGCGCAGCGGGCCCAAGTCTCCATCGCGCCCCATCCGGTTCTCCCGCCATCGCTGGCCGAAATCGAAGGCAGGCTCGAAATGCGCTTTGCCCAAAAGCGCGGTTCGGTAACCGGCCTTCTCGCGCAGGTAAGCGGCGATACTTGGCGCGTCAAGCGGCAGCGGGACGCCGTTGGCAAACACCCCGTGAGTGCGCACGTACTGCCCCGTCAGTATCGTGGAGCGCGCCGGCATGCAGACCACGTTCTGGTTGTGCGCGCGGCGGTAGTTGATCCCCTGCGCGGCAAGCCCGTCGGCGACGGGCGTGCGCGCTATGCGATTTCCGTTGCATCCGAGCGCGTCGTAGCGCTGCTGGTCGGTCGTGATGAAAAGGATATTGCGGCGCGTGCTCATCTCCCTGTCCCCCTGTTATGCGGCGGTGCCGGAATGAGTCGCGTAAAGTTCGGCCGCTTCGAGCGTCTGTTCGCGATAGACATGATGCTTCTGGTACTCGGGATCGGCGATCATCTTCAGGAACGCCTTTCGCGACGGATATGGACCAGCACCATCGCGTCCCATTTCCTGTCGCCGACGACGGTGGCCTCCACGGGACCGGAGTAAATCACCTTGCCGCCCATCGCTTCGATTATCTTGAGCACCGCGCGCCCGTACTTCGCGTACGACTCGGCGCCGCCCGGCTTGAACTTGAGCAGGTTCAGCATCACGACCGGGCCGGTATCGGGAGCCTCGCTCAGCGCGCGTATCGCTTCAGGAGTTGGAACCACTGCGCTCATCGCAAATCTCTTTTATGGGCCACGGCTACGGCGCGGCCTGTTAAGCGGCGCCGATTATTTCGAGCAGGCGTTCGGTGATGCGCAGCGTAAGTCCCCAGATTATCTGGCCGCCGTACAAGATCGCCGGATAACTCGACGCCGGCGCGCCTTCGCGCTTCCATTCGTAGCTTCCGCGATAACGCGGGTCGGAAAGGGCGCCGAGCGGCACCTCGAAAACTTCGGCGACTTCGTTGGGGTCCGGCCGGAACGTGACCTCGCGCGTGACCAACCCGACGAACGGCGCGACCGCCATCCCGCTGGTGAGCGTGCTCATGGTCGAGAATCCGCCCAGCACTTCGACCCATTCGGGAGCGAGCCCGACTTCCTCGCGCGCCTCGCGAAGCGCCGTGTCGAGCAGGGTTCGATCGGCGGGATCGACCCGCCCGCCGGGAAACGCGACCTGTCCGCGATGGCTTTCGACATGATCCGAGCGGCGGATATAAACGATGCTCAGGTCGCCCTTGCGTTCGAGCAGCGGCACCAGGACCGCGGCCTTGCTTTTGACCGCGTCCGAGGCGGGACGCTCGACGGGGTCGTTCCTGGTCAGCGTTCGGCGAAGTTGCTCGATATGGCGAGCAATCGCGGGATTGCGGTTCGTCGTACGGGTGTGCGACATGCAAACACCATAGCACGGACGGCGCGGCGCCGCGTTATCGCGCGTCTCCCGTCTGGCGCCGGCCCCATCGGCATGCGACTCTAGCATCCGGCCTTGCGCCATGATTCCGGCATGCGTTTCTTGATTGGCAGATATCACGAGGTTGCGCTCAAGCGGGGCAACCGATGGCGGTTCGTCGAACAGGTCAAACAGAACCTGCGCGCGCTGTTCGCCGATTACAGGCTCGGCCCGATGCGTCCGCGCGGGTCGCGCCTGATGGTGGAATTGCCCGACGAGCTTCCCGAGCGTGTTGCCATCGAGCGGGCGGCGTGCGTCTTCGGGCTGCAGAACTTCTCACTCAGCTATCCGGCCGCGCTTGAGCTCGATGCCATGAAGCGCGAGGCGCTCGAGCGGGCGCGCCAGTGGCCGGCGGCGCGCTCGTTCCGGATAAGCGCGCGGCGCGATTACAAGCAATTTCCGATGAACTCGATGGAGATCGAGCGCGAAGTGGGCGCCGCGGTCGCGGACGCGCTCAAGCTTCCGGTCGATCTGCATAATCCGGAACTCGAAATCTCGATCGAGGTGCTGCCCGACGCCGCCTACGTCTCGGCCGGCAAGATTCCAGGCGCGGGCGGGCTTCCGGTCGGCGTGACGGGGCGCGCGATGGCGCTGCTCTCGGGCGGAATCGATTCGCCGGTCGCGGCCTACCGGATGATGAAGCGCGGACTCAGGATGAATTTCGTCCACTTCCATGCGCATCCTCTTGTCTCCCCGGCCAGCCGCGAGAAGGCGCACGAACTGGTGACGCATCTGACCCGCTACCAGGCGCATTCGACGCTCACGCTGGTGGCATTCGGCGCGCTCCAGCGCGAGATCGTCGCGCGAACGCACAGGCCGCTTCGAGTGGTCCTCTACCGGCGCTTCATGATGCGAATCGCCAGCGCGCTCGCGCGGCGCGCGGGAGCGTCGGTACTGGTAACCGGCGAGAGCCTCGGCCAGGTCGCGTCGCAGACGCTGGAGAACATGATGGTTATCGAACGGGCGGCCAAGCTTCCGATCCTCCGTCCGCTGGTCGGGATGGACAAGAACGAGATAATCGCCGAGGCGCGCCGGCTCGGCACCTTCGAGACTTCGATTCTGCCCGACGAGGATTGCTGCACGCTCTTCACCCCGGCTCATCCCGAGACCCACGCGAATCTCGCCGAAGTCGAACGGGCCGAGATGGAGTTCGATATCGAGCGGATGGTCGCCGACGCGGTGCGCGCGGCGGAAATAGTGCGCGTGACCTTTCCTCCGCAATCCGCGGCCAAGGCAGCCTAAAGTCCGAGCTGCAGGACGACGATACTGACCGCGAGCGTGAGCAGCGTTACCGGCACGCCCACCTTCAAATAGTCCATGAACGATATGCGGACGCGTTTCGCGCGTGCCTGTTCGATAACGATAAGATTTGCGATTGAGCCGACCACCGTCAGGTTTCCGGCGAGCGTGCTCGCGCTCGCGATCAGAAGCGCGGTGCGATAGCCGCCGCCGAGCATCGGATAGAGCGGCCGAAACAGCAGGACCGCCGGCACGTTGCTGACCAGGTTGGAGAGCGCCGCGGTGACGAGGCTCAATACAATCGGATTGCTCATCCGCGCAACGCCGACCGCGGCGAGCAAATCGTTCTGGAAGCCGGTCGCCTCGGCGCCCGCGACCACGATAAACAGCCCCGTGAACATCAGGAGCATCGTCCAGTCCACGAGCTTGTAGACCCGCTCGGGCCGGACGCGGCGCGTGAAAAGCAGTATCGAGCCCGCGCTGAGCGCGACCAGGTAGGTCGGGTAGCCGAGCGCGAACATCACCAGCGTCGCGCCTGCGACCAGCGAGGATTTGATCGCGAGCGGCCTCAGAACCTTGAGCCGCCGGCTTTTCAGAACAGAAGTGCTGCGCCTCATGCGCGCGAGCTTGTTGCGGTACAGCCACGCGATTACCGCGTAATCGATCGCAAGCCCGATTAGCGCGATCGGCGCAAGGTGCAGCGCGAACCGTCCGTAGCGCAGATGGGCGAAGCCGGCGACGATCATGTTCTGCGGGTTGCCGGTGATGGTCGCGGCGCTTCCGATATTGCTTGCGGTCGCCAGCGCGAGCAGGAAAGGCACGGGATCGAGCGAGAGCGCCTGCACCGTCTCGATAAGCAGCGGCGCGAGCGCAAGGCATACGACGTCATTGATGAAGAAGGCAGCCAGGATGCCCGAGGCCGCCACCGTCATCGCGAGCAGTCCCGGCCCCGAACGCGCCTTCAGCAAGAGCGTCCGCGCGAAGGCGGCGAACGCTCCCGAGAGCCTGAGGTTCGCCACCACGATCATCATCCCGAGCAGGAGCGAGAGCGTGCGGTAGTCAACCGCCTTCCAGGCCGCGGTTTCGGACAGCGCCCCCGTCACGAGCATCGCGACCGCGCCCGCAAGCGCCGCTCCCGCACGGTCGAGGCGAAGGCGTGGAAGTTCGCCCGCCGCGATAACTGCGTAGGTGAGGCTGAAGATGGCGAGCGCAATCGCGGTGTGGTTCATCGAATGGATGCATAATTGACGCCCGCACGCGCCCAATCAAGCACCGTGACCTTGAGCGGGACGCGGTATCGCTCCATCCGCCCCGGCGCGCTCAATTCCCTTGCGCCGCATCCCGGCGATATATTGCCTTTGGGGAGAGACCGCGATGTTTCGTGAGCTGAACCACGCCAAGTGCAAGACCTACCTGATAGCCTCGGATGGCGAGCGAAAGGCGGCGATAATCGATCCGCTGCGCGATAGGGTCGGCCTTTATCTCGGGTTCCTCGCCTATCACAAACTCGCCCTTGACATGATTATCGACACGCACACCCACGCCGACCATCGAAGCGGTGCGCGCGACCTGAGCGACTTGACCGGCGCTCCCGTCGTAATGCATCGACGGGCGCCCTCGCCGTACGTCACGATGCACGTCGATGACGGCGACCTGCTCGCGTGCGGCGATCTCGAGATCAGGGTGCTGTACACGCCGGGTCACACTCCGGATTCCATCAGCCTGCTGGTTGATGGGCGCGTGCTCACCGGCGACGTGCTTCTCATCCACGGAACCGGACGCACCGATTTCGCCGGAGGCGATCCGGCAACGTCATACGACTCAATCACGGGCAAGCTGTTCACCTTGCCCGATTCGACACTGGTTTTCCCCGCGCACGATTATCGGGGACACACGCGCTCGACTATCGGCGACGAGAAGCGCTCGAACCCGCGAATCGCCGGGCGAAGCCGCGAGGACTACGTTCAACTGATGAACCATCTCGGCTTGCCGCTGCCCGAGGGTATCCAGGAGGCGCTCCAGCCGAACCAGTGCGAGGTTGACGCGGAGACGATGCCGTTTCCGAATCTCGCCCAGCTCAGTCAGGTCCGTCAACTGAGCCCGCAGGAGGTATTCGAGCGGATCCAGAGGCCGAATCCGCCGGTTTTGCTCGACGTGCGCGAGGAAGGGGAGTTCCACGGCGAGCTTGGGCATATTCCCGGCGCGCGCCTGATACCGCTTGGCGAGCTGCCCGAGCGCGCGAAGGAGCTGTCCGCGCTCAAGGAGCGCGAGATCATCGCGATTTGCAGGGTCGGCCAGCGCAGCACCACCGCCGCCGCGATTCTGACCGGGCTCGGTTTCGAGCGGGTGTGGAACATGAAGGGCGGGATGCTCGACTGGAACGAGGCCAATCTCCGGGTGGAAAGATAAGCTTGCGCCAGAGTGCAAGGAGGCGTCGATGGAATCGCCGCTCAAGGTTGCCGAACTCGATCACGTGGTGCTCCGATGCGCCGATCGCGAAAGAGCGCTCGATTTTTACACCCGTGTGCTTGGCCTTACTGAAGAGCGCCGCATCGAGCAGATCGGTCTCGTCCAGTTGCGCGCCGGCCGGAGCATGCTCGACCTGGTGCCCGCCACCGAGGGGGCTCCGGCGAAAGACGCACGCAATATGGATCATTTCTGCCTCGGTATCGAGGCCGAGGACATCAGGCAGGTTGTCGAGTATCTCAAGGGCAACTCCGTCGAGGTGCTTGGCGAGCCGGCGATTCGCTACGGCGCGCGCGGCAGCGGGCTTTCAGTCTACATCCGCGATTCCGAGGGAAATGTCGTCGAGCTGAAGCAGCTTTCAAACGCGGGCTGAACTTCTCTTTTGCCCTGCCTCGCGCGCAAACTCACGCCGCCGCCCGTTCCCTCCGTATCGGGCGGAACTTGTTTTTGATCCCACTCCCATTAGAATCGTGTCGTTTCCCGATTCACGGAGGTGGGCGACTGACGATGGAAACGGGTGCGCGCGAAATCAACCGTTCGGGTTTGATCATAGCTTGCGTGGCCGCTCTCGCAGCGGTCCTCTCCGGATGCAGCAAGGGACCGTCGTCGGCCGCCCAGGCCTACGTCGACGACTTGAAGCTATACAACTATCCGGCTTGTTACGACCTGCTTTCCCAGCAGGACAAGATCGACCGCACGCTGGATCAGTTCCTGACCGGAATCCCCCTCGTGCCGCCGGTAAGCCGCGACTGGTTCAAGGCGGTCGTCGAGGCCACAAAATTCACGGTCGGCGGCACCAGGATGCTCGGCACGGACAAGGCCATAGTTGAGGTGCATGTCGTTCGCCCCGATCTTCCGCTATGGGAGCGCACTATCGATGCGGAGGCTGGCCCAAACCAGGACCCCGGGTCGCTCGCCCAGAAGAGCCTGACCGACGGCACCTTTCCGAAACTCGTTTACGACGACGACATCGTGATGGTGAAGCAGCCGACGGGATGGAAGATTTTCGTCGATTTCCCCGCCAAGGATGAAATTTACAAGGAACACGCCGAGGCGGTGAAGGCCTACCATCAGCACGATTACGACAAGGCGATCGCGCTCTACCAGCAGCTCCTTCAGAACCTTGACAAGGAACAGGCTACCGGAAACGAGGGTCTCAAGTTCGTCTATCAGCGCGAACTGAGCGACATCCAGAAGGTTAAGAGCCAGATCGCCGACGCGAAGGCCTATATCCCGAACCTCAAACTGGCTAACGTTGACATGAAGATGGCCGCCTCGGGCGTGCCGGCGATCTTCGGCACCGTCACCAACGGCGGCGACAAGGCGGTCGACGAAGTCGTATGCACCGTCAGCTATTACGAGGGCAAGGGCAAGCGCCGCAAGATGGTTTATAGCGAGGACCATACGATCGTCGCGACCCCGCTCGAGTTCATCAACTTCGATCGCCCCGTCCTGCCGTTCATCCCGGGCGAGACGCGGAAATTCGGCTTCAAGCTGAATGCTCCCGTGCAAATCCAGCAGAAATCGACGCCCGACCTCGAAGTCACCGGTGTCGTGTTTACCCAATCCAAGGCGCCGCTCCCAAAGCCGCAGCCATCGCCTGCGCCTTCGCCCGCGGCAAGCGCTTCGCCCGTCGCCGCCGCTTCGCCGTCCGCGGCGAAACCCCATCCGTGAGGTGACCGCAGCGGACCCCCGGCGTAATACTTGATGGGCGACAGGTCTGTAAAATCCCGTCATGGCCGAAGAATCCGCGCTTCGGCGCTTTCACGGTTTCGTGTAAAATTCCGGACCCAGTGATGGAAAGTTTCGCAAAGGACTATTCGGCCGCGGACCGGAGATTGCCCGACTTTATTGCGATCGGACCTCCGCGCACCGGAACCACTTGGCTCGACCGCGTGCTGCGCGGACACGTCGGCCTTCCCGAAGGGCGCAAGGAAACCGATTTTTTCAAACGCAACTACGAGCGCGGGATTGACTGGTACGCGGCGTATTTCCGCAATTGTCCGCCTAATCTTCCGTGCGGCGAGATCTGTCCCACTTATTTCGCGCTCGAGGAATCGCGTCGGCGGATCTCCTCGCTTCTGCCTCAATGCCGGATCATCATCACCCTGCGCGATCCGGTGGACAGGGCCTATTCGTACTACCGTCTGCTGCATCGCCACGCCTGGATAAAGACCGGCTTCGAGGACGCCGTGATGCGCCGCCGGGACATCCGCGATGAAAGCCGGTACGCGGTGTATATCAGGGCGTGGCAGGAAACCTTCGGCGCTGAGCGCGTCCACGTCGGCCTTTACGACGACCTGAAGGCGCGGCCCCAGGCGTTTCTCGACGCGATTACCGACTTCATCGGAATTCCTTCGATTCCGGTTGCGGACTCGCCGATCGCGGAAGAGCGCGTCAATGCCGTGAATGAAGCTCCGCGCAGCCGCGAGCTCGCGCGCAGGGCGCGCCAATTGCACCTCTGGCTCGAGGACAACAAGTTCAATGGCACCGTGAGGCTTCTCACGGACCTGGGCGTGTGGCGGTTCTTTTCGACCGGCGGCCCGAAGTTTGAGCTTCTGACCGACGAAATCGACGCACGCTTACGCGAGCTGTTTCGCCCCGACGTCGAGGAAGTCGAAAAGATGCTCGGGCGCGATCTAACAGCATGGAAAACCCCGCGCTCGAAACGGAGACCGCCCAACGAAACTCACGATAGCAATACCCACCCATAACCGCGCGAATACACTCGGCGAGACGCTGCGAAGCGTCTTTGCACTGAGGCTCGCGCCGGGATGGGAGGCGGAATGCGTCGTCGTCGACAACGCCTCGACCGATTCGACCCCCGCCGTTTTCGACTCGGTCGCGCGCTCAGCGCCGTTTCCCGCCCGCCGCGTGTATGAGCCGCGCCTGGGCGAGAGCTTCGCGCGCAACCGGGCGATAGACGAGGCTCGCGGCGACTTCCTTTTGTTCATCGACGACGACGCGGTCGCGGAGCCCGGCTGGGCGGGCGCGCTCGTCGGCGAGATCGAGCGGCGCGGCCTCGACGCGGCGTGCGGGATGGTGCTGGCGCGATGGATGACGCAGCCGCCGCGATGGCTCGGACCGCGCCTCAACTCGAAGCTCGCGGTGCACGACCCGCGCGCAATCGAGCGCGGTCCGCGCGCGGCGGTCGAGACGCTCGGCAATTATTTCGGCGCCAATATGGCTTTCCGACGCTCGACCTTCGAGCGCTTCGGGCGCTTCCGCGAGGATCTGGGCGTTATCGGCGGTAACGCCATCTCGGGCGCCGACACGGATTTTTTCGCGCGGATAATCGCCCGCGGCGGACACGTCGGTTTCGCGCCCGACGCCGTCGTCCATCACATGATCGGGCCGGAACGCACCCGGCGCGCATATCTTCTCAGGAAGAGCTTCGCCTACGGAGTCGGCAGCGCGTTTGCCGGCGGAATGAGCCACAACCGGCTCGACAAGCTCGCAAAAAACGTCCTCAGGATGGCGGCGGCGGCGCTTCGCGGCGACGGGGAAGGCGTGATGTACCACGGATGCGAGTGCGCGAACTTCTTCGGCTACTGGCGCGGCCGAACCATGCGCGCCAGACAGCCGCGCGCCAGATCACTCGATCAGGTAGGCAAGCAGACCGCGCCGTAGCGCTCCTTCGAGGTAGGGAATCAGGTCGAGCCGGGCGAGTTCGGCGAGCGTGACCCATCGCGAATCGACGTGTTCATGCTCGCGAAGCCGGACTTCGCCCCCGTTCGCCGTTTCGTGCCTGCACGCGAACAGCGCCTGAACATACGGCCCGGGCGTCTTATTCACACCAAGCAAGCGCTCGATTTCAACGCGGAGCCCGGTCTCTTCGAGCACTTCGCGCACGAGGCATTCCTCGAGCGTCTCATCGGCCGCCAGGTGACCTCCGGGCAGGTCCCAGGTACCGGGGCAGTATTGCATCTCGGGCGCGCGCTTCAGCACCAGCAATCGACCGCGTTCCGCGATCACCCCGTGAACCCCAACCCAGAACCGATCTTCCGCCATCGAATAAAACTTAACCGCCCAAAGCACGACTTCAACCCCGCTGCTGTTGCCGGGGTTCTGCTGCAAGATGGTTAAGTTGCGCGCCGGTTGGCTTCCCTCTTGCGCCCGGTGCGCGAGCCCGCGCGGCCCCATCCGCCGCCGCCCGGCGTCTCGACGCGAATCCTGTCGCCGGGTTTGAGTTGCACGTTGGTCTTGCCCGGAAGCTTCTTCGCTTCGCCGCCGCGCACGAGGTAGTTTGCGCCCGGGGCTCCGTCGCCGCCATCGGCGAGTCCCCACGGCCTAAGAGTTCTGCGCTCGGTGAGCAGGCTCACGTTCGACTCGACGAGGCACTCCAGTTCGCGCACCAGCCCGTCGCCGCCCCGCGCAAGACCCCTGCCGCCCGAGCCGCGCCGCACCCGATATTCCGTCACCCGCATCGGGTAATACGCTTCGAGCGCCTCGATCGGCGTGTTGAGCGTGTTGGTCATGTGGGTATGGATTCCCGAAGCGCCCGGATGGCCCGGCGCGGCGCCCGCACCGCCCGCGATCGTCTCGTAGTACGAAAAATGACGCTGTCGGATCGGATCGAAGCCGCCGATGGTCAGATTCGACATCGAGCCCGAACTTGCCGCGGGAACCCGCTCGGGCGCGACTTTGGCCAGCGCGCGGAACAGCACGTCAACGATTCTCTGTGAGGTCTCGACGTTTCCGCCCGCGACCGCGGCAGGCGCGAGCGCGTTGACGATCGTTCCTTCGGGAGCGATCACCTTGATTGGCCGCATCAGGCCTTCGTTCGCGGGCACCGCCTCCGCCGCCATGCACTTCATCACATAGAAGGTGGCCGAAAGCGTGATCGCGTAATTCGCGTTGACGTTTCCGCGCACCTGCGGCGACGAACCGGTGAAATCAACCGTCGCGCGCCCACGGGCGATTTCCACCCGGACCCGAATCGGGATACGCGTCGCGCCGAAGCCGTCGTCGTCGAGAAAATCCTCCGCCGCGTAAATCCCCGGACGCAGCCGCCTGAGTTCCGCGCTCATAAGCCGCGCGGCGTAATCCTTTAGCGATTCCATCGCGCGCGCGATCCGCGCTCGTCCCTGCGACGCGACCAGTTCGCGAAGCCGCTCGGCTCCGACCGAGAGCGCGCCGAGCTGCGCGCGCAGGTCGCCCTGGCGCTCTTCGCCGACGCGCGTGTTGGCGAGGAACAGTGCGAGCACGTCGCGTGAGATCTTTCCACGCTCGACGATCTTGACCGGCGGCAAGCGGAATCCTTCCTGGTAGATTTCGCTCGCCAGCGCCATCGAACCCGGCGCCATCCCGCCGATATCCGCGTGATGGGCCCGGTTGGCGACAAACGCGAACGGACGGCTACGGTTGCCGATAAAGATCGGCGCGACCAGCGTCAGGTCCGGCAGATGGGTTCCGCCGGCGAACGGATCATTGACCGCGGCGACGTCCCCGGGGCGAAGGTCCAGTCTCTCAAGCGCTGCCCGCACCGAAAGCGGCGTCGAGCCGAGATGGACCGGGATATGCGCGGCCTGCGCGACAAGTTCGCCCTTGCCGTCGAACACCGCGCACGAGAAATCGTGCCGCTCCTTGATATTCGGCGAGTAACCGGTCAGCCCGAGCACGACGCCCATCTCTTCGGCAATTGCCGCAAGCCGGCTGTTCATCACGGCGAGCGTTACCGGGTCGAGTTTCACGCCGCCTCAAGCCTCCAGGTGCAGGTTTCCGAAGCCGTCCACGCGCATCGCGAACTCCGGCGCCACGTAGGCCGTCGAGCTGAGTTCGACCACGATAAATGGCCCACGAAGCCGCGTGCCCTCGGCAAGATGCTCGCGTGAATAGACCGGGACAGTGAGGCGGCGCTCGCCGGCAAGCGTCTCGATTTTCGAGACCGGAGCGGCTCCGCGGCGGCTCGCGGCTATAGGTTGGGGTGCCGCCTCAACCGCGGCGCCGCGCGAGCGCACGCGAAGGTTCACGACTTCGACCGCGGCCTCGGGCGCGGCGTGGCCGAAAGTGCGCCGATGCGCCTCGTGAAAACGCGCGACGAAGTCCCTGGTGACCGGAACCTCGATTTCGTAGGACTGCCCGCGATAGCGCATGTCGGCGAAGACTTCCTCAGCGATATCGTCCGCGCGAACGCCTTCGGCGACAAGCTCCACGCGCGCACGTTTCAAGAGCGGCTGTGCCCGGCGCATCACGCGGGCAAAATCAGGCTCCGGCTCTCTCACAGTTGCCGAATACTCGCGGCCGAGCGGCGCGCCGAGCGCGCCCCATGCGCACAAGAGCCCCGGATTTCGCGGCAGCACGACATGCCTTATCCCGAGAGCCATCGCAAGCTCGCACGCATGCATCGGACCCGCGCCGCCAAACGCGAGCATCGCGAAATCCCGCGGGTCGAATCCGCGTTCGACCGTGATCACCCGGATCGCGCGCTCCATATTGGCGTTGACGACGCGGATAACGCCGCGTGCCGCGCGCGCCGGGTCGGTTTTCATCGCGCGGGCAAGCCGGCCTATCGCGGCTTCCGCGCGCTCGGGATATATCGCCATCTTTCCGCCGAGAAAGCTTGTGGCGACGAGCCGTCCCGCGACCAGGTCGGCGTCGGTGACCGTAGCCTCCGTCCCGCGTCCGTAGCAGGCCGGTCCCGGATTCGCGCCGGCGCTCTCCGGACCCACGCGCAGCGAGCCGCCCGCGTCGAGCCGGGCTATCGAGCCGCCGCCCGCGCCGACCGTATGGATATCGACTACGGGAGTGCGCACCGCGTAGCCGTTCGGATAACTTAACGTGCGGATTCGCGCGCGCCGGTCGAAGAGCGACACGTCGGTTGAAGTGCCGCCCATGTCGAAGGTGATAAAGCGGTCGGTGCCGAGCGTCTTCGCCATCGACGCCGCTCCGATTACGCCCGCCGCGGGACCGGAAAGAATCGTGCGCACCGGCTCGGCGCGGGCAAGTTCAAGGCCGACCGCCTGCCCGTTGGACTGCATCACGCGAAGGCGCGTACGCGCGAGCTTGCGGCCAAGGTTCTCCAGATGCGCCGCCATCCTAGGTGCGACGTACGCGTTGACGACGGTCGTCGAAAGCCGCTCGAACTCGCGGTACTCGGCGGAAATCCGATGCGATACGGAAACCGGTCCGCCGAGCGGCTCCAGCGCGCGGGCGATAGCGTCCTCCGCGTTCGGATTCGCATAGGAATGAAGCAGGCATACGGCGAACGCTCCGGCCCGGCTCTGGCGTGCGGCGCTCAGGATTCGCGAGAGTTCAGCGCGCGTGAACGGCTTCAGTTCCGAGCCGTCGAAGAGCGTTCGCTGTGCGACCCCGTGGCGCATCGCGCGGGAAACCAGCGGTACGGGCCTCGAGGGCGAAAGCGCGTAAAGCTCCGACCGGTTCTGGCGGCCGATTTCGATCAAATCCTCGAAGCCCGCGTTGGTGAACAGCGCGACGCGCGCGCCCTTGCCCTCGAGCAGCGCGTTGGTCGCGACCGTCGAACTGTAAGTGAGCAGCGACGGCTCGGGCGCGCCCAGCATCTCGGCAAGCCCCGCCATTACCGCCCGCGCCGGATCGTCGGGCGTGGATGGAACCTTGTGCACCAGGAACTGGCCGTCGGCTATCGCGACGAGGTCGGTAAAGGTGCCGCCCGTGTCGATACCGGCAAGGATGACCGGGCGCGCCGGCTTGACGGCTCCGCCGCGTTTCGAACGTCGCACGCTTACGAGACCTTGAGCAGGATTTTGAAATTCGACGTCTTGCCCGCGGCCTCAAGCGCCTGAAGACCGTCGTCGAGTGGAAAGACGCCCGAAATCAGCGGGCGCGGGTCGAGCCTGCCCGCGGCCAGCGCATCGAGCGCCGGGCCCA
>JAKAVC010000100.1 GCA_021817345.1 Deltaproteobacteria bacterium | reverse complement strand
GGCCGCGCGTCCTCAGACCCCCGCAAGAGGTCTGGATCAACCCGCCCGCCCCGGCCCGCTTGGAGGTCGTTTGCTCCGCTAATTGCGGAACCCAAGTGTCTCAACCTTCGTTGACACGTTCCGAAAGCCTGCGCGAGCGCCACTTGCGGAACGTGAGCAGGCTCCAAGCCCAGACGCGGCGCGATAGCGCGGTTGCTCTCGCCCCGGATCGCTCACAGAACCAATTTCTCCCGCGCGACCATCGCGTGCGGCTGCGAACGCGATGCGGCAAGGCTCGTCAACCGCGCGTGCTCCTCAGCGCTCAACGCCGGTTCCGCCTCCGCTCCCCCAATCGCCATCGGCATCTCTCCTTAACCGCAAATGATGCCGATCATGCAAGCAAGAGAACTATTCAACCGTAATTACGGGAGACAACACTAGTCCAGATTGAAGGCGCGCGCGGCGTTGTCCCACAGGATTCGGCGCTTGCTCTCGTCCGCTATCGGCTGCTTCAGGAGCGCGTCGAGTCCCCATGGGAAGGTGCCGTCGGGGTGCGGATAATCGGTGTCCCACAGGAAGTTCCCGTCCCCGACCAGCTCGACGGCGGATTTCATCGTCGGCTCGTCACCGCGAAACGCGACAAAGAAGCTCGACTTGAAGTACTCGGTCGGGCGGCGCTTCAGGTACTCGTGCTCGGAGTTGCCGCTGAAGTCCCAGTGCTGCTCCATCCGCTGCAGCCAGTAGGGAACCCATCCCGCGTCGGCCTCAACCTGCACGACGCGGAGCCTGGGGAATCTTTCGATAATTCCGTACCAGATAAGACCCGCCATCGCGGCCATCGCCTCGAACGGATGGGACAGGATGTGGCCGGTCACGTGCGTATCCATCCGGTCGCCGAACGACGGCACCGAGGCGGAGCCGGAATCGTGAGTCGAGATCGGAAGGCCGAGCTTTTCGACTTCGGCCCATAGCGGGATGTAGTCCTCGTGAAAGATCGTGCGGCCTCTGACCGGGTTCGGGCGGACATAGAAACTGATCGCGCCGTTTTTGGCCGCGCGCCCGGCTTCCTTGAGCGATTCGCCGACATCCTGCATCGGCAGAATGGCAGCCCACTTGAGGCGCTCGGGAGCCTTCGAGCAGAAGTCCGCGCTCCAGTCGTTGTAGGCGCGGCAGCACGCGGCGAGCAGCTTCGAGTCCTTGAACTCGCGCCCGAGCATCTGGCCCGCGACGGTGGGATAGACGATCTGCACGTCCACGCCCTGCTCGTCCATGTCCTGCAGGCGGCTCTCGACGCTGAATCCCTGCTTCATCGCGCGCTCGAAGCGCTGCATCGCCTTGCGCACTGCTTCAAGGAAGCCGGGCGCGGCCATCGGATACTTGCCCTTTTCGCGCGTGAACGGCTCGCCCTCGACCATGAAGGTGCGCCGGCCCGATTCGGGCGCAACCGCGACACGCGGCGCCTGGGACTTGTAGCGCGTATCGATATATCGCTCGAATACGTACTCGGGCTCCATCAGATGGGTGTCGACATCGACGATTTTGAATCCGTCTTTCATCCCCTTTGCCTCCCGGTTTGAAGCTCCATGATTTCGGACGCGCTTTTCGCGCTCATGTGCCCGGAACCACCAGCGCCTTGAGTCCGCCGCGCGCGCGGAGCAGTTCGAATGCCTCGATCCCATGCGAAATTTCGTACCGATGCGTCACCATCGGGCGCAGATCGACGTTTCCCGACGCGACCATCGCGATCGCCCGCCGCCACGTCTCGGGTGTGCGGATTCGCGAGTTGATTAGTGTGACACCGTGGAAGAAAAGTGCGCGCAGTTCCGCGCTGGAGACGTCGCGCGCGGGCCATCCGACTTCGACAAGCTCGCCGCCGCGCCGCAGCAGTTCGCGCGCCGAATCGAGCATCCCGCACGCGTCGAATACGGCGTCCGCGCCGCCGGCGGGAAGCATCGCGCGCACTTCTGCGGTCCATCCGGGACGACCCGCAGCCACGGTGTGAAACCCCATCCGCTCGGCTATCGCGAGCCGCTCCGCGTCAACGCCAAGCCCGGTCACGACGATCGAAGTCACGCCCAGCGCTCGCGCCGCCAGCGCGATACTAAGCCCGATCGGACCGGGACCCTCGATTACGGCGCTGTCGCCCGCGCGAAGGCATGATTGCTCGACCGCGTGAAGCCCGGTGCCGAACGGCTCCAGCATCGCGGCCTGCTCGAAATCCATCGTGGGCGGAACAAGATACGCATTGGCGACCGGCGCAATCGTGAATTCGGCGAACGCGCCGGAGAGCGTGGTCGGCGCGGCGCAGAGATGGAATCGTCCGGCGCGGCACGGGCCGCATCGCCCGCAATGACCAAAGGGATCGAGCGCGACGCGGTCGCCGGGACGAAAGCCGGTCACGCCCGGGCCGGTTTCGACCACCTCGCCGGCGGGCTCATGGCCGAGCACGAACGGAAGACGGCCGGCGATTCGCTCCGCGCCGAGTTCCCACAGATAGAGATGAAGATCGGAGCCGCAGATTCCGCACGCGGCGATCTTTACCAGAAGTTCATTCGGGCCGGGACGCGGAACCGGAAGCTCGATTACCTCCGCGCCATAGGCAGGGCGAGTTTTGGCGATAGCCTTCATGAGCGGCGTGCTCCCCGCATCTTCAATACGACGTGGGCGCGCCGACCGTCAAAGGCTTTCGCGCACGGTCGCAAAGTAGCCGCCGCTCAGCGGTCGCAGCCGCCCTCCGCGGCACAGATGCCGCAATCAACGGGCAACATCCGCGCTGTCTCCGCCGGTCATCGGGCGAGAGTCTGAAAGGCGGCATGCCGCCCAACGCAAAGCGATGCGTTGGCTGAAAAGAGCGCCGGCCTTCTGATGTGAAAAAATGCGAGCGGCAGGAAAGACCGGCGCGCGGAAAAGTTCAGGCCCTTGTTTCCCAGTGGCGGACCGGGACGCCGCGGTAGCGCATCCGCGGGCGGATAAGGCGGTTGTTCTCGTATTGCTCCAGGATGTGCGCGATCCATCCGGCGCATCGCCCCACCGCGAAGATCGCAGCCGGCATCCCGCGCCTAAAACCGAGCATCCTGACGCACACGGTCAGGTAAAAATCGAGGTTGGGGCGAAGCCGCTCGCGTTTCCATACGGCTTGCTCAACTCGAAGCGCGCTCGCGTAAAGCGTGCGTCCTTTGTGGCGCTCGATCGCGGCGGCGGTTTCGCGCAGCAGGACCGCTCGCGGGTCGCCGTCGGGATAGATGTGATGGCCGAAGCCGGGTGGAAGACGGCGCTCACGCGTGAACGCATCGAGCAGATCGTCGAGCTTCCTTCCCGCCTCCAGGTCGGCGAACATCCGCTCGATTCGGTCGCACGCGCCGCCGTGAATCGGCCCGGAAAGCGAGCACAGGGCGGCCAGCACCGAAGCGTAGAGGTCAGCGCCGGTGCTCGCGACCACGCGCGCCGCGAACGTCGAGGCGTTCATCTCGTGCTCGGCGCAGGCGACAAGAATTTGGTTCATCGCCGCGCGCTCCCAGTCCGAAGCTGAGGTGCCGGCGACGGTTTTGAGCAGCCGTTCGGCCATCCCGCCCTCGGCGCTGACGGAAGCTCCAGGCTTTCGCGCGAGCGGCAGCGGCAGCATCGCGATAATCCGCCGGGCACGCTCCGGGCGCGAAAGCGGGTCGCCGCGATGCTCAAAGGCCGCAAGGCTCGGCATCATCGCTGAAAGCCGAAGCAGCGGCGGAGCGTCGTCACCGAGCGCGGCTATCGTCGCCGAAACGGCCGCGGGAAGCTTTGCCGCGGCGATAGCGGCGCGAAGATCCGCAACCTCGCTCCCGCCAGGACGCTCACCCTTCCATAGCAGCAGGCACGTCTCCTCGAACGAGGCGTGCGCTACGACTTCTTCGATTGGATAGCCGCGGTAGGCAAGATGCTTCTCGATTATCGAACTGATTGCGGATTCGGTGACGATAACGCCCGGGAGTGAGATTCCCGCGGCGCTCTTGGGCTGCGCGACGGTTACCCACGAGGATGCGTCGGGAACGCTGCGCGCCCGGCGTCCGCGCTCGGGAGCAACCAGCCCGCGCAATGCCTCGATATCGGAGCGCCGGTACAGCGCCTGACGCCCGACGCGCCGCCGATAGCTTTTCAGCCATCCGCGGCTGACGTAGGCGTAGAGAGTCCCGACCTTTACTCCCAACTGGTTCGCGGCTTCCGCCGCGGTCAGCATCCTGCCGTGTTCCGGCTCGCTCGTTGCCACCCAAAATCCACGCCGTTCGGCGTCCCCGTGTACAGCATCATGCAGTCGGGGACGACCGCAAATCAACATGGGTAAAGATGCGGGTGGGCCGTAAAGGTGGACCGGACCGAATCTCCCGCGGCCTTGTGGCAGCGCGTGGCCTCGCTCGCGTGGCGCTTGCGAACGAATTCGAGAAGCCATCATCGGCCGAACTCCAGCCCGACGCCGCGCCAATAAATCATTGCCGGGATGCGACGCCCGCCCGGCATCTTGCGTTTGCAAACTAGCGGGTGTTAATGGCGGGTTGATTCAGCCTGAAATGGAAGTCTCGGCTTAAATGTCACAAGTGAAATTCCTGCTCGACGAGTCGGAAATTCCGACCCATTGGTACAACGTGGTATCCGACATGCCGCGCCCGCCGGCGCCCGCGCTCGGCCCCGACGGCGCGCCGATCGGGCCCGACGCGTTGGCGGCAATTTTTCCGCCTTCGCTCATCGAGCAGGAGGTCTCGCGCGAGCGCTGGATCGAGATTCCCGAGCCGGTCCGTGAGATCTACCGGCTATGGCGTCCGAGCCCGCTTTATCGTGCGTTGCGCCTGGAAGAGGCGCTGGGGACGCCGGCGAAGATCTACTACAAATACGAAGGCGTCAGCCCCGCCGGCTCGCATAAGCCCAACACCGCGGTCGCGCAAGCCTACTTCAATCGGCGCGCCGGAATCCGCCGTCTCACGACCGAGACCGGTGCCGGACAATGGGGTTCGGCGCTCGCGATGGCGGGGCGGATGTTCGGCATCGAGATCCGTGTCTTCATGGTGCGCGTGAGCTACGAGCAGAAGCCGTTTCGGCGCTCGATGATGCAGACATGGGGCGCGGAGGTGATCGCCAGCCCGAGCACGCGGACCAACTCCGGACGCGCGGTGCTCGCGGACCACCCCGACTCGCCCGGCTCGCTCGGCATCGCGATCTCCGAGGCGGTCGAAGAAGCCGGCTCGCGCAAGGACACCAACTACGCGCTCGGCTCGGTGCTCAACCACGTCCTGCTGCATCAGACCGTGATCGGGCTTGAAGCAAAGAAGCAGTTCGAGAAGGCGGGCGACTATCCCGACGTGGTCATTGCCTGCTGCGGCGGCGGCTCGAACTTCGGCGGCACTGCGTTCCCGTTCTTCGCCGACAAGGCGGCTGGGCGCGTGGTGCGCCTGGTCGCGGTCGAGCCGGATTCGTGTCCCACCTTGACCCGCGGCCACTACGCCTACGACTCGGGCGACAGCGCCGGGCTGACGCCGCTGATGCTGATGTACACGCTCGGGCGCAGCTTTATCCCGCCCGCAATCCACGCCGGCGGCCTGCGCTACCACGGCGACTCGCCGCTGGTCTCGCAGCTCCATCACGACGGGCTGGTCGAGGCCATCGCCGTGCCCCAGCGCGCGACTTTCGAGGCCGGGCTGACCTTCGCCCGCGCCGAGGGAATTATTCCCGCGCCTGAAGCCAACCACGCGATCCGCGCCGCGCTCGACGAGGCGCTCAAGTGCAGGCAAACCGGCGAGCGCAAGACCATCTTTTTTACGCTCTCCGGGCACGGGCATTTCGACATGGCCGCCTACGATCGCTACCTGAGAGGCGAACTCAAAGACTCGCCCTACCCCGAAGAGGCGATACAGGCGGCGCTCGCCGACCTGCCCAAGGTTGCCAGGCCTTCGTAACACCCAGGGAGATGAGGCAATCAAGCCTCGAGCAGCGCTATCGCGTCCTCCAGACGGACCGGGCCCTCGCCGAGAAGAAGCGCGGACGCAGCGGGCTCCCATCGGTCGTCCGGAAGCCGCATCGGATCGCTCGCGGCGAGCCGATGCTCGAGAACCATCCGCGAAAGCAAAAGCCGCCGCCCGGCGCCGAGCCGCGCGCCCTCCCACGCCATCAGGACGGCCGAGGCGGCGTTGTAGAGCGCTCCGGTCGCAAGCCGGGCGAATCGGTCATTCTCGGATGAGGACGCAACTTCCCACGCAAGCGCGCACGCGCGCTCGAGCGCGTCGGAGAGCCGGCGCGCATAGCGCTCGGGCAGCGCGTTGGACTCGTCGAGCTTGCGGCGCAACGAATCGCGAAGCGCCCCATGCGCGTGGCTTTTGCCAACCGCGCGGCTGATGGCGTCGAGCGCGTTGATATTGCTGGTGCCTTCCCACAGAAGCCCGACTTGCGCGTCGCGTACCAGGCGCGCGTTGACCCAATCCTCGATGTACCCGTTGCCGCCTCGCATCTCCATCGCGCCGGTCGCAACCCCGATATTGTCGCGGCATGCACGGAACTTGTAGACGGGCGTGAGAAGGCGGAGCAGGGTGCGCGAGGTGGCGTCGCCGCGCGCGGCGCGTTCCATCAGGTCCGCCACATACGCATACATCGAGAGCGCCTGCTCGGTCGGGAGCATGATCTTCATCAATTGGCGGCGCACCAGCGGCATCTCGATAATCCGCTTGCCGAAGGCGATGCGGCTTCGCGCGACGCATAGCGATTCGTTAAGGCACCGGCGCATCATCGCGGCCGCGCGCACCCCGTGTGAAAGCCGCGACAGGTTGACCTGGTCGAGCATCTGCTTGAGCCCGTTTCTCACGTCGCCGACCACCCACGCGAACGCGCCTTCGAGTTTTATCTCGCCGCTCGCCATCGATTTGGTGCCGAGCTTGTCCTTGAGCCTGACGATTCGGTAACGGTTGCGCGTGCCGTCCTCCATCCGACGCGGCATCGCGAACAGCCCAAGCCCGCGGGTACCCGCGGCGGCGCCTTCGGGACGCGCGAGCAGGAGCGCAACGTCCGCGTCGGCGTGCGAGCAGAACCACTTGTCGCCGTAAAGCCGCCACTGGCCGCCCTCGTTACGCGCGACGGTCTCCAGCGCGCCGACGTCCGAGCCGCCCGCCTTCTCGGTCATGAACTGCGTGCCCTTCCACATTCGCTCCACGTCCTGCGACAGCATCCGGGGCAGCAGCTTCTGTTTCAGCTCTTCGCTGCCATAGCGCGAGAGCACGTAAATCGAGGTATCGGTGACGCTGACCGGGCACATCAGGCCGAATTCCGCCTGCACGAACAGGTACTGGAAGGCATACTTCGCAATCGGCGGCATCGGCCGGGGCCATCCCAGAACACCGGCACGATGGATCATCGCGTGAAGACCGAACTCGCCGAATGCGATCCGCTCCATCTCGCGATAGGCCGGATGGTATTCGATCCAGTCCTCGTCGCGGCCGAAGCGATCGCGCGGATGGAGTATCGGGGGATGGCGGTCGGCGATACGGGCGAGGTCGTCGAGTGCGGTGCCGGCAAGCTCGCCAAGGCGCGTCAGATGCGGCCGCAGATGGTCGCGGAGCGCGGGCTCCATGTAGAGATCGAGCAGGCCGCGAAAGGCCTCGTCGGCGAGAAAGAAGTTCATGCCGCGGCAATCGGGAGCCACCAGATCGGAGCCCGACGAAATGGCGGGTGAGCGGTGCTCGAAAGAAGATTCCATCGCGTCCCTCCGGCCGGAAAGCGCACCGGCCATCGTGAGTTTGGCGCGGCGCGGGCTTAAACGGCTCGGCGCCGCCGCTTCGGTTCGTTTATCCCCTTTGGAGCAATCGCGCTATATTCGGCGCTCGAAAACGGAGGTGCGACCTGAAATGGAGTTCGGAACGCTAATCTTCACCAAGCCTGAGCGGGCGATCACCGATCCCAAGCTTGCCGAGGATCTTGGCTTCTCTCACGCGTGGATACCCGATTCGCACATGATATGGGGCGACGTGTGGGCCTGCATGGCGCTCGCGGCCGTCAACACAAAGAAAATAAAGCTCGCCACCGGAGTTGCGATAGCGTCCAACCGTATCCCGCCCGTCACCGTGGAGGCAATCGGAACGATAAATCAGATCGCGCCCGGGCGGGTGATACTGGGCTACGGCACCGGGCATACGGGCCGGCGGGTTATGGGGCTGCCACCGGTAAAGCTCGCGGATTTCAGTGAGGAGGTCAGAGTCATCCACGATCTGCTCCACAACGGCGAGGCGACGTACAACACCGAGGACGTGAGCCGGAAAATCCGCTACCTTCATCGCGACCGCCGCTTCATCAGTCTGGACGGACCGATACCGTTTTACGTCGCGGGAAACGGGCCCAAGGTGCTGGGGTTGGCGGGCGAATTCGGCGACGGCGCGGTGACAACCGGCGTGGTCACGCCGCAGCGGGTCGCAGACGTGCTCGCCCACATCAACGCCGGCGCGGCGCGCGCCAGGCGCAAGCTCAAGAACTTTCCGCTGGTCTCGTTGACGCACATTTGCGTGCTTCGCCCGGGCGAGGATCTCGACTCGCCGCGGGTCAAGACGATGGCGGGGCCGTGGGTGATGGCGAATCTGCATGCGATGGCTGCGGGGTACGCGCGGCCGGAATCGCTGCCCAGGGAAGTGCAGTCGGACTACATGCGTTACCAGGCCTATGTCTCCGGGATGAAGACACCGATCGAAGAACGCTACCTGGAACTGCACCTCGGGCATTGCACCTACGTGGAGCCGGCCGAATGGCGGTTCGTTACGCCCGCGATGATCAAGGCGTGCACGATAGTCGGAACGCGCGACGAGGTTATCGCACAGTTGAAGGCGCTCGAAGCCGCCGGGCTCACCCAGGTGTTCATCAATCCGCCGATGGAAGGCTTCGCGGACTGTCTTGAGGAAATATCGCGCGAAGTGATTGCGCGGATGTGACGGTGCGCGCCGACGCGGGGTGCGGCGAGCTTAGAACGGATAGTTGATGCCCGAGAAGACCGCCGCGCCCTCGCCGCCGAATCCGATATCAACGTAGCCGACCACGAAAGGCTCGGCGATTCCTCGGAATCCGATCCCGCCCACGGGGTGAGTGTCTTCGAACGGGTCGTAGGACATGCTGTGTCCGACACGGCCGATATCAAAAAACGGCGCAAGCTCGAGGATGCCGTGAGTGCCGAAAATATCCATCTCGTAAACGCGCGTACGCATCTCGAAGTTCGCGACTGCCAGGTTGTTGTCAACGAAACGTCCCGCGCCGTAGCCGCGAAGGGTCTGCTGATCCCAGAGCAGGCTCGGCTCGCCGCCCAGGCTCGCCATGGTCCACCACGGCATCTCGTTTCCGGCCGGCTCGTATTCCACGAAGACGTGACCGACTAGAGTTATACGCCGATTTAGCGAGTAATAACGGCGAACCTCCGCGCCAAAGCGCGTGTACGACATCGAGCTCATGAAGGCGCGGTCGGCGAAGCCCGCGAACACGCGCGCGAGACCGCCGGAACGGGGGATCTCAATTGAGTCGCGCGTGTCGTAACTGAGCATCGCCACGTTCAGAACCTCGGTGCCGCCGTTGAGGCCCTTCTGATTTGGGAACAGGGTTGAGATCGACGGCAGGTTGGTGAACGCGCCGCGCATGATTCGATAGTAGCGCGGCCTGAAGGTGTAGGAGAGCTGGAGGTTCGGATTGAAATTGTAGCCGAGCGTGGCCAGTCCGAAGACCTCCTCGTCCGTATAATTGGTTTGGTTGCCAAACCGCGAGTTGTTTCCAACGCCGAAGAAGCGATCGGTCGGATCGCGCTCGAAGTAGAAACGCCCCTCGAACGACCATCGGCCCTGGCGCGTCAGCCCGGTCTGGTAATCCACATCGACGAAACGCGCGATTTTCTGCTGTATCCCGCCGACGGCATACCACTGCGTGTCCTCCGAGGGATATGCCAGGTAGCGAAACGTTCCGCCCGGGCCGAGCGTGGTATTGGTCTCGACATCCGGGGCGAATATCGATGTGATTTCATGCCTTTTGTTGGTCTGCAGGAACGCGACCAGCATCCCCACCGTGGTGCCGCTGTTGGGATCGGTGGCGACCTCTGGCACCGGGATGAAAGGCCAGCTATTCGGGTCTATCAGCGAAAATTTCTTCAACCACTGCCATTGGTCGGGATGAAGCAGATTGGCAAAGCCGTTAAAGCCGCTCTGGCTGCTGGCAGCCTGACTCGGAGCCTGCAAATGCTCGTTCGGATTGTAGGATGAGTTATTGGTTGCGGCCCGCGTTCGGACAGCGGAAAAGGCAAGCACGGCGAGCAGTGCAAGAAACGCAACGGTCTTTCTGGTCATCGGAAAAATGCCGCGCCACCGCCCGTCACCCGTCCGAAACCTTGGCGCAGGTTTCCTACCCTGACAGGCAATTTCCGGTCAATCAAGGTTGGGTCGGACAAAGGCCGATCGGCGCCGAGCTTTTCGATGCTGCCCGAAATATGCAAGGATTCGAAGAGACGACAGCCCCGAGGAAGCTCCCGCATCCGGCACCGAATTAAAGACGGGGCCGGGAGCCGCATGGGCGCGGAAATCGGAGTCGAAACGGAGGGTCCCTGGATGGCCAAAGTGGACGGCGGCGAACTTATCGCCCGCGTCATGAAAGGAAACGGAGTCCGCTATTGCTTCACTATCAATGGCGGGCACTTGTTCCCGATTCTCGCCCAACTGCGCAGCCACGACATCAAGATGATCCACATGCGCCACGAGCAGGCGACCGCCTACGCGGCCGACGCCTACGCGCGCACCTCAGGCACGCCCGGCGTGTGCATGGTGACGGCGGGATGCGGGCTAACCAACGCGGTCACCGGCCTTTGCGTGGCCGGACTTACCGGCAGCGCCGTGGTCTGCATCTCCGGCCAGCATCCGAACACCGAGGATCATCTCGGCTCGTTCCAGGAGGCGTACGGCTCGGAGGTCGTTAACAGCTTCTCGAAGTTCACCAAGCGCGTCACCGACTGGTCGACGATCGAGTTCGACCTACGCTCGGCCTTCCGCGAGGCGATCGCGCCGCCGCAGGGAGTGGCGCTGTTCGAGATACCGCAGAACATCCTTTACCATCACGACGACGACGCCCGTCAGCACAAGGGCGCGAGCCGGTTCACCATCGAAGATGTGCGCTCAGCGGGCGCGCCGTCGCATATCGACCGGGCGATCGAGATGCTTCACGCGGCCGAGCGTCCGCTCATCGCGGGCGGCGACGGACTGTTCTGGTCCAATGCGGCCTCCGAGCTCCAGGAGTTCGCCGAGCTGACCTCGACTCCGGTTTACGCCCGGCGCGCGGGTCAGGGGGCCGTTTCCGAAGAGCATCCGCTCGCGATTCGCGGCGCCTTCAAAAAGCCGTTCACCGGCCGCGCCGACGTGGTGCTCGCAATCGGTTTCAGGTTCTGGAGCGGCGAACATTTCGGCCAGCCGCCAACCTGGACCGACAAGGCGAAATACATCCAGGTCGATCCGACTCCGACTCGCATCGGATGGCAGGTCGCGGCCGACGTTCCCATCGTCGGAGATCCCAAGACCGTGCTTCGGCAGATGATCGATCGGATCAAGGAACTCAAGCTCGATTTCTCGAAGAAACGCAACTCGCCGTGGCTCAAGGAGGTCGCCGAGGCGCGCGAGAACTTCAACCGCCTCATCCGCGAGCAGGAAAAGAAGGTTCACACCGCGATGCCGATCCATCCGGCGCGCATGACCAGCGATCTGGTCTCGGTGCTCGACAAGAACGCGACCGTGATCATCGACAGCTTCACGCTCTCGGGATGGATGAGCCAGTGGTTCACCTCGCGCTTCATGGGCCAGGTGGTCGACGCGGGGCCGCTCGCGCCGGTCGGCCACGGCGTCGGGATGGGGATCGGCGTCCAGCTCGCGCGGCCCGGCGCGCAGGTCGTTGTCGTAAGCGGCGACGGCGGACTGGGAATCGGCGGCTTCGACATGGAGACGGCCGCGCGCTACAACCTGCCAATTATCTGCCTGGTCTGGAACAACAGTTCGTGGGGCCCAAGCTTCGACCAGATGCCGGGGCTGAAGGGACGGACCGATCCATTCAACATTCTCGACAAGGTCCGCTACGACAAGGTCTTCGCCGAGATGGGATGCCATGGCGAACACGCCGAGTCGCCGGACGAAATAATTCCGGCACTCGAGCGCGCCTTCAAGTCGGGCAAACCCGCAGTCGTCAACGTGGTCGGCGACCGGCGCATCGGCCATCCGACGCTCGGCGGCAACCTGCTCGGCTCGACGGGATCGAACGCATAGGCGTGACGCGGGTTACGATGGATCAGCAACCGGAGCGGGGCCGTCCCCGCTCCGGTTTTTTCGGAGCAGTATCGGGATGGACGCAGGCAGGGCGCTCCGCCGGGCGATTGCCGTAATGGCGATTGCGATGGCGGCGGTGGGATGCAGACCCAACAAAATCATTTGCCCGCCGGGGGCGCAGTTGATGGGCCAGCCGCCGCCGCAGGGACAGGAAATCTGGTGCGAAAAAAAGGTCGACGGCAAGCCGGTCAAGGACGGCATCTTTCTCCTGTTTCGCGATAACGGCGACAGGATGATCGAGGGCTATTTCAAAGACGGCAAGCAAACCGGCAAATGGACGCTCTGGTACGAAAACGGCCGGAAAAAGTCCATCGATCATTACAAGAACGGCGTCCAGGACGGAGAACACATCGGCTGGTACACCAACGGCCAGATGGCCGCGAAGGGGATGTACAAGAACGGACAGAAAGACGGCGTGTGGAAGCGATGGGGTCCGGACGGAATCAGGAACTGGGAAGAAGTTTATAAGAACGGAAGGAAAATCTCGTAGATCTCAGGCGGCGCTTTTGGGTCATGGGAGCGAATCGCCGACCGCGCTGAATTCGAGCGCATTCACCGCGAGCGCCGGCACATAGTAAGCCTCGGGCGCGCCCCACACGATTGCGGGATGCGATCGGCGTCCCACCGCGAGCACTCGCCTGAAAACCCTGTCGATATTCGAGTTGATACGCAGCGCGTTCGGAGCCAGCGGCTCGGCCAGCTTCCCGTTCCTTATCAGGTACGAGTCGCCGCTCACCGTGCAGGTGAAATCGCCCGCGCGCCGCCCGTTGATCGGATAGGTGTACCACACGCGTCCGATGTAAAGCCCGTCGCCGACCGTGCGAATCAACCCGGCGTCCGCGACGCCGCCGCGCGCCTTCATTACGACGTTGGTCCCCGACGACGCCGGCGCGTGCTCGTGGCTTCGCGCACCGCCCTCGCCCAGCCGGTAACCGCTTAGCGGCTTGAACGGCGCCCCGTCGGCGCCGGGTCCAAGTTTTTCCGCGCGATCTTCGTCGGCCTGCAGGCGATAGGTGTCATAGAAGTTCGAGAGCAGACCGACGAGCCGCCCGTCGCGGACCAGCGCTACACGGCGCGCAGGCAATCCCTCGCACGTGATCCGCCGGCGTACCGCGCCCGCGCGCATCGCGGGCTCGTCGGCAAGGCTCAGCCGCGAATCCATCACCTGCGCGCCGAAGCGCCCCTGGTAGGCGGAGTCCGCCGCGTGAAACGCCCCGGTCGTCAGCGAGCCAATCACCATGTAATTGAGAATCTCCGCGACCGGCTGCGGTCCAAGCACCACCCGATACGTCCCGGAGCCGGGCCTGGCGCCGCCTGCGAGCGTTAACGCGCGGTTAACCGCGTCGCGCCCAAGATGCGCCGCGGCACGCTTCATCTCCGCGACCCGCGTGCCCATCGCCGACGCCGTGCCCTTCGCGTCGAGGCTCTCGATCAGCGCCGTGACCGACGAGCTGAAGCGCGCGCTCTCGTCGCCTCGGACATCGCTGAAGTTGGACGAAACGAGCGCGATCCGATCGTGAAGCACCGTCAAATCTCCTCCGACGACCAGACGCGGACGCGAGACCCGAGCAGCCTCGCTATGCGCGAATTCCCCGAGCGCGCCACGCACGATCGACCACGCGGCCGCGACAATCGGCGCGTCGCCGGCGCGCGCGAGATCGCCGCCAGGCGCGGCGGCCAGCCGAACCGCGCGAGCGCCCCCGGCGAAACCGGGGAAGAATGGATCGATAACGGCCGCGCGGTGCGCGCGCGCCAGCACCGCCCGCACCGCGTCGAGCGTAAGGTCGCCCGACTCGAACGCGGCGCCGAACTCGCGTGGATTTCGCCGCTTCGCAATCCGTACCTGGAACCCGTCGGCTCCGTTCGATTTCATCTCCTCGATCCCGCGGCACGGGATGTCGGAGGTGAAATTGAGCCGCGCGATCCGCAGGTCGGAGCTTGCGCAGTAGATTTCGAACTGTCCGACCTCGGGATCGCGCGCTACGAGCGCCGCGGCCGCGCGCGCGAAACGTTTCAATTCCACAAGCTCCCGCATCACCCGCCCCCAAGCATCGCCCGCGAGCGCATCGTGGGGCCGCCATTGGACATCCGCTTCACCTGCATCGGCTGGCCCTTGCCGCAATTGGGGATCGCGATAAGTCTCAGGTCGTTGCCGACCGCGTCCACGTTCATGAAAAAGCGCTTCGAGTCGGCGATCACGCTTCCCGAGCGGTAAAGCCGCCCTATCCTGCCGTTCTCGATCTCATACACGCGGCGCGCCGAAATCCGGAAATTCTCGCGCGATTCGGCTATCGACGGAATCGCATGCGCAACGACGTAGTAGCCGCGATCGACCTCGCCGATAATTTTTTCGGGCGCCGACTCGCCGGGCAGGAAAAACGTGTTCGACATCCGGATGAGCGGAACGTAATAAACCTCGCTTGCGCGCGCCGAACCGTTGGGCTCGAGGCCGAGCACCGCCGCGGTGGCGCGCGAATTGATAAAGCCCGAAAACACGCCCCTGTCGATATGCATCACGCGCCGCCCGGGCGTGCCCTCGTGATCGAAGCGGTAATGCCCGTAACCGTACAGCGTCGGATCGGAGCACGCGGAGACCAGCGGCGAACCGACGCTTCGGCCGATTTCCGTGTCGTCGATCGAGCGCAAAAACCAACTGCGCCCGGCATACGCCGCTTCCATCTTGAGCGCGCGGTCGGCCTCGGAAGGATGGCCCACGACCTCGTGAGCGAGCAGCGCGTTGAAGTGGGGATCGGTGACCACGGTGACCTCGCGGTCGGGCGGCTTCAGAACCGGCGCGCAGGCAAGCTCGCG
The DNA here is from genome assembly GCA_021817345.1 of Deltaproteobacteria bacterium. Lineage (GTDB taxonomy): Bacteria > Desulfobacterota > Binatia > Binatales > Binataceae > DTIX01. Next base: position 24,333 of record JAKAVC010000100.1, on the reverse strand, counting down.
CGCCTCGTTCGCCAGTTGCAGCGCGAAGGTTCTGAGATCAGGGCTGGGAAGCAATTCGTCGCGATAGCCTTCGGCGAGCGCCTCGAAGCCGCGTTGCTGGCCGATCGTGTCGAAGATCTCCTGATGGCCGCCGCTGCCGGCTTGCGCGACCACGTAACAATCGCCCTCGGAGAACGCAAAACCCTGCGCGATCAGGCTTCCCTCGGTGCTGGCGAAGATTTCCTGCCGAAGCTCGCTCATCGCGGCGACCGTGTTGAACGCGATTTCGCGCCCGAGCCCCCGCACCGCCATCGAGGCGTCGAGCGTGAGTTGCTTCGGCGCATCGGGACTGAGCGAACGGGGGTCGTGGCGAAACACGGCGGCGACTTCCTCGCGGATTGGCGGACGCGGCGCAAGGCCGCCGTTTGCGAGCGTGTGCGCCGCCGCTCCCAGGTGTTTCAGCGCCGCGGATTTTTCGCGGGCGTTCAGGCGCGCGCGTTCGAAGGCGCGATTCAGGGCGGCGCGAATCGCCGTCGTCAGCTTTCGCCGCTCGAGCGCAACACGCCCCACTTCGGCTCCGCAATAGCCGTGGCCGATCGCGCCGCTTCGTTCCGCGTGGACGCTGACGCCGAAGCCCGCGGTTTCGCTCTCGCCGCCGTGGCGCGGCTCGCCGTTGGTGGCCGCCGCGGAACGGCGAAAAACGGCCTCGAAGCGCAGATCCGCGTACAGCACGCCGCGGTGGCTTCGCGCGAATTGCGCCAGAAGCTCTTCGCCGCCTGCCTTGAGAAATTCTATCCCCGCAAACAGGTCCTGCTTCGCCATCGTCAAACGCCACGCCCGGGCGCGGCTAACGATAGCTCAGAGCGGGCTCGCCCGCGAGGCGCGCGCCTCGCGCCCGCGCCGCCACAACCCGGACGACTCGCGCCCGCGCAATCAGCGCCTATGGCGTCCCGGTTGGCTGCCCGAGCGGCGGCAACGGAATCGTAACGCCCGTATAGATCGCGCGGCGTGGCCCGTACGCGGGCAGGAATATGCCGATACCGGTCCCGTTGCGCAGTTCGTTCACCTGGTCGAAAGCGTTGATCAGCACCACTCGGGTTTGGACGTCGCCAATCCGCGGGACGCGCCAGCTTCTTTGCGCGGACAGATCGATCTCCCAGTTTTCGGGCAATTCGACGGTGTTCGCGAAGCCCGCGCGCAGTCCGCTTCCATAGAGGCCGCTGAGGCCGAAGAGATAGTTTCGCCACCTGTAAGTGGCTCCGCCCGAGGCGGTGTAGAACTGCTGATGGTCGAGATAAATGTAGTGGTTCGCTATGTAGCTCAACTCCTCGGGCGAGAAGTTGAACTGTCCGGTGACAACATCGTTTCCTTGTGCAATTGAGTAGCCGAAGTTTGCCCAAAACGAGAACTTCTCCCAGTTGTACGTGGCGGTGCTCGTCGCCCCGTATATGCGTCCGTTGCGGTAGTTAAATGGCGAAAAAATCGGGATGAAGCCGAACTGCCCCAGATCGATAAGATCGTGCGCCAGGCGAAAATAGGCATCTTCGCCCAATGTCAGATGAGACCCGAAATGCTGCACAATCCCCGCGTCCCAGTAGTAATCCCGCTCCGGAAGCAGCGACGAAGAACCCTTCCCGACCGCGGCGGTGGTGTTCTGAAAGAGCGCGAAGGTGCGCGGCGAGATTGTCTCGAACGATGGCGTCTGAAAAAGGCGCGCGAAGCCCGCATGGAACTCCGTGTCAGGCTCGGGCTTGTAGAGGAGATTTATGCGCGGACTCAACTGGTTTCCGGCGACCAGGCCCGTCACTATGTCCCAGCGCAATCCGCCGGTCAGCGTCAGCTCCGGGTTGATGCGCCAGATGTCCTGAAGATAGACGCCGCCGAGTATGTTGATCGCATTGAGATTATCGACGATCGAAATCGGGACGTCGCTTGTCTGCTGGCCGGAGGGATTGGCCGGAAAGGCAAGCGACGTGTCGTCCAGCTCCACCCCGTACTCGCCGAGATAAAATCCGGCGCCCAATTCGTGCTCGCCGAGAGTGTAGGTCAGGTCTGTTTGGAGAGAATTGGCGAAATCGCTGTGGAAGGCCTGCGAGGCGACGCCCTGATAGATGAGATCGCCGACGTTGTCCGGGTTGAACTGGATAGTGCTGTAGCGGCCGGTGTACGCCACCTGGTAGCTGAGCTTGGGCCCGATGACGCCGCTCAACGCCAGAACCGCGAAGTAGTAGCTCTGGTCCAGGCTCTCGTTGATCGCGGTTGAAGGATACGAGGCCGGGTCCACCCCCGCCAGCGCGTATTGGGGCGAAAGGCCGGGCTGGTCCGGAATCTCGCTGTTGTTGACCGAGATGCCCGTAAGGAGGCTCAGTTTCGTCAGAGGACTGAGCTGGTATGCGAAATAGCCGAGTCCCTGTCCCTGGTTCGTGATGTCGTGAATCGGAGTCGGGCCGGGCGTGGCCGAACTGAAGCCAAGGTTGTCGTGAAGAAATGTTCCGGTCAGGAAATAATCCAGCCGGCCATGGCATCCGCCGTACACGAAGCTCGGCTGCATGGTTTCCCGCTGGCCGCCGTAAAAGCTGACGTTGCCGCCGGGCTGTGAGCAGCCGTCCATGGTCTCGATATCGAGCACGCCCGCGTCGCGATAACCGTAGCTGGCGGGAAGAACCCCGTCGATCAGGCTGATCCGTCTTATGAAGAAGCTGTTGAGGACCTGGCCGAATCCGCTGAAGCTGTCCAGTGGAAGCATGATGCCGTTGATGCGCCATTGGAGGTCGGCATGCTCGCCCGCGATATGAACCTGCTGATCCTCGTCCTGGACGACCCCGGGCATCTGAAGAAGCACCTGGTTAATCGGAGTATCTGCGCCCTGCGGAAGCGACCTGATCTCATTTTGAGTAAGCGTGTACTTGCTGGTTCCCGTCTGCGAGACGCCGTTGCGCGCGCGCGCGACGCGCGCGGCCGTCACCTGAAGGGTCAACGCCGTCCTGGACGCCATCACGATCTCAAGTGGCGTCGCGCCAGCGGCGGTAACCGTCGCGATCGACACGCCGGTCTTGAAGCCAGCCCTGTTCGCGACCACCGCGTAGACGCCTGGCGGCACGCCCTTAAACTGAAAGTGTCCCGTCTTGTCGCTGCGCGCGCGGGAGACCGTCCGGCCCGCCTGGTTCTGCAGGACCAGTTCAACGTCCGCGAGCGGACGCCCCAGCGCGTCTTTGACCGTGCCGCCAATGGCAAGGCGTGCCGAAGGCCCCGCCGCGTACGCCTGGCGCGGTGGAAACCCACAGCCCAGAGCGATCAGCAGAATGATCGCACACTTGCGCATGCGCTCTCCTTTATTTTCACTTCGTTCTCGCCCGCAAAGCGCGAACTGGAGGGCGGACGGAAGCGTGGGAGCCGCGTGAAACCGCGGTCCCGTTCTCAATTCGAATTTGCGAACGTAATCGAGGTCAGAGCGAAAGCGGAGGCGCTCGGGTCAGCGAAGAGCCGAAATGAAGGCGGCGATAGCCCGCCGTCTCCGCGAGCCGCGGCTCTTCCACGACGGGCTGGGGATCCTCGACGGCCGCCGTCGCGCAGGCGCCCGCCGGACAATGAAATGCGAGCAGGCAGAGCGCGCAAAGCGGCTGAGGCGCGGTGAACGCAACGCGCTCGCTGGCGGCGCGCGTAAGTTCGTCAGGATGCGAATGCGCGGAAGCCGCGAACTGGCCGAACAGAAGAAGCGCGGCGGCGAAGATCACCACCGGCAGCCTCGCCACCATCAACGGTCGTCTTCTATGATTCAGCCGCTTCACTCGCACAGGAAAAATCGGAACTGCCGGAGACGCGGTTCAGATTACACCCTGCTCTTTCAGACGCTCAAGATCCGCCTGCGCAAGGCCGAGATATTCCCCGTACACCTCGGCATTATGCTGGCCGTGCAGCGGAGCGGTCTTAACTTCGACCGGCGAATGTTCGAGCCTGACCGGACATCCCGGCATCGTGAACTCGCCGCGCACCGGGTGGTTGACCGTCGTCACCATCCCGCGCTCGCGCAGATGCGGATTGTTGAGCAGTTCGACGCTGTCGAGCACCGCGCCGCACGGAACGCCGGCCTCGCCGAGGATCTTCATCACCTCATGTTTGGTCCGCTGCCCGGTCCACGCGGTGATTGCCTCCGCCAGCGCATCGGCATTCTGCCCGCGCGAGCGCGGATCCTTGAAGCGTTCGTCGTCGACAAGCTCGGGCCGGCCTATCGCTTTGCACAGGCTTTCCCACATTTCGCGAGTGGTGCACAGGATATAGCAGTAATCGTTGTCGCCGCCGGGCGCGCATTTAAAGATGTCAGCCGGTCCGGCGCCGCCGAGGCGGTTTCCGGTACGAGGCACGGGCTTGTTCGTCAGGTACGTGCCCATCATCGGAACGCGCACGAAATTCAGCACCGCCTCCTGCATCGCGACCTCGACCTTCTGGCCCTGCCCCGTGCGTTCGCGCTGGATATATGCGGCAAGGACTCCGCACGCGGCGTGGATGCCGGTGCCGGTGTCGCCGATCGTCGGTCCGGGCTTGAGCGGCGGTGAGCCGGGAAATCCCGTCAGCGCCATCGCGCCGCCCGAAGCCTGCGCGATCATGTCGAAGCTCTTATAGGTGCTGTACGGGCCGGAAGTTCCGAATCCCTTGATCGTCAGGTAAATGAGACGCGGGTTTATCTTGCGCAGCAGGTCGTAGCCGAGTCCGAGGCTCTCGAGCGTGCCGAGCGAGTAGTTCTCGGCGAGCATATCGACCTTGCGGATAAGCTCGAGAAATATCTCACGGCCCTCGTCGCTCTTCAGGTTCAGCGTGATGGCGCGCTTGTTGGCGTTGAGCAGCATGAAGTAGTAGGAATCGGCGCCCGGAGTTTCGCTGAGCAGCCATCGCCCCTGCTCGCCCATCTTCGGCGACTCGACCTTGATCACGTCCGCGCCAAGCCACGCGAGCATTTCCGTGCACGACGTTCCCGCCTCGAACTGGGTCAGGTCGAGGACCTTGACTCCCGCCAGCGCCTTTTCCATCGCGATGCCTCCTTGAGCCGCGCCGCCCGCCGAACGCCTCGGGCTTTGAAACGTTTAGCGCCACGGGCTTGCCGCGGGCAAGCGGCGCGCGAGCCGGTCACCGCGCAAGATCCGCCGCTGGCGAAACGAGCTTAAGCGCGGCGGCCCGATTTGATAAATTCAAGTAGGGAGCAGCCCACCGTCAGCGCATGGAAAAGTCGGAAACCCGCGCCAAACTCGCCCGTATCCGCGACGAGCTCAACCGAACCTTTCTCGAACGGTCCGAGCTTATCGACGGCGCGCTTGCCGCGCTGCTGTCGGCAAACCACGTCCTTCTAATCGGGCCGCCGGGAACGGCGAAATCGATGCTCGCCGACGAACTATGCCGGCGCATCGAGGGGGCCAATTACTTCCAATGGCTGCTCACCCGTTTCAGCACGCCCGAGGAGATTTTCGGCGCGGTCAGCCTGAAGGGACTCGAAGAAGACGACTACCGGCGAGTCACGACGCACAAGCTGCCCGAGGCTCATATCGCGTTCCTGGACGAAATCTTCAAGGCCAACTCGTCGATCCTGAACGCCCTGCTCACGATCATCAACGAGCGCGAGTTCCCCAACGGGCGCGAGCGCGTCCGCGTTCCGCTCATCACGATGTTCGGCGCGTCGAACGAACTGCCCGACGAAGAGGAGCTGACCGCGCTCTACGACCGCTTCATGCTGCGCTTCATGGTCGATTACATCGTCGAGGACTTCCGCTTCCTCAAAATGCTCGAAGGGCCTCGCACCGAGGCGCGCACGACGCTCACTTTCCCGGAACTGGAATCGCTCAAGGCCGACGCGGCGCGGGTCGCGATGCCGGCGGGGATACTTAAATCGATTGCCGAGCTGCGGCGCGAGCTTCTGAAGGAGCAAATCGTTGTTTCGGACCGGCGATGGAAAAACGCGCTCGACGTCCTGCGCGCGCATGCCCTTGTGATCGATCGGGACTCCGTAACCGAGGACGACCTGATGTTCCTCGAACACGTGCTCTGGAAGGATCCCGAAGAGCTGCCCAAGGTCCGCGACGTCCTCCATCGCATGGTCAAGGGCTACGAGGAGCAGGCGCGCGAACTTCTCATCCAGAGCCAGGAAATAATGGAATACGCCGAGCGCGACTGGGAGAGCGAGGAACTTCGCACGCGCGCGACGATTGAGGCGCACACCAAGCTCGCCAACATCCTGGTCAAGTTCGACAACCTGCTGCGCGAAGCCGCGGGCGGCGGGCGCTCGGTCGCCACGGCCGAAGCGATGCGTTCGCAGGTGAAACAGATACAGCAGTCGATGCTGCGCCGGGCGTAGGGGGGTCACTGCGCGCGATGCCTGCCGAGGAAGCAAGCGCCGCTATCGTGCTCCGCGCCCGGGATTATTCGGAATCGGACCGAATTGTAACCCTGCTCACGCGCGATTTCGGCAAGCTCGGCGGAATCGCCAAGGGCGCAAAGGCGTCGCGCCGGCGCTTCGAACGCAAGCTCGAACCATTCTCGCACGCGATGCTCTACTTTCGCCGCCGGCCGCATGGCCAGCTCGTATTCATCACGCGCGCCGAGGCGGCCGCGGAGCTTCGCCCGTTCAATATCGACGACGACCTCGCCAAGATCGCGCTCGGAAGTTACATGCTCGAACTGGCCGACGCGATGACGTCGGAAGGGGCCGAGGCCGAGGGCGCTTACCGGGTGCTGAGCGAAGCGCTCGGCACGATTAGCGACGCGGGCGCAAGCCCCGCGCTCAGGCAGAGCTTTGAGCTCAAGTTTCTGAGATGGGCGGGATTCGGGCTGGAGTTCGCGCGATGCCGCCAGTGCGCGGCGCCGCCGAGCGAAGAGACGGCCGCTTACTTCGTCGTGTCGCGCGGTGGGATCGTGTGCGCGCGATGCCGTCCGAGCGTGCCGGAGGGCGCGCTCAGGATGGAAGGCGCAAGCGTTGTTGCGCTCGCGCGCCTGGGCGAGGCGGACCTTGCCGAAGCGTCGAGCACCGGTCCGGCGGGCGCCGACGCGGCCCTTGCGATCTCGCGTTTTCTCTCCTCGGTACTCGATCGCAAGCTGCGCTCGACCGCGTTCCTGGACTCAGTTATGGCCGGCAACCCGCGCGCCTGAGGCGATTATCGTTCCAGTTCTGCTCGTGTCGTAGCCGCACAGTTCGGAAAGCTCGCGCGCAAAGCGCGACGTATTCAGCGCTTCGAGCATCGCGCCCACCGCCGGCAATTCCATCTCGCTCTGCGGGATCAACAGGTCATAGCGCTCCTCGCGCATCGGGATGAAATGAAGACCATACGCCTCGGCGGCGACCCGTATCGTCACGCCCGCCTGCGCTTGGCCCGCGCCAACCGCGGCGGCGACTTCGAGATGGCCTCCCAGTTCGCGGTCGTAGCCCTTAAGCGCGCCCGCTTCGACGCCAAGCTGTGAGAGCGCGTCGTCGAGCGCAAGCCTCGCGCCCGAGCCGGGCTCGCGGTTAACCATCCTGACTCCCTGTCGCGCCAGGTCGGCGACACCACGAATCCGGTCGCGCAATCCGATCGGGACCGCGAGGCCGATCTCCCATGACGCGAAATTGACAAACACCGCGCTCCGGTTTCCGAGCATCCTGCGCGCGAAGGCGAGATTGTATTCGCCCGTGCGCGCATCGCGCATATGCATCCCGGCCGCGTGGACCCGCCGCTCAACGAGCGCGCGCAGCGCCGCGCGGCTCGAGCATTGAAGCGAGACGACTCTGACCGGAGCACGCCGCCTCGCCAGCCAGTCAGACAGGATCGCGGCCGCGGGGTCGCATCCCGCAAGCAATATCGTCGAATCGATCTCCGCCTGCGAACGAAACGCTTCGACCGAGACGCGCCTGGCGCTATCGCTCTCTGATTCGACGATTCCAGCCGCCGGCGCCAGCGAGAGAGCCGACACTGGCTGGGGCAGCGCGACGACCCGTCCGTTCACGCGCCCGAGCGCGACCCGCGCGCGCGCCGGCGCCCGGCCCTCGCCCGCCCATTTAGCCTCAATACGAAGGTCCGTGCCCTCGCCGAAAAGGCTCTCGACGCTCTCTCCCAGTTCGCGCGCGAGCCTGAGCGCGACGCCAACGCTTGGCTGATACTCGCCCGATTCGATCGCGCCGAGCGCCTGGCGCGAGACCCCGGCGCGGCGCGCGAGTTCGACCTGGCTAAGCCCGGCGGCGGAGCGCGCTCGCCTTATTTTTTCGCCATTTGCGTTCATGCCAGAATGCTTGTCCTCTTGCTCGAATAATGGCATAAAGTCCTCGCGTGAAAAACCAGTTCATCCTGGCACCGTTACTCGGCTTCGTCGCGGCCGTGATTCTCGACTGCCGATGCGTGCGCGCGCAAACGCCGCCGTTGCCGTCGCCCGTGCCGACGACGCTCGCGCAACCCACCCAGGTCTATTCTCCGTTCATCGGCCTTCAGGACAAGTATGACGAGTGGCTTGCGATGGTCCATCGCACGCACGAGGAAGAGCAACCGGACTGGATGACTCCGATCGTCACCGTCATACCGACGCTCCAGCAGGAAATCCGCACCGATTACGGGTTCGCGTTCGCGCCGCACGGCCTGCAAACTTTCACCTACGCGAGCAAGGGCACCGAGATCATCCCGACCGAGAACACCGAGTTCATCTTCGGCAACCCTTCCTACGTCACAAAAAATCTGCCCGCCGACAGGCACACTTCCGGATTCGCCGACTGGCCGCTTCTTTTCAAGTACCGCCTGCTGTCGTCGCCGAGTGAGGCTGGCAACTACGTTGTCACGGTCATGCTCTCGGCGTCGTTCGCGACCGGGTCGACCCGCTCTGTTTCCGCGAATCACGATCTGTTTTCGCCGCTCGTCGGATTCGGCAAGGGAATCGTGACCAGGTACGGCGAATTCGATTACCAGGCGACGCTCGGGCCGACCGTGCCTGACGGCGAGACCGGCAAACTCGGCACGCCGGTCGCATGGAACAGCGCGTTCCAGTACGGCAATCGGTTTCATGTCGGCGGTTGGACGGTGCCGCTATGGCCGGAATTCGAAACGACGTGGATTGCGTATCCAAACGGCGAGAATCGCGGCCAGCAGCAGCTCTACCTTACGCCGGGAATAATCGCCGGACGTTTCAGGCTGAGCGAACACGCCTACTTCGTGCTGGGCACGGGCTACCAGTTCGCCGCGACGCACGCTCGCGCTTTCAATCATCAGTGGCTGGTCACGATGAGAATCCCGTACTTTTAATTTGAAGCGAGAAACGCCTCCGCTGTTGGGCAACGCGCCGGCGCAGGCATGCTTCCATCCGACACTACTTGCCAGAGCCGACATCCGATGAAATCGAGACGCCGCCAACTTGTCAGAATCGCCGCTGTCCTGGGCGCGGTCGCATTTCTCTTCGTACTCGCCGCCGCGCCGGCCGGAGCGGGTCGCGCTCACGAGGCGCCGCCGCTTAGGATTTTCCTGGCCGCGACGCTCTCCGGTTACGTGCGCGATCTTGGCCGCGTCTTCAGAACGGAGCATCCCGGCGTCGCGCTCCATACCGAAGCGTCCGGCAGCCTCGACGCGATTCGCAAGGTTACCGACCTCGGCATGCCCTGCGACATCCTGCTGAGCGCCGACTGGCGTTTGCTTGACGCGCCGCTTGCCGGGGTCGAGCCGTGGGTTGCGGTGTTCGCGGGCAATTCGATGGCGCTCCTGTACACGAGCCACTCGCGCTACGCGAAGGAGATTACGCCGGAGAACTGGTTCAGGATTCTTTTGCGTCCCGGCGTCCGCTATGGACACTCGGATCCCGAGCGCGATCCGGAAGGATACTGGACTTTAATCGTATGGAAGCTCGCGGAGCGCTATTACAATCAGCCGGGTCTCGCCGCGAAGCTTCGCGCGCGATGCCCGCGTTCGAACACGCGGCCGGCGAGCGTTAACCTGATGGCATTGCTCCAAGCCGGCGAACTCGATTACTACTTCGGCTACGCGTCCGACGCGCGGCTTGGAAATCTCAAGGTGCTCAGGCTTCCCGACGCGATAAACTTGAGCGACTTTTCGCGGGCGGCCGAATACGCGAAGGCGAGCGTTGAAATCGGCAGCGGCGCCCATCGAAGGCGCGTGACCGGCGCCCCGATCGCGTACGGCGCCTCGATGACGGCGAGGCCGCCGAATCGAAAGGCGGCGCTTGAGTTTCTGCGCCTGATGTTCGGCGCACAGGGCCGCCGCGCCGCCGCGCGAAACGGCCTCGTCCCTTACCAGCACGTGCTTGCGCTGGACCCGAAGAACACGATGCCGCCAGAGCTCAAATCGTTGACGACACCGTTCAGCCTGAAATAGGGGACTCATCGCCGCGTTCCGAGCCTATCACGCGCGGCCTTTCGTAGCGCGGGAAGCGATGCTCGACGAGCAGGATCCCGCAATTGGGCGGAACATACGCTCCTTCCCACGAGCCGGTCACGTGCGCCCACATCGCCATCATCACGCCCCCGTGGCTGACGACGACGATCTCGCTCTCGCCGTAAGCGCTCGCAAGCTTGTCGAGGATCGGCCCGACGCGCATGCGCACGTCCTCGAAGCTTTCGCCTCCGGGCGGCTTCCACAGCCACGGACGCTCGGGATCGTAGCCGGGCGCTTCCATCACGGCTTCATAGGGTTTGCCCATGAACTGGCCGATCAGGCGTTCGTGGAGCGCGTGCTCGACCTCGAGCGGGAGCCCGAGCGCCTTGGCAATGATCTCGCCAGTATGCTTTGCGCGCAGGTAGGAACTCGTAACGACCAGTTTGGGCTGGAACTCTGAGGAGATCCTGGCCGCGGCCTGGCGCGCCTGCTCGCGACCGATATCCGTCAGCGCCAGCTCGACCGGCGTGGTGGTAAAAATTTTTTCTCGGTTTCCGACGCTCTCGCCATGACGGACCAGGATCAGCTTGCCCATCGATACTTAACCTTCCAGCTTGCTACCGCATTAAACCCGATCATAATCATTTCTGCGAGTCGCCGCCTTTGCGCAGACTCAAAACCGCCTCCACCATCTCGATAGGCAGCGGGAAGACGATCGTCGAGTTCTGCTCGGCCGCTATCGTCACCAGCGTCTGCAGGTAGCGAAGCTGGATTGCGATCGGGTTCTTGCCCATTATCTCCGCGGCCTCGGCGAGCCGCTGCGAGGCCTGAAACTCGCCTTCGGCGGCGATTACCTTCGCGCGCCGATCGCGTTCGGCCTCAGCCTGGGCCGCGATAGCGCGCTGCATGTCCTGGGGAAGATCGATGTTTCTCAGCTCGACAAGGGTGACCTTGATACCCCACGGCTCGGTCTGCGAATCGACGATCTCCTGGATGCGCGCATTAAGTTTTTCGCGCTGGCCGAGCAGGTCGTCGAGGTCGGTCTGTCCCCCGACCGAGCGGAGCGTGGTCTGGGCGAGCTGGAGCGTCGCGAACAGGTAGTCGGCGACTTCGGTCACCGCGCGCGACGGATCGATCACGCGGAAGTAAAGCACCGCGCTTACCTTGACGGTCACGTTGTCGCGGGTGATCACGTCCTGGGGCGGTATGTCGAGAGTAACCGTGCGAAGGTCCACCCGGACCATTCGTTCGAGAAACGGGATTACGAAGATGACGCCCGGGCCGCGATAGGGCGTGAGCCGGCCGAGGCGGAAGACAACAGCGCGCTCATACTCGTTCAGCACCTTAAGGCCGCTCAGGACGAAGATCACCACGACGAAGAGAACGATTCCCAAACCCGTAGCCATACGTCACCTCCCTCTCGCGCCGACTTTCGACAGTCCACGGCGCGTGCGACCGCGCGCGTCTAAGCGCTATGCCGCGGCGCCGCCCGTTTGACCGTAACTTCAAGACCGCGCACCGAGACTACAGTCGCCTCGGTGCCTGCGGACAGCGTCTCGTCGCTGGTCGCGCGCCATAGTTCGCCGTGGACGAAGACCGTTCCCGGCGCGCCGGGCGCGATCGCGTCCCGCACCACTCCGACTTCGCCAATTAGCGCTTCCGGCCCCGTGCGCGCCACCTTGCCGCGCTCGCGCGCAAGGAAATAACCCAGGCCGAGGATAATCGCGGAAAATCCGACCGCAACGCCGTAAACAATCTGCCGGTTGACGGCGATATTCGTCTTCGACGTGTCGATCAGCAGCAACGAGCCAAACGTCAGCGCCACGACGCCGCCGAGTCCCAGGACGCCGTAGCTGGTCACGAACGCCTCCGCCACAAGCATCGTGACCCCGAGCAGGATCAGCAGCAGGCCGGACACGTTTATCGGCAGCACCTGGAACGAAGCGAGCGCGAGCACAAGGCAAATCGCGCCGGCGACGCCGGGAAAAATCGCGCCCGGATGCGCGAACTCGAAGTAAAGCCCGATCAGTCCCGCCATCAGGAGCAGATAGACGATATTCGGGTCGGAAAGGATGTTCAGCACTTGCTGCCCGAGGCTCATCGGAAAGCGCCGCACCGTCGCGTCGGCAAGTTCGAGCCGGACCGGCCTTCCCCCGACCTGTACGGTGCGCCCCGAGGCCTGCGCAAGAACGCTTCGCAGGTCCGGCGCAACGATATCGATCACATGTTTCTCGAGCGCCTCACGCTCGCCGATTGCGGCGCTACGGTGCACCGCCTGCTCGACCCACTGCTCGTTGCGGCCGCGCTCGCGCGCGATACTCCTGGCGAACGAGACCGTGTAATTCATGATCTTCTCGCCCATCACGCCCTTGATCGAGCCTCCCGTCTCGCTGACGGGGTGAGCCGCGCCGATTGTCGTTCCCGGCGCCATCGCGGCGATATTCGCGGCCTCGGTGACGAACGTGCCGGCCGAAGCCGCGCTTGCGCCCGACGGCGCAACGTAAACGATCACCGGAACCGGCGCGGAAAGCAGCATCTTCACGATCCGCTCGGCCGACGTCAGAAGACCGCCCGGAGTGTCGAGCCGGATGACCAGCGCGCTTGCGCCTTCGTTCCTGGCCGCGGAGAGCGCGTCCTCTACATAGTTCGCCACGGCGGGATTTATCGAACCGTCAATCGCGATCAGCTCCACCCACGGACGCTTGACTTCTTCGCCAGCCGTGGCGTTTCGCGCCGCTGGGGCGATCGCGAGCATCGCCGCCATCGCGACGAGCGCCGCCGTTGCGCCAGTCAAGCTTTTGAGTCTGACCGTCTCGGGTCGCACTCTACGCTTTGCCGCGGCGCGGAATCGGCCGCCCCAGTTCCTTCATCACTTCCTGGATATCCAGCCATACGAGCCGTTTGTCGCCGGGATTACGAAGCAGGTAGGCGGGATGAAAGGTCGGCATCGTCCTGATGCCGCCGATTTCCTGCCACGCGCCGCGAAGTTTCGAAATCGGCGTCTTGACCCTGAGAAGCGCCTGCGCCGCGAAAGTTCCGAGCGCGACGATTACCCGCGGCCTGACCAGCTCTATCTGGCGCATCAGAAACGGCTCGCAGGCTTCGACCTCGTCGGGCTCGGGATTGCGGTTCTGCGGCGGGCGGCATTTGACGACGTTGGCTATATAGACCTCGGAGCGCTTCATCCCCATTCCGCGCTCGATAATGTCGGTGAGCAGTTGCCCGGCGCGTCCGACGAAGGGCTCGCCGCGCGCGTCTTCCTCGGCGCCGGGTCCTTCGCCGACGAACATCAGCTCCGCGTGTGGGTTGCCGACCCCGAATACAACCTGTGTGCGCGACTCGTAAAGCTTGCAGCGGCGACAATCGCCGATAAACTCGCGCAGCTCTTCGAGGTTCGAGGTCTTCTCCAGGCCCGGATAGCGCGCAAACATCGCGACGGTCCGGAGCGGCGCTTGCGGCGCGGATACTTCGGCAATCGGCTCAGTCGTCGTATCTTCATCGGGGTTCGGGGGCGGCACGGGACGCGACTCCGCGGATTCGGCGGACGCCACACGAGCGCCGGTTTCCGACGGCAGGCCCTCCATCCCTTCCTCGCGGATCTGTTCGATGTAATCGCTGAGCGTGTCGAAAAGAAGACGGCGGTCTGGCGAGGGCGTTCGGCGGTCCATAAGATTAGTCACAGGTTTGCCTGGCAGGGTGTTGAGAAAAGCGAAAGGCGCGATCCGAACGGAAGCATGGCCGGAACACCCCGCGTAAACAACGGCGTCCTTCCTCAATCTTTTCCACCGCTTTTCTGCAGGGGGAGACAAGAGAGAGGGAGCAGGCTGCGATTTATCGCGAGCCTGCCAGGGCGAAGTCCGCGCGCGAACCGGACGGTGACGATGGTTGTCGTTGCAGCCTCCGCATTGGTCGCGTTCATCCTGCTGATGCCCGAGCCGGCGATGGCATGGGGGCCGGTCACGCACGTAGCGCTCGGGATGCAAGTACTTGCGAGCGTTATCACCCCCGATTACCCGCTTCAAGCGGTACTGGCGAGCCTGCCGGAGGCGTTTCTGTACGGAAGCCTTGCGCCCGATATCGTGCAGGGCCGCCGCTTCCAGAGCCGGTTGCGCCGTCATTCGCACAACTGGACGGTCGGGCTCGGACTTCTCGGCGCGGCGACGAACGCGCAGGAAAGCGCCTTTGCGATGGGCTACCTGGCGCATCTCGCCGCCGACGTGGTGGCGCACAATTTTTATCTGCCCGCCCGCTTCATCGGGCAGTTCGAGTCGGCGGTCGCGAGCCACATTTACGCCGAGGCCCGCTTCGACAGTATCCAGCCTCCCGAGTTTCACGACATGCTGGTCGCCCTCGTCAACGTGAACTTCAGCGAGCTTGACGCGATGCTCGACCGGGCGATCGACTCGCCGCTCATCCCCTTCAAGGCGCATCGCCGAATCTTCGAGGGCGGCCTCAAGCGGATTCGCCAATGGAACGCGGTTGTGAAAGCGCTGAGCCCGGTCGAAGGCGACGAGCTGGCCCACACCAAGCTGTTCACCGAGAGTTCATGCTCGGCGATCGGCGGCGTGATGCGCTCGCCGGAGCACGCGCCGGCATGCAGCTACGATCCGATGGGCACGGAAGCGCTCAGGCACGCGCTCGCCTTGCGCAGGAATCTGCAGCGGCTTATCAGGATGGGGCCGCAGGCAAAGAAAACCGCGCGCGAACTGGCGGCCACGATGGTTCGCGACGTGCACTCGCATCTGCGCCAGGCCCCGTTCATCCTGGCTGGCTGAACCGAGCGTCGAACCGAGGCCGGCCCTCAGCGCGCGGCCCTGGCCTTGCGCGAGCGGGCCTTCTCCGAACGGATTGCCGCGACGCGATCGAGGATGAGGTCGGCGACCTCGTCCTTGCTCATCATGGGAAAGCGCTGCGCGCCCCCGTGGGCGGTGATCAAACTGACGATATTGGTATCGACCGAAAAGCCGGCGCCTTCCTGGGTCACATCGTTGGCGACGATAAGGTCCAGGCGCTTTCGCTTGAGCTTGTCGAGCGCGTTGGTCTCGAGGTCTTCGGTCTCCGCGGCGAAGCCGACCAGGATACGCTCGCCCTTTTTCGCCGCGATTCGCGGCATCTCGTCGGGCACGCCCTCCATTTCGAGCGCCAGTCCGGCCTCGTTTTTCTTGACCTTGTGCGCAGCCGGCCTGGCGGGACGGAAATCCGCAATCGCGGCCGCCATCACCAGCGCCGTGCACCACGGAAAATTTCTCGACGTCGCATCGAGCATCTCCGCCGCGCTAACCGTATTGACCCGCTCGACGCCAACCGGCGCCGCGAGCGCGCAAGGTCCGCTCACGAGCCTGACCTCGGCTCCGCGCCGCCATGCCGCGCGCGCGATTGCATAGCCCATCTTGCCCGACGACCTATTCGAGACGAAGCGCACCGGGTCGATCGCCTCCTGGGTGGGACCCGCAGTGACAAGTATGCGTTCGCCGGCAAGATCGCCAGGCGCGAGTATCCGTTCCAGATGCTCGACGATGACCGCAGGCTCGGCGAGCCGTCCCTTGCCCTCCCATCCGCAGGCAAGCGCGCCCTCGCCCGGCTCGACAATCGCAACGCCGCGCGCGCGCAGGCGGGCGAGGTTCTCGACGACCGCCGGATGGGCGTACATGTTCACGTTCATCGCGGGCGCAAACATAACCGGCGCGCGCGTGGCGAGCAGCACCGTGGTGACGATATCGTCGGCGATTCCCGCCGCGGCCTTGGCGAGGATATTCGCCGTCGCCGGCGCAACGATTACCGCGTCGGCCTGGTCGGCGAGCCGGATATGGCCGATTTGCGACTCCTCGGCAAGGCTGAACGTGTCGGTCGCCACGGGGTTTTGGCTGAGGGTCTGCATCGTGAGCGGCGTGATGAACTCGCAGGCGTTGCGCGTCATCATCACGCGCACCGAAGCGCCGGCCGTCACCAGCAGCCGCACCAGTTCGGCCGACTTGTATGCGGCGATTCCGCCGCTCACACCGAGAACGATGGTTTTTCCCGCAAGCCGCGACATCAAAGTGTAATTTTATTGGCTCCGGCGCGGCTCATGGAAGCGGCGCGGGCGCGAAACTCCGCGCGCACGTATGCGCCGCCGGCCGGATTCGCTCCCGACCGGCGCGGCGGCGCGCTTAACGTTCGATTTCGCCGCGAATGAACTTCTCGACTCGGTCGCGCGCGATATCATCGGCGAGCTGGCGCGGCGGATGCTTCATCGTGTAGGCGGAGATTGAGAAAAGCGGCCCGCCTATCTTGCGGTCGCGCGCCAGCTTGAGGCATCGGATGGCGTCCACCACGACACCGCCCGAGTTGGGCGAATCCTGAACCGACATCCGAAGCTCCAGCTCGATCGGCACCCCGGCAAAGCCCTCGCCTTCGACGCGCAGGAAGCAGACCTTGTTGTCCTTCTGCCAGGGAACGTAGTCGGATGGCCCGATATGGACGTCCACGTCAGGCATCCGCTCGGGCAGGACGCTCTGAACCGCCTCGGTCTTGGAAGTGCGCTTGGAGCCGAGGCGGGAGCGGTCGAGCATATTGAGAAAATCGGTATTGCCGCCGGTGTTGAGCTGATAGGTGTGCTTCAGGCGGATTCCGCGGTCGGCAAAAAGCTTCATGATCGCGCGATGGAGAATCGTCGCGCCGAGCTGAGATTTCACGTCGTCGCCGACAACCGGGATGTTGCGTTCGGCGAACTCTTCGGCCCATCTCTCATCCGATACGATAAAGACCGGCATGCAGTTGAGCAGGCTTACCCCGGTCTCTAGGCAGGCCCGCGCGTAGCGCTCGACCGCCTTCTGGCTTCCGACAGGAAGATAGCAAAGCGCGATCTCGGCGCCGGCTTCGCGCAGGCGCTTTTCGATATCGACCGGTTTTTCCCTCGCGGCGATAAAAGTCCGGTCGGGCGGGTAGTCGGCCATATGAGGGGCGATCCCGTCGTGGATTTCGCCCATCTCGACGGTGACGCCGTAACGCGGCAGATCGCGGCGGATGGTGAAGGTATTATTGGGCGGGGCGAAGCAGGCCTCTTCGAGAGGACGGCCAACTTTGCGCGCGTCCACGTCGAACGCGCCCACGATCTCGATATCTCCCGGCTTGTAGCCGCCAAGGTCATAGTGCATCAGGCCTACCGGCTTCTGCTTCTCGTCCTCGGGAGCATGCTTGTAATATTCAATCCCCTGCAGCAGGGACGACGCGCAATTGCCGACCCCGAAGATTGCCACCCGAATTTTCGCCATCTTTTAATTCAACCCAGCATCAACGCGTGGCGCGCAAATTGCGTGCAAATTCGAGGCGCCACAGAGCCCTCAAAGTTGCGTAAGCGAGCGATTTTTATCCACCTACGGATCGGCAAAGCGATTGCCGACGGCAGCGAACCGAACAATTCACTGGGAACGCCGCCGACATTCCGATCCGGACTTCGCATGGACGAAGCCGGGGCGGGTTATCCCTTTCTGAACCGGGAGGGAAAATCGGCTCCCAAAGTCTGCTCGGGATGGAGTTTCCTGGCGCGTTCTATCAAAACCTCCTCGGTTTCAGGGTTGTTGGGATCGGGGATACAGCAGTCAACCGGGCAAACGGCGGCGCACTGCTCCTGGTCGAAAAATCCAACGCACTCGGTGCATTTATCAGGAGCGATGTAGTAGGTGTCCTGACGAAGAGGTTCGTGCGCCTGGCCGTCGAGTTCCCACTGAGCGCCACCCTCGTAGATGGCGGTATTGGGGCACTCGGGCTCGCATGCGCCGCAGTTGATGCATTCCTCCGTGATAAGCGTCGACATTTCCCTTTATCTTCGAAACCGGGGAGGTACTCGCGTGGTTTAAGCGGCACTTACGCCGCCCGATGCGCCCCGGTATGACCGCACATCATATTGTCAGCTTAACCAAGGGGCAAGCTACATATTGTCAGAGGAGCCCGGGGGGGGGCAGGCTGCCGATCAGCCGTCCGCTGGCATCATCGAGAGCACGCGGCGCGCCAACTGCACATAGGCCTGGCTGGCCGGATGGCGCGGCTGGGCGAAGGTAATCGGAAGGCCCTTGTCGGCGCTCTCACAAATCTCGGGATAGAGGGGAATGCGCGCAAGCACCGCGGTTCCTTCGTCCACGGCCATCCGATCCGCGCCCGCACGCCCGAAGATCTCGTCGCGCTCGCCGCAATCGGGACATACGAAGAAGCTCATGTTCTCCACGATTCCGAGCAGCGGGCAATGCACCTGACGGAACATCTTTGCGGCCCGCGTCGCGTCGAGCACCGAGACGTCCTGGGGCGTCGTTACGATAAGCGCCCCGTCGAGCGCGATTTGCTGGGCGAGCGTCAACTGGGCGTCGCCGGTGCCGGGCGGCAGATCCACGATCAGGAAATCCTGCGTTCCCCACAGCGTATCCTTGAGGAACTGGCGCAGCGCGCCCATAACCATCGGGCCACGCCATATAACCGGCGCCCGCTCGTCGAGGAAAAACCCCATCGACATGAGGCGGACGCCGCATTTCTCAATCGGGTAGAGGTTCTGAGGGCCACCCGCCTTCGGCCTCTCGTCACCCGTGCCGAACATCAGCGCCATCGACGGCCCGTAGATATCCGCGTCGAGAAGTCCGACCTTGAGCCCCATCTGCGCAAGCGCAACCGCGAGATTCGCCGCGACCGTGGATTTCCCGACGCCACCCTTGCCGCTTGCCACGGCAACGACATACTTGGTGCCCGGAAGGCGGACACGGCCGGTTTTCTCGCCAAGCTCGGCCTCGACGCGCCTTACTTCGAGATCGAGGGTCTTGACGCCGAGATCCTCGGTGAGCACCTTGCGTACGCTGGCAGCAAGACCCTGCATCACCTCATCGCGCTCGCTTGCCTGGCGCAAAACCACGATGAAGCCGCCATTGTTCGGCTTGACCTCTTCGACGATGCCAAGGGCGAGGATATCGGTTGAAAAACCCGGGTATTTTACCTGCCCGAGCGCTTCAAAGACTGCTTCGATGGGTACCTGTCTTGCCACTTGACTGATTATCGCAGAGCAAACGATGGTCGAAAAGCGCGAGCCTGCCCATGCCCGAGGCGCACCAGTCCGCTTAAGGCGATTCTTTGCCGTAATCCCACGAGATCACGCGCTCGGGCTTGAAGCGCACGACCGCGACTTTCTCGCCCTTGAGAGATTTGGCATAAGCCGTGCCGTTGCGCTTGCCAAGGTACGCAACCGCCATCCTGAGCAGACGCGCGTCATCCGATTTTACCTCCATCTGGACGCGCCCCTTCAGGATTACCGCCTTGTATGGAGGTTTTTTCGTATCGACGCACAGCGCGACGCGCGGATCGTGCGTCAGGCACTTGTACTTGAACGCCTCGGGACCGGTATGGAAGACTACCTCGCCGCGCCGGTACTCGTACCAGGTTGGCACCGCATGGGGAGCGCCGTCGGGCGCGGTCACGGCCACGACGGCAACATTAGGCTCTCGGAGCAGACGGTCGATTTCGCGCTTGGTCATCGGCATGATTTGCGGCCTCCAACGGGCGTCAGCGGCGGGGCAGCTATCGCGGCATCGACTTCCTCAGCGGCCCTTGAAGACCGGCTTTCGCTTCTCCATAAAGGCGCGCACACCCTCGCGCACGTCCTCTGAGGGATTACTGATCATCACGGAAAGCGCGGCATCCTCGAGCGCATTGTCGAGCGTCATGCTGAGCTGCTTATACATCATCCGTTTGGCGAGCCGAATCGCGAGCGGTGGCCCCTCTGCGAGGCGTCCGGCGAGTTCGTTAACCCGCGCCTCGAGTTCGCCGTGCGGGACTACTTCGGTCACGAGGCCCAATTCAAGCGCCCGATTTGCGTCGTAAACCTCCGAGAGCAGCGTCATCTTGAGCGCCCGGTCGAGCCCCATCACGCGCGGGAACAGGAACGCCCCGCCTTCGTCGCACAGCAGGCCGAACTTAAGCGCGGTGTCGCCCAGACGCGCCTTGTCCGACGCGATCCGGAAGTCGCAGCAAAGCGCGAGCGTCAACCCGCCCGCGACGGCCGGTCCGTTGACGGCCGCGATAACCGGCTTGTCGAGCCGATGCATCGACAGGACAAGCTGATGGAAGTTTTCGCGCATCTCCAGCAGATGGCCCATCGGATGGCCGTGATAGCGCGAGCGGGTCTCCGCCGAGCCGCTGACGTCGCCGCCGGAGCAGAAGCCGCGTCCTGCGCCGGTGACAATCAGCACCCGCAGCGCATCGTCCTGGCGGAACACGTCCACCGCGGCGATTAACTCCTGAACCATCCGCTCGGTGTATCCGTTGAGCGTTTGCGGGCGGTTGAGCGTGATTCGCGCGACAGGCCCATAGGTCGCCCACACGATATCGCGATATTCCATTGCCCGGTCCCTCCTTATGGGAGTTGGTCCACCTCAGCGGCCCTGAAACTTGGGTTCGCGCTTTTCGAGGAACGCCTTTACGGCCTCGCGATGGTCCTCGGTGCGGCCGGTCATAGTCTGGCCCACCGCTTCGCGATCGCAGAGTTCGCGGAACTCATGAGTGATCGCCGCATTCAGATTGGCCTTCATGTATGCGTAGGCGACCGTCGGACCGTTAGCGATTCGCCGCGCAAGCGCGTGCACCTCATCCTTGAAAGACGCCGCTGGCACGACCCGGTTGACGAGCCCGATCCGAAGCGCTTCGGCAGCGTCAATCACGTCGGCGAGAAAGTAAAGCTCGCGAGCCTTGGCGCTGCCCACCAGATGCGTCAGCGACCAGGTGCCGCCGAAGTCGCCCGAAAAGCCGACCCTGGCGAACGCCGTCCCGAGACGGGCGTTGTCAGCCGCTATTCTGAGGTCGCACGCCATCGCAAGGCTCAGCCCGGCGCCGGTGGCAGGGCCATTGACCGCGGCGATCGTCACCTTGGGCATCTCGTGCAGCATCACGCTCGACTCTTCGGAGCGGCGAAGGCCTGCGACCCGTTCCTCGATGGTGGGCGCGGGACCGGTGCTTTCATTGCGCGCGCGCATCGCGGTGATATCGCCGCCCGAGCAGAAGCCACGTCCCGCCCCGGTCAGCACGACGCATCCGACCTTCGGGTCGCTCGCCGCCGAGGACAGCGCCGCGAGCAACCCGGCCATCATGTCCGGCGAAAGGGCGTTCAGCTTGTCGGGCCGGTTCATGGTGAGATAAAGCACACGGTCGCGCAATTCGACCAGCAGATCCTCTTTCGCCATTTTCGCTGACTCCTTTGTGCGATCCGCCCTTGTATTACTGCGGCCTGGCGAAACTGTCGAGCGCGGCCGCAACCGCCTGCGTGCCGTCGAGGTCATGACCGAGCGCCGCCGCCGCGTTGAACATCGAGGCCATCAGCGCAAGTCCGGGCAGCGAAATCCCGTTCTCGCGCGCGGCGCCGGAGACCAGGCGCAGGTCCTTGCGGATAAGCCTGATGAAGAAGCCGGGGCGATAGTCGCCCGCGACGATCTTCGGGCCGAGGTTGCTGAGCTGCCATGAGCCCGCCGCGCCTGCACCGATCGCCTCCAGAACCCGCGCCGGGTCGAGTCCGCCAGCGCGCGCGAAGGCCAGCGCCTCGGCCGCGGCCTCGAGCGTGAGCGAGACCGCGATCTGGTTGGCGAGTTTCGTCATCTGGCCCGCGCCCGACGCGCCCATATAAGTGATCCGTTTGCCGAGCACCTCGAGGAGCGGGCGCGCTTTCTCGAAAGCCGTCTCGGCGCCGCCAACCATGATCGCAAGCGTGCCCTCGATCGCCCCGGTTTCGCCACCCGAGACGGGCGCGTCGAGGTACTCAACGCCGAGCTTCGACAGCCGCGCGGCGATCGCACGCTCGGCGTGCGGCGAGACAGTGCTCATGTCGATAACGGTCTGCCCGGCCTTGAGCGCGGGCTCGATTCGCGAAATCGTCGCCTCGACGTCGGGCGTGTCGGGCACCATGATGAAGACAACTTCGGCGCCCGCGACCGCTTGGGCCGCCTCGGAGGCGACGATCGCTCCGTCGGCGGCGAGGAGGCGCGCCCGTTCAGGCGTGCGATTGTAAACGCGAACCCGCTCTCCGGCCTTGAGGAGCCGGCGCGCCATCGGCGCGCCCATAATCCCGGTTCCGATCCATGCGATTTCCATCGCGATACTATGGCCTCGACCTTGTTGTTAGGGGCGCAGGGCGTAATTCAGCCTGCTCCGCTTTCGGAACGAGCCTGAACGGTTCCGGCGGGTTCACGCCATGAGAACTCGCATCCCGCCGGCAGCGCGCTTATCAACGCGAGCGGTATCCACAGGGTGAAAAGCAGTCCGAGCAGCGGGGAGTGCCAGAGCCAGAACAGGCCATATAATAGAAAGGCGGCAGCCAGCCCAAGATGCGCGCGCAGTTGGGTATCCGTAACCCCGGGCGGCGCTGCGGCAAGGATTTTCGAGACTATCATCCCCTGCCCCAGGCAATGCCATGTTCCATAGAAGCGGCATCGCCGGCATACGTCGAAGCTTGATTCGAGCCACAGTGCGCCGAGGATCGCGAGTCCAAGGAGGAGATCGCCGGCTCCGTGCGCGGCGGCTTTTCCCAGCGCCAGAATCGTGAACAACGCGAAACCGCCGACTCCGATTACGCGGAACGATGTCGGCTTTTGCAGGAAATAGACAAGCGGCTCGAACGGCCCGGGATTAAGTCTCTGCATAGGTCGGTATGAGTGTCAGAGCCTAATGTAGTCACAGCCGCAAGCGCAATTCTCTTTCTCTTGGCTGGTCGCACCTCGAAGGGACGTCCAGCCTTCGCGTTTCCGTGCGCGCATCGAGTACACGCTCGATCTCTTCGAAAGTCATTGTCAGATCATCCGCCTGAACGCCGGATTGAGCGGGCGCACGCCCCTCATCCCCCTCTTACTCCGTGGAAGAAGGGAAAGAATGAGCGAGGTTGGAGCCCTCAATATTTGGGCATCGAAGGCATCACATTCGAGCCTGGAACTTTGTTGGTCAATCCGCCCGTGGCATTGCTAACCGCACACGACGCGATGATGTCGGCGCCATGCTGAGCCACGTAGCCTTTGAGCAGATCGGTCGCCGCGGGAAGTGGAAGCTTGGCGCTGCTTGCGAACGATGAAGCCGCAACCGACATGACGCCCGCGCTGCTCAGAAGCGACGGGTCGGCCTGGGCAGGATTGGAAACTTGACTTGCCAGCGCCAAGCACAGGGCTTTGTTGGCCAATGATTGCTGGTCACCGGTACGCGCGCCTGGTATCTGCGCGGCCTTTGGCATCATGTTGCCGATACCTTGTGCGCGCGACCGCGGCGCGTAAAAGGCGAGCAAACCGAATGCTGCGATAGTGGCGATGAGCTTCAGTCCGCGGAATTTCATCATTTACACTCCCGATCGTGGCCCCGTGATGACGCCGTCGCAGAGGCCGGCTACTCACTATTTGTTTTTGCCGTGGATTTTCAGGAGCACGTTTTGACGACGCGGACGCGGATCGCCCGCGCCCCGCGCCGACGCGAGTCGGCGCGGCCGGCGGAGAATGGAGGCGAGGGAACTCAGGCGCCCTTCTTCTCGCCGGCAAGAAACCGGTAACAGATTCCACCCACGGCCCCGCCGACAATCGGCGCGAGCCAGAACACCCATAACTGCGCGAGCGCCCATCCCCCTGCGAAGAGTGCCGGACCCGTGCTCCGCGCGGGATTAACCGAGGTGTTCGTCACCGGGATGCTTATGAGATGGATCAGCGTGAGCGCCAAACCAATCGCAACCCCGGCGAAACCCACTGGCGCGCGTTTGTCGGTCGCGCCCATGATTACGAACACAAAGATAAACGTCATCACGACTTCACAGACAATCGCGGATGACAGTGGATATCCGCCCGGCGAATGAGCGCCGTATCCATTCGCCGCGAATCCGCCAGATAGGCTAAAGCCCGCGGCGCCGCTCGCGATCACATACAGGATGGCGGATGCGACGATCGCGCCCAGCACCTGTACCACGATGTAGAAGCGGTCTCAAAAATGGTTTTGTCGAGGTTCTTGGGGTATTTTGAGCCGTGGGCGGACGAGCCGCGGCGGAGGTGGGAGTGGGGTGGAG
>JAKAVC010000127.1 GCA_021817345.1 Deltaproteobacteria bacterium | reverse complement strand
ACAACTGCCGGTGCCGGCGAGCACCGAGAACAGCGGCGCCAAAAGGCCCGCCGCCATAATGCCCCGCGCGCTCTGCTCCAGAAAATGCCGACGCGTCCATCCATCGGTGTACTTCAACAATCGCATAGGTAGCCCCTTCACCTCGATTGGAAATCTCTCTCGATATGCGCGTACCCATTCGCCGCCCCGCGAATAACGCACTGCCTATTCGACGATAGACCGCCGGAGCCGTTCGTGCCGCAAGGCCAATAGCAATGGCCGTACCCGCCGGCGAAAGCCCCCGGCACCCAATATCAGAAGCCACTCCGGGCGTAAGAAAGCCGTCCCTTTGAAAACATTCACTTCGCCGATGCTTGTTTCCAATGATACCAGCGCTGTATCCTATAGCAACGTGAGATGCGTCGCAAGGATACAGCGCAAAGCATTTCGTCTGGGAACAAGACGATTGCGCGGCGTGCCCCCGTCGGTGCGCGAGGGAACGGCATGGTTAATGCTCGCCGCGCTCGACGGGTAGCGTCGATATGTTCACTTGAGGTTACATCCGGTCCGATGTTCAGCCGAACTTAAGGAAAGAGGACTTCAATGGCAACCGGGGAAGATCGGCGTTTAAAGGGCGACGGCAAGACCCAGTCGGGTATCGAGGTCAAGGAGGTGTACGGGCCCGAGGATGTTGCGGGTCTCGACTATCAAGAGGAGATCGGGGCTCCGGGTACGTATCCCTTCACCCGCGGTTCCTACCCGCGCATGTATCGCGAAAGGTTGTGGGTGGATGCGCAGCCCGCGCTTGGAGGATCGACTCCCTATGTAAGCGAGAAGGGCATTGACAGGGAGCGCCACTTTGACCGGCTCATGACCGCCGGAGTGAGCACGGGTGGCACGCGCACCGGCGGCGACATGCACAATCTCGCGACGGTCGACCCCGACCACCCGCTGGTGCGTTATGACGCGGGGGCCTGCGGCAGCATAAGCTACTCCTTGTGGCAGATGCTCGAAGGCAACGAGACGATACTTCCAAAGCTGGTCAAGAAGAGTCTGGACGAGGGGTTCGTCATCGAGTTCGGGCATCAGGTGGGAACCGCGGACGTGTGCGATTTCACCCGCTATCTGGCGTTGATGGAAGTGCAGGGCTGGGACACTCGGAAGTTCCGCGGCAACATGGTGAACGATCCGCTGACTTCGCACATCACCGGCTCCATGAACTACAAGCAGCCGCTGGAGGTCGGGTTTCGGGTCTCGTGCGACGCCCAGGAATACGCCTACCGCAACCTGCCGCTGTACCGGCCGACCAATGGCGGGTGCGCGTACGACCTGCGGGAATCGGGGATCGACACCTTCCAGGAGCTTGCGTTCCGCTTCGGCAACTTCATCGAGTACGCCGATGAGATGGTGCGCCGGGGGCTGAAGTTCGAGGATTTCGGCGGGCGTCCGGCGATGGCCTTCAGCGCCGAGATCGACTTTTTCGAGACCATCTGCAAGCTGCGTGCGGCGCGCCGGATGTGGGCGCGCATAGGCGCCGAACGGTACGGCGCCGAAGTCGCGAAGATGAAGTGTCCGCCGGTCAGCACCAACAGCGCGGGCAACTCGATGACCTACCAGCAGCAGATCTTCAATGTGGTCCGGCAGACCATCGAAACCATGGCCAGCGTCCTGGGCGGCGTCAACGGGATGGAGTTGAAGGGATACACCGAGGCGGTCAGCCCGCCGACCACGGAAGCCTTCGTGGTCAACGCCGGCATCCAGCGGATAATCGCAGCGGAAAGCAACGTGTGCCTGACCGCCGACCCGCTGGGAGGGTCGTATTATGTTGAGTGGCTGACTGATCACATTGAGAAGAAGTCCATGGAGTTGTTGGGGCAAATCCTCGACAAGGGCGGGATACGCGCCTGCGTCCGCAGCGGGTGGCTTCAGGGCGAGGTGGAGCGGGCGGCGCAGGAGCGGGCAAGGGAGCTGGAGGAGAAGCGCAAGATTCGGGTCGGCGTGAACATGTACCAGGAACTCGCCGACTACGACATTCCGCTTCCGCAGTTCAATTTCACCCGCGGCAAGCCGGGCGCCCCGTACACGAAAAGGCAACTCAAGGCTCTGGAGGTATGGAATACCTTCAAGCGCTCGCGCGATCTGGAAAAGGTCAAGCCGGCTTTGAAGCGCCTGTACCACGCGGCCAGGGACGGCGAGAACCTGGTGCGTCCGATGGTCGAGGCGTGGAAGGCCTACGCCAGCATCGGCGAGATCATGGGCGTCATCCGCGAGGGCATGGGGTTTTCCTACGATCAGTTCGAGATGGTGAGCAGGCCCGAGTGGCTAGCCTACTGAGAGGCTTTGAAGCAAATGTCTACTCGACCGATACGCATTGTCCTGGCGAAACTCGGATTGGACGATCATCTGCGCGCGCTGTTCGTATTGTCTCAGGCCTTTCGCGACGCGGGTATGGAGGTGATTTACCTCGGTCCGTACCAGACCCCCGAGAAGGTGATAGCGGCAGCCGAGACTGAAAACGCCGACGCGATAGCTTTGAGCTGCCATACGGTGACCTACTTTGGGTGGGTCGAGGAAACCATGAAGCTGTGCGCGCAGCGTCTCGGGCCGGGCGTGAGCGTCTTTGTCGGAGGTCCGATCCCCGCGGAGGATCGTGCGATGCTCGAGGGCATCGGCGTGCGCGGGGTCTTCTTTCCGGACGATTCCCTTCAAAAGATCACGACGGCCATCATCGACGCGGTGAGCGACGCCCGTAAGCCGACTCAGCCGGCGCCCGGGAGAGCGGGATGACGCTAACACACACACAGGAGCTTTTCAGAACGGCGGGCGACGGGGATAGGCGCGCGCTCGGAGAGTTGATTTCGCGAGTGGAAAATGACCGGCGGGAATCCGCGGCCTTGCTCGCCGGGATGTGCGGCGATGTTGACGGGTTCACCGTCGGGATTGTCGGGGCTCCCGGTGTGGGAAAGAGCACGCTTGTCGGCGCGCTGCTGGGAATTCTCGCGACCGAACGGCCGCGGGTCGGCGTCCTCGCGATTGACCCGACCAGTCCCATCTCGGGAGGAGCCTTTCTGGGCGATCTGATACGGATGCAGGCGTACAGCGGGCAGCCGAACGTTTTCATCCGGAGCATGGCCACCCGCGGACATCAAGGTGGACTTTCCCAGTCCACTCCCGAAATCGTCGAGGTGCTTCGCGCCTTGAAGTTCGACCCGCTGATCGTCGAAACCTCGGGCGCCGGCCAGGTCGATGTGGAAGTCCGCGACGTAGCCGACACGGTGGTGGTCGTAGTGGTTCCGGGATGGGGCGACAGCATCCAAGTGGCAAAAGCGGGCCTGCTGGAAGTCGCCGACATCTTCGTGGTTAACAAGGCGGACCAACCGGATGTCCTGGCCGCAGTGCGGGATCTCGAACGTATGTTGGGATACTCGCGCAATGACAAGAAGAAACGGGTTCCCAAGATCGTGCTGACGGCGGCCGCGTCCGGAACGGGAATAAGGGACCTTTGGACCGAAGTCCTGGCGCACCAGGCATACCTGGCCTCCACCGGCGAGCGCATCGAGCGGAGACGTCGCCAACTGGCCACCATTATTAAGCGGATGGCGTTGGCGGATCTCGAACCCGCATGGAGTGACGGAGCGCTGGTTGAGTTGGCGGACCATGTGCTCGGTCGCAAACTCAAACTTGCCGACGCGGTGGCAAAAGCCAAAGACGTGGTGGGGAAATTACTGTAAACCCGGATTCGGCCGGAAGATAACCTCGTGCGGCCTTATAATCGGCGGCTTTTCGTGCTGGGTCAGCTCCAGATAAAACGTGTTTCGCCGCGCGCGTGTTGTCTATGCGGGATTGATGGCCCCACTGCCTTAAGAACGACCACGCAAAGTGAGAACGCTGGATTCAGGGTCGAATTACAGCCTTACCGCCATAAGCCTTGCCGACGCGACGGACGCCGCGGAAGGGGAGCTGAAGATGAATCGTAGCGCGGCGAACTGGCGCGAACGATGGGCCGACCGCCTCGGCACGGCCGCGCAGGCGGTAAGCTTGGTGCGCAGCGGCAACCGGGTCTGGACCGGAGGTTGGACCTCCGTGCCTATGACGCTCTGTTCCGCGCTTGCCGCCCGTCACCGCGAACTGAGCGATGTTGAAGTGTACACTTTTCTGACTCCGTTCATTTGGGACCGCCCCGATGTTCTCGAGAGCTTTCGCGTCGTTACCGGCTTCGTCGGCCCCTATGACCGCGCCGCCGTTCGCGCGGGGCGCATCGATTACGTGCCGCTCAGCCTGCCCCTCGAGGGACAAATGCCGGCGGGCCTGAACCTTAACTTCGACATTGCGATGATCCCGATCTCCCCCCCTGATGAGGAAGGCTGGTGCTCATTCGGCGGTGGGGTGTTTTTTGGGGAAGTCGCCGCTAACTGTGCGAAGACCCTTATCGGCGAGGTTCATTCCGAATTCATCCGGACCGGAGGTGCGAACCGCATCCATATCTCGCGTTTCACACGGTTGGCCGAGGCGCAGGGACTCGCAGTGCGGCCGCCCATTGCGCCTCGCTCGGAAGAAACCGCGGCCGCCGCCGAGGCCATATGCACGTTGCTTGCTCTTGAGGTCATACCCGACCGCGCCACTTTACAAATAGGCGTTGGTGACGTGTCAGCGGCGCTTCCCGCCTTCCTTGGCGAGAAACACGACCTTGGCATTCACACCGAAATCCTGCCCGGCGGCGTGATCGAGCTCCTCAAGCGTGGCGTCGTCACGAATAGATACAAGAGCGCCCACCCCGGTAAGGTCGTCGCCGCAGGCCTCGTGTTGATGCCGTCCGAGGAGCTGGCGGAGCTTGACGGCCATCCCGACGTGGAGCTCTATGACATCATCCACACCAACGACCCAACCTTGCTCATGCGGCTCGGAAACTTGGTCGCGGTGAACAACGCGCTCGCCGTGGACCTCACAGGCAACGTTTGCTCCGAGGCCGTCGGCCCTCAGCTTTTCAGCGGGCCTGGGGGACAGCCGAGCTTTGCGATCGCGGCATCGGTAACCAGCGGCTTGTCGGTGATTGTGTTGCCTTCTTCGGAGCTCGTTGGGAAAAGGCGGCTTACACGCATCGTGGCCGGCCATCCAGCCGGTTCGACAGTAACCGTCCCGCGCATGTTCGTCGACGTCGTGGTGACCGAGCAGGGCGTGGCTCGCTTGCGAGGCAAAACGCTGCGCCAACGCATTGGCGAGATGATCGCGATCGCTTACCCGGACTTTCGCGGCGAGTTGCGCACCGAGGCGAAACGGCTTTACGGAGTCGGTTGAAGCATCGAGACTCGGCAGCCGCCATGGCTCGGCAAAGCGCACCTCGCCGGGGCAAGGGCTTGAATATGCGGCCGGTCTGTCGGCGTGCGAATTGGCGGCGCCGGCTGGTTGCATCAAGATTTGGACGTGGTCGGCGCCGGACAAAAGAGCAGGTGCAGCGGGGAAGACAGGTTGCTATACCCACGGGGAGAGAAAAAGAGAAAGGACTGCTCCGGATGGTGAATTCAGTACAGCGTTTCTCGGTAATCACGGACGAAAGCCTGGCCCAGCTCAGAAAGCTCATCAACGTCCCGATTGAGGACTCGCTTGAGCCTTGGTGCTATGAAGCCACGCGCGACAATATCCGCCACTGGGCGCACGGCCTGGGAGACGACAACCCACTGTGGTGCGACCCGCAATACGCGGCGACTACGCGATACGGGCGGCTCGTAGCGCCCCCGTCGTTCATTTTCCCGCTCAATCGCACCTTCAGCGGATATGTCGCGGGACTGGCCGGCGTGCACGCGATGTTCGCCGGAATCGACGTGACCTGGCACAAGCCGATGCTGCTCGGCGACCAGTTCACGACCAGGGTATGGCTCAAGGACCTGGTCGAGCATCAGACCCGGTTCGCCGGTCGCGCGATTCAGCAGATTTACCGCTGCGAGTTTTACAACCAGAACCGCGAAAAAGTCGCCGAAGGCGATAGCTGGTGCTTCCGCACCGAGCGCGACACCGCGCGCGAACGCGGCACCAAGTACACCGCGGTCAGGAACAAAGCGCCGGTCCATTATACGCGCGAGGAGTTGGCGAGGATTTTCGCGCTGTACGAGGCCGAGGAAATCCGCGGAGCGACTCCGCGCTATATCGAAGACGTCCAGCCCGGCGACAAGCTGCCGACGATGGTCAAGGGGCCGATGACCGTGACCGGCTTTATCGCGTTCGCCCAGGGATGGGGCGGGCTCTATATCCGCGCCAACAAACTCGCCTACCAGCAGCTCCGCAAGCATCCCGGCGTCGGCATCCCCAACCGCTTCGGCATCCCGGACGTCCCCGAGCGCGTGCACTGGGAAGACGATATGGCGGTGATGGTCGGCACGCCGGCGGCTTACGACTACGGACCGGAACGATGCTCGTGGATGACACACCATCTGACGAACTGGATGGGCGACGACGGGTTCCTGCGCCACATTCATGTCGAGATACGCCGCCACAATCCGGTCGGCGATACGATCTACATCAACGGCGAAGTGAAACGCGTGTTCGAGGAAAACGGAGCGCATCGCGCCGAGCTCGAACAGAGCGCCGTGCAACAGGACGGGGAATTGTCCGTCCGCGCAAGCGCGCTCGTCGAGCTCCCGTCGCGCAAATCGCGCCGCGTGAGCAGTCCGTAGTATCCGTGAAGACTGAAAATCATTTGAACGTCAATTCAATGAACTGGAGTGGAACTGAATCAGTATGCTGTTGGAGTCAGGACGGCAACTCGAGGCGACGGATGTTTCAGACATTAGGGCAAAGGCGATCGGCGCACGCATCCGTCAGGCCCGCATTCAACAGGGCCTCACATTGCGCGCGGTCGCCGAAGCCGCCGGTGTCTCGCCCGGGACGGTTCAGAAAATCGAGGTGGGAAGGCTCGTTCCTTCGATTGAGATATTCCTTAAAGTCGCCAAGGCATTGCGCCGGCGGGTGAGCTACTTCCTCGACGAAGACGACGAAAAGTCCGACCTGCGGCTCATCCGCCGCGGCTGCGGGCGTGTGGTGCCAACGCGTTCACACGCCAGGATCACCAGCATTGCGGAGCCACTGCGCGATCCGAAGATGGAGGCCTGTGTAATAGACCTGCCGGCCGGGGCCCAAAGCGGACGCCCGCTCACCTATGCCGGCGAACTGCTCTTCTACTGTCTGGGCGGCGCGGTGAGATTTTTCGTGCGTGGGGGAATGGAGATTCTTCGTGACGGAGACACTCTTCATGTCAAGGCTGACATTCCGCATCGCTGGGAAAATCCGGGCAAAGCGCCCGCGCGAATGATTGCGGTGTGGGTCCGGGGCTAGAACTGGAAACGAGATCCGAAGAGTGGTCCGCGGGTCATACCGCGACACTGATTCCAAGTTATCGGAGCCCGCTTTACACGGGCTCCGAGCGGAGGACGAGTGATGGTTGCGTTTCTTTTTGAAAAGCGCGGACAGATTGCCTACCTGACGTTCAATCGGCCCGAGGCCCACAATGCGATGAGTCCCGAGGTGATCGTGCGTATGGCCGAAGCCTGGCGGGAGATCGAACGCGACGATGCGATCCGCGTGGCGATCATCACGGGCGCTGGCGGCAAAGCTTTTTCCGCAGGCGCTGACCTCGGACGGTTGATCCCGCTGCTCACCGGGGCGCGCAAACCCGAGGACCAATGGGAC
>JAKAVC010000085.1 GCA_021817345.1 Deltaproteobacteria bacterium | reverse complement strand
TCCGAAGCCCGGCCTCAAGGATATTGACCTGTAAGGCGCGCGCAGACCGGAGGCCTGCCGGGCGTCACGCGAGCTAGACCGTCTGTTGCTTGTCCCTCTTGTCGGGCGAGAGCCGGCTCTCGCGTGCGTTTACGCGCCCGGCGTGGTTCGTTGTACACTTGCCTGCGATCGGACGCGACGATTCGCATCGCTTGCTGATTCGTTCGCGCCCGCATTCCGGATCGCGGCAGATGCCATCGCTACGAACCTTCAGGGATAAACTTGCGCGCTCGCTCGAAGGCGAAGTCCGCTTCGATCCGGGCACGCTTGCCGTTTACGCAACCGACTCGTCGAACTACCGCCAGATACCGGTCGGCGTGGTGATACCGCGCCATGAAGCCGACGTGGAGGCTGCGCTTTCGCTCGCGCGCGAGAACTCGGTCCCGATTCTCGCCCGCGGCGCCGGCACCAGCCTTGCCGGCCAGGCCTGCAACACCGCGCTGGTGATGGACTTCTCGAAATACATGAACCGCGTGCTCGCTATAGACCAGCGGCAAAGGCTCGCAACCGTCGAGCCGGGCGTGGTGCAGAGCCATCTGAACGCGGCACTCAAAAATTCGGGGCTGTTCTTCGCGCCCGATCCCTCGACGAAGGATCGATGCACGCTGGGCGGGATGATCGGCAACAACTCCTGCGGCGCTCATTCGGCCGCCTATGGCAAGACCGCCGACAACCTCGAATCGCTCGAAGTGATGCTCTACGACGGCACCCGCCTCACGCTCGGCACGGGCTCGCGGCACGCTCATGAGGCGCATGGACGCGAGGGCGAAATTTACGCGCGGCTCGGCGAATTCCGCGATCGCCACGCGGATGCGGTTCGCGCCGGATTTCCGAAGATTCCGCGCCGCGTCTCGGGCTACAATCTCGACCAACTGTTGCCCGAAAACGGCTTCAACCTGGCGCGCGCGATGGTCGGCTCGGAGGGCACGCTCGGCCTGACCCTGAAAGCGACCGTCCGTCTCGTGCCGCGTCCGAAAAAACTGGCGCTGGTGGTGCTCGGCTTCGAGGACGTGTTTGTCGCCGCCGATCAGACGCCGTGGCTGATGGTGTCTCATCCGCAGGCGCTCGAAGGATTCGATCAGAAGCTCGGCGATTTCGCGCGCGCCAAGGGACTCGCGTCGGTGAGGCTGCTTCCCGCGGGCAAGGCCTTCCTGCTCGTGGAGCTGGGCGCGGAAACCGAGGCCGAAGTTCGCGCCCGCGCGCACGAGATTATCGAAACCGCGCGCCGGGTCCGCGAATGTACGGGAGTCGCATGTCTCACCGACCCGGCCGAGCAGAGTGCGCTATGGAATCTGCGCGCCTCGGGTCTTGGCGCGGGCGCCTATGTGCCCGGCTATCCGCGCGCGTGGCCGGGCGCCGAGGATACCGCGGTCGCGCCCGAAAAGCTCGGACCGTATCTGCGCCGGTTCGACGAACTGCTCTCGCGCCACGGCCTTCGGGCGGCAACCTATTACGGGCATTTCGGCGAAGGATGCATTCACGCACGAATCAACTTCGACCTCGCGAGCGCGAGCGGAATCGCGACGTTTCGCACCGCGATGGCGGAAATTGCCGCGCTGGTCGCGGAGTTCGGCGGTTCGCTCTCGGGCGAGCATGGCGACGGGCTCGCGCGCTCGGAGTTCCTGCCCGCGATCTTCTCTTCGAAGCTGATCGAGGCGTTCCGCGAGTTCAAGCAAATCTTCGATCCCGGCTTTCGGATGAATCCCGGAGTGCTGGTCGATCCCAAACCCGTCGATTCGAACCTTAAGCTCGGCGCTTCGTATCGCCCTGCCGAACCCGCAACGCATTTTGATTTCAGCGCCGACGGCGGGCTTGCGGGTGCCGCGCTCAAATGCGTGGGAATCGGCAAATGCCGCAAGACCGATGCGGGCACGATGTGCCCGTCGTACATGGCGACGCGCGAGGAAAAGCATTCGACCCGCGGGCGCGCGCGAATCCTGCTCGAAGCGCTGACGGGGGGCGTTGTCGGCCAGGGCCTGTCTTCGCGGGCGCTCGCCGAGGCGCTCGACCTTTGCCTGGCGTGCAAAGGATGCAAAACGGAATGCCCCTCCGGCGTGGACATGGCCAAGTACAAGGCGGAGTTCCTCGCCCATTACCATCACGAACGCCTCCGCTCGCCGGGCGCGTGGATGCTCAGCCGGGTGCATGAGTTCGCCCGCCTCGCGTCGCTCGCACCGAAGCTCGCCAACGCCGCGGCCAATACCGAGCCGTTCGCCACGCTCGCAAGGCGTCTGCTCGGAGTCCATCGCGAGCGCAAGCTCCCGCATCTCGCGCCGACGACGTTTCGCGCATGGTTTGAGCGCCGGCCGATGCGCGCGGAAAACCACGGCCGCGAAGTGGTCCTGTTCGCGGACACGTTCAACAACTTCTTCGAGCCGGAGGTCGCAATCGCCGCCGTCGAGGTGCTCGAGAGCGCCGGCTTCCGCGTCACGGTTCCCGCGCGGGACATCTGCTGCGGACGTCCGCTCTACGACCAGGGGATGCTTGGGCGGGCGCGATGGCGGCTGGCGCAGGTGATGGAAGCGCTCGGGCCGGCGCTCGAGCGCGGCTGCGCGATTGTCGGCCTGGAGCCGGGATGCCTGCTTACCTTGCGGGACGAGCTGCCCGCGCTGTTTCCCGGCTACTCGAAGGCGCAGGCGCTTCGCGACAACTCGTTTCTGCTCGACGAATTTCTCGCCCGCCACGCGCCCCGCTTCGCACCCGGAAAGCTCCCGCGGCGCGCCCTTCTTCACGGCCATTGCCATCAGAAGGCGCTCGCGGGCCTCGATGCGGAAACGGCGCTTCTCTCACGGATCGAAGGACTCGAACTGACGGTGCTGGATGCGGGATGCTGCGGGATGGCGGGAGCGTTCGGCTATGACGCGGAGCATTACGAAGTGTCGAAGGCGGTCGGCGAGCGAGTGCTGATTCCGGCGCTGCGCGAGAGCGCGCCCGAAACGCTCGTGATCAGCGACGGATTCTCGTGCCGAAGCCAGATTCGCCAGTTCTGCCCGGAGCGCAGCCCGATGCATCTCGCGCAGGTGCTGGCGGCCGCGCTCGCGCAACGCGCCGCGTGAACCGGACGAAAACCGCAACGCCGCGCTCCGAAAATTGCTGGTAGCCGGACGCCGGCGCGCGCTATTCTTCAGCCGGTCTGGAGACAAATATGCGACTTGGAATTACCATCCCCTTCGATCCGTTTCAGAACCGCCACTTCGTCGATCTCGTCCGCACGGCCGACCGATGCGGGTACACGGACGCGTGGTCCTTTGAATCGTTTTCAACCGACGGGTTCACTCCGCTTGCGGCGGCAGCGATGATAAGCGAGCGGATGCGGCTCGGCACCGCGATCATCCCGGTTTTCACCCGTCCGCCGGCGCTTATCGCGATGTCGGCGGCGACGATCAACCAGATGTCGGGCGGCCGTTACGTGCTCGGACTCGGGATCTCGACCCCGAACATCGTTCAGCAATGGATGGGCGTCCCGTTCGAGCATCCGCATCCCCGGCTTCGCGAGACGGTCGCGGCAATTCGCGCGATCTTCCGCGGCGAGAAGGTCACGATGGCGGGGAAGACCGTGCGGATCAACGGCTTTCGGATGGATATGACGATGGACGTTCCGCCGCCGCCCATCTATATCGGCGCGCAGGGCTCCAGGATGCTGCGGCTTGCGGGCGAACTCGGCGACGGCCTTATCGTCAATTTCATCACGGCCGAAATGCTGCCCGGGATGCTCGAATACACGCGCGCCGGGATGCGCGCCGCGGGCAAGGACCCGTCGAACCTCGACGTCGTGTGCAGGATAATCGTTGCCGCCGACGAAGACGAAGCGGTCGCGCGCTCGATGCTTCGGCGTTCGCTGACCGCGTACCTGACCGTGCCGCAGTACAACAGGTTCTTCAGCGAGATGGGCTACGCGAACGAGGCGGGGACCGCGATGGAACTATGGCAGCAGGGCGAGCGCAAGCAGGCGCTCGAATCGGTTCCGGACCGAATGGTCGAGGCGATCTACGTCATCGGCGACGCGAAGCGATGCCGGCAGAGGATAGACGAATTCATCCGCGCGGGAGTGACCACCACCGCGCTGCAATTCGTCTCCTTCGCCCAGACTCCCGAGGAACGGCGCGCGCGAATCCTGCGCGCGATCGAGAATGTCGCCAAAGCGGGCTGAACCGTCCCGGCGCCCGCCTCACACGGGCGCAGACCGCGCACCCATAAGCGTGCGCGCGCAATCCAACCATAAGCGGCGCCGGAACGCGCTGTCCATGCGCCGTTTTCACATGGCGAGATTTACGCTTGAACCGCAGCCTTTAGCGAACCGGCTGGACCGATGCGGCAACAGCTCAGGAACGGGCCATTACAGCAAGAGGCGGCCGGTTTCCGACCGCCTCCGAGATCTCCGGCCAAACCCCGGCAGGATGTGGAGCCTTTACGCGCGCGCCTTGCGAAGCGCCGTCGAACGCGACGCGGGCCTTAGGGCTTCGGTCTTGCGGCGTGCCTGCACAACCGGAGCGCTCTCGGGTTTCGGCTCCTCGGCGTGCCGCTCAGGCTCGGGAAGAACCTCGGGCTGAAGCGCGAGAGCGGCTTCCTGCTCGGCCTTTTCCAGCGCGCGCCGCGCCCTCAGTTCGAGGTGGCGCTCCTTCCATCTACGCAGTCCGGCGCGCATGTAGTCCGGATTGATGTCGAGCATGTCGCAGACGTTATCGAAGGAAAAAACCCAGTGCTTGTCCTCCAGGTTGATCCACTCTTCGGCGTCGCGAAACAACCGTTGTCCCTTGCTGGTGGTCGCGTCGATGCACTTCATAAAGCATTCGATAGCGTCCTCCAGCACGCTCAAAATGAGCCGCTTTTCACCTTCAAGGAGATGCTTTCGGCGCATCGCCTCGAAGTACTGAATGGGCAAAAGCGTGTCGGGCTCGAACAGTCCCGGCAGCTTTTCGTCCAGTGTTTCCTTCTCGTGCATCTTGGTTTCCTGTTCAGTCCTCACCGTCTGATTCATTTCCACCACCCCGCCTCCTGCAACTAATGTAAGCACTAAACCGTGAGACGTTATCCCGTCTTTAGTTATTCAGCGTCTTCCCCGTGTTGTTCCTCGTAAATCTCGCGCCACGCCATCTGGATAGCTTCCAGCTTTCCCTCGGTGGAAGCCGCGGGATCGTCCTCAAATTCGTCGAGGTCCACGACCCACTGGCGCAGATCCGTAAAGCGTACGTCGAGCGGATTCAACCCGGGATGATTCTCGGCCAGGATTTCCGCAATCTCCTCGGCCTGATCCCACTTAAATCCCATTGCTAATCCCCTTGTGTCAAGACAATTCTTCGATTGACTTTTTTTCCAGCGCCTGCTTGATCGCGGCGTCCATGATCCGCTCCGCGAACGGAGTGGTCATCTCGTTCAACTCTTCCACCAGTTTGGAGATAAGCTCCCGGTCGGTGCCCTGGCTTGCCGCCTCCAGCTTTGCGGAGGCCTGCTCGAACGCGGTGCGCTCCTCGGCGCTTACCAGATGGCCCCACTCGCCAAGCTGCTTGGCCAGTGCGGACAGAATCTGGTGCGCATCGTTGCGAGCAACGATCAGCAGCCGCTCCTCCACATCCACCTCGCCCAGATCGATCGCCTCTTCGAGCATTCGCTCGATTTCCTCGTCCGTCAGGCCATAGCTCGGCTTGACGTCGACCGAATGCTCGCGGCCGGTGCGCTCGTCTCGCGCGCTAACATTTAGTATCCCGTTTGCATCGATGAGAAAAGTCACAGCGATACGGGGAAACCCGGCCGGCGACGGCGCGAGCGGCCCGAGCTTGAATCGGGCCAGACTACGGCAGTCCTTGGCCATCTCACGTTCGCCTTGAAGCACGTGGATGTCCACGTGGGTCTGATTGTCCACCGCGGTCGTGAACTTCTCGGTCACGCTGGTCGGAATCGTGGTGTTGCGATGGATAAGCCGCTCCATCACGCCGCCCACCGTCTCGATACCGAGCGAAAGCGGCACCACGTCGAGCAGCAGC
The DNA here is from genome assembly GCA_021817345.1 of Deltaproteobacteria bacterium. GTDB lineage: Bacteria > Desulfobacterota > Binatia > Binatales > Binataceae > DTIX01. Next base: position 33,827 of record JAKAVC010000085.1, on the reverse strand, counting down.
ATGTCGCGCTGCGTGCCCATCAGGACTCCGGCCTGAACCGCGGCGCCGAGCGCGACCACGTGGTCGGGATCGAGCGAACAGAGAGCCTCGCGTCCAAACAGCTCCGCCACCCGTCGCCTCACCAGCGGCATCCGGGTCGCACCTCCCACCAGGACGACGGCTTCAACCTCGCCGCGCGCAAGCCCCGCGTCCTTAAGCGCCATCGCGCATCGCTCTAGCGTGCGTTTGACCAGCGGCTCGGCGAGCCGTTCGAGCTCGGCGCGGCTGAGCGTCTTGCGCACCACGGCGCCGGGCAGCTCCAGAGTAAGCTCAGTCTCTTCGACCGAGCTCAGCCGCTTCTTGGCTTCTTCGGCCACATGGCGCGCGCTGTTCCAGACATGGCGGTCGGCCTTGAGCGCCTCGGCCGTGCCTTCGAGCAGCCAGTCGACCAGCGCCTGGTCGATATCGTCACCGCCCAGATGGGTATCGCCGTTGGTCGCGAGCACTTCGAACACTCCGCCCTTGATATTGAGGATCGAGATGTCGAAGGTGCCGCCGCCGAGGTCGTAAACCGCGACTTTGCCCTCCGCGAGCTGGTTCAGCCCGTAGGCGAGCGAGGCCGCGGTCGGTTCGTTGACGAGGCGGACCACTTCGAGTCCCGCAAGCCGCCCCGCATCCTTGGTTGCCTGGCGCTGGCCGTCGTTGAAATAGGCGGGCACCGTGATTACGACCCGCTCGACCTTTTCTCCGAGCGCCTTCTCGGCGCGAAGTTTGAGCGCGCGGAGAATCTCCGCCGAAATCTGCGGAGCGGTGTAAACGCGCTTTCCAATCTGGAAGCGAACCACCGGGCCCGACACGTCGGTGAACGCGTAGCGCCGGCGCTCCTGCTCGGCGACCTCGGCACCGCCAAGCCCCATGTAACGCTTGACGGAACGGATGACCGCGCCGTACTCGCCGCCGGGGAATCCGACCGCGCTGACGCGGCCTTCCTCCTCGCGGCTGAGCCGCGGTTCCATCGCGATCGCTTCCTTGCCAACGTAAACGCGGCCGTCGGGCGCAATCGCGACCACCGAAGGCAGCAGCGCGTCGTTCGTATCGGGATCGGCAATCACGCGCGCCTTGCCGCCTTCGATAACGGCGATAAGGCTGTTCGTGGTTCCGAGATCTATGCCGAATATCCGGGACATCTTTCTTCAGGCCGTCCTGGGGCTGTCGAGTTCGCGATCGACGTCGCGTATCAGGGTTCTCATGTAGGCGATTTTCGAGAGTATGCTCTTTAGTTCCGCGACCAGCTCGGCGCGGTCGGAACCGTCGCTCCGGTCCCATCGGATAAAGTTCCGCGCCAGACCCTCGCGCAACTCGTCCATCGCGAGGCCCAACTCGACGCGCCTTTTCTCGACCTCGCGCCTTAGCGCGCCGTCGCCGGCCCCCGCCTCGCGCAGCTCGGCGAGCTGCTCCTGAACCTCGAATACGGTCTCCGCAAGCTCGGCAGGCACCTGCTTGTTGTTCTCGGCCAGCTTCTCGCCGTTAAGTTCGAGCCAGTAAAGGCCGCGGCTCACCGGGTCGCGAAGCGTGCGGTAGCTGCGCGTAAGCAGCGCGGCGCCGCTCAGGCTTGCGCTGCGGACCCGCGGCGGACTTGAAGCGAAGCGGTCGGGGTGAATCCTTTTGCCCAGGTCGTGATAGCGCTCTTCGAGCGCGGGCAGATCGATTGTCAATTTTCGTGGCAGTCCGAGCGCGGCAAAGCAGTCCAGCTCAACCGGGAGTGGCATCCCGCATTGCTGGCAGATAAGTTGCGGCTCTTGTTCTCGCCCGCATGACGGGCATTGAAGTGTCATCCAACTGCCTACTGCGCGCCTGCTCGTTCATACGACGAACGATTCCCCGCATCCGCAGGTTCGCTTAACTTGTGGATTTACCAGCCGGAAGCCCGAGGACATCAGCTCCTCGGTGAAATCCAGCTCCGATCCGTTCAGATAAAGAAAACTTTTCTTGTCGACGATGAGCTTCGCTCCGTCGCGCTCGAAGACCTTGTCGCGTTCCCGGGCGGAGTCGAGTTCCATCCGGTACTGCAGGCCCGAGCATCCTCCGCCCACGACCTTGACGCGCAGTCCCGCGTCTGCGCCCTTTTCCGCGACCAGTTCCTTGATTTTGCGGACGGCAGCGTCCGACAACGTCAGCATCGCCCGATTCCCTACTCGCCGCTCCCCGCCGCCTTGGACGGCTCGATCTTCGTATCGTCAGCCGTAGCGCCCTTTCGGGTTTTCCAGTCGGCGATCGCGGCCTTGATCGCATCCTCGGCCAGCACCGAGCAGTGGATCTTGACCGGCGGCAGGTTGAGTTCCTTCACGATGACGGTGTTCTTTATCGCCATCGCCTCGTCGATATGCTTGCCCTTGACGAGTTCGGTGACGTAGCTCGAGCTTGCGATCGCGCTGCCGCATCCGAAGGTCTTGAACCGCGCATCCTGGATAACGCCGTTGTCGTTGATCTTGAGCTGCAGCTTCATCACGTCGCCGCATTCCGGCGCGCCGACCACGCCGGTGCCGACATCGGGATCTTCCTTGGAAAAGGAACCGACATTGCGCGGATTGTTGTAATGGTCGAGAACCTTGTCGGAATAAGCCATTGTCTCCTCCGCCCGCTAAAGCCCGACTATTCCGCCTTCCATTGGACGGATTTCAAATCGATGCCTTCCTTGGCCATCTCGTAAAGCGGCGACATGTCGCGCAGCCGCCTGACTTCCCTGGTGATTCGCTCGGTCACGTAATCAACTTCCTCTTCAGTGTTGAAGCGCCCGAGGCCGAAACGGATCGAGCTGTGCGCAAGCTCCTCGTTGATTCCAAGCGCCCGGATAACGTACGACGGCTCGAGCGTCGCCGACGTGCAGGCCGAGCCGGAACTCACCGCGACGTCGCTTATGCCCATCAGGAGCGATTCGCCCTCCACGTAGGCAAAGCTCAGGTTCAGGTTGCCGGGAAGCCGCTCGGTCGGATGCCCGTTCAGGTAAATCTCGTCCAGCCGCTCGAAGAGTCCGGCCTGAAGCTTGTTGCGAAGGTCGGTAAGACGCGCCGCCTCTTCGGCCATCCCAGCCTTCGCCAGCTCGCACGCCTTGCCGAAGCCCACGATACCGGGAACGTTCAGCGTTCCCGAGCGCATCCCGCGCTCATGGCCGCCGCCGTCGATTATCGGCGTAAGCCTGACGCGCGGCCCGCGCGAGCGCACCCATAGCGCGCCGATACCCTTGGGCCCGTAAATCTTGTGTCCGCTCATCGCGAGCAGATCGATTCCGTCCGCTTCCACGTCAACCGGGATCTTGCCGACCGCCTGCACTCCGTCGCAGTGGAAAATGATCCCTTTTTCCTTCGCGATTTTGCCGATCTCGCGAATCGGATGAATCGTGCCGATCTCGTTGTTCGCGTACATGATCGAGATCAGCACGGTCTTGTCCGTGATAGCCCTGCGCACGTCGTCCGGGTCAACCATCCCGTACTTGTCGACCGGCAGGTAGGTGACGGTCGCCTTGCCCTGACGTTCGAGCGCGCGACAACTGTCGAGCACCGCCTTGTGCTCGGTCACGCAGGTGATGATGTGGTTGCCCTTTTCCTTGTAGAACTCGACGATGCCCTTTATCGCCAGGTTGTCGGACTCGGTCGCGCCGCTGGTAAAGATGATCTCTTTCGACTTGCCGCCGACGAGTCCCGCTATCTGATTGCGCGCCGCGTCAACCGCTTCTTCCGCTTCCCATCCAAAGCTATGGTTGCGGCTGGCGGCGTTTCCGAACTTGGTCGTGAAATACGGCAACATCGCCTCGAGCACCCCGGGATCGACAGGCGTCGTGGCATGATTGTCCATGTAGATGGGTAGCTTAACCATCGCTAGCCCTCAGTCGCTCTCGCTCCTTCAAACATCGCCAAAATTAGTGGACCTTGCAAGTCCAGTATAGTCCACAGCGTCCTGCTGTCAAATGAAACACGGGGTCCAGGGAAATACTGGACCCAAACAGTCTAGTAAGGTGATTCCGTATTCTTGTCAAGGGAAAATCGGGCCTTACCGAATGGTCAAAAACCCGGTTCGTTTCCTCGGACCTTGGGTTTCAGCTCAAGCCGCCGCTCATGGCTCCAATCCTGAAATCCGAGCTTGTACCAGGCCGCGGAACCCGGCCAATTGCGATGGTTGACGCCGAGCGTCACCACGGTCATCCCCTTCGCGCGAAACCAGTCGTACGCGATATCCAGCATCTGGCGCATTAGTCCTTTACCGCGCCAATGCTCCTCCAGAAAAGCGTGGCTGATATATCCGACGACCGGCGGCTGGTAGCCCTCGCGCAGCCGGCGCAGATGCACCCACAGGTAGCCGACCAGGATTCCCTCGCCATGGTCGGCGACCCAGACCGCGTGATGGTCACGTTCGAGAACCAACTTGAGCCAACGGCCGGCGGCGCGGATTTCCTTCCAGTCGAAGCGCACCCGGTCATCTATCGACTCGTGATACGCCGCCATCTCGCCAACCATCCGCGCCAATTCGGGAATGTCGTTGTCAACGGCAGGCCTTACCTGGACTCCCATCGCCGGACTCCTTTCTCGGATGTGCGACCAGCCGACCAAGGCGAACCGGCAGGCCGCGGACGCCGCCGCCGAACTCCTCGATCGGCTAGAACGGACCGCGATTCGACTCGTCGAACACGAGCTCCAAAAGCTTGCGCTCGCCGCGGATTGATTTAAGCGCCAGTTCGCGGGTCTGTTCGAATTCGCGCTCGATCCACGGGACGAGTGCCGCAAGTATGGGCTCGATATCGACCGAAGCAGGCGCCGCGGCAAGCAATTTCGCGTCGATTCTGCATCGAAAGACCACTCTTTCCATGCCGTCGGCCTGTTCGAGCGCAAGCGTCATCGCCACCGCCCCTGAGCCGCGCTCAGGCTCGCCAACCATCGCGAGCCGGTAGGGTCCGCGTCCGGTATTGAGATGGATCGCCAAGGGCCGAACAAAGACGCGGCCCGCGTGCTCAGGCCGCGCGCGCGCTCTGGGGCTTTACCTTCACGCGGCTCTCCCAGAAAAGCACCACCGGACCCGCGATATAAATCGACGAATAGGTGCCGGTGATGAACCCGACGAGGAGCGTGAAAGCTGACGGCCTCAGGATCGGCCCGCCCAGCGCAAGCAGCGCTATCAGGACCACGATCGCGGTGCCGGAAGTGAGGATGGTTCGCGACAGGGTCTCGTTGATGGCGCGGTTCATGACCGAGGCGAGACTTTCGCGCCGGCGTTTGGCCGCATCCTCGCGAATCCGGTCGGAAACGATAATCGTGTCGTGGACGGAATAACCGATGACGGTGAGCAGCGCCGCAAGCGTGGTCAAATCGAATTGGAGCCTGCTCAACACCAGCGCGCAGGTCACCACCAGAACGTCATGGACAAGGGCGATCACTGCGCCGGTTCCGAAGCTCCAGCTCACGCGCCGGAATTGCCAGGCGATAAACATGCCCATGAAGATGGTCGCGATGACCACGGCTCCGATAGCGTCGCGCTTCAGGTCCTTGCTGACCTTGGCGCCAACGCTCTCGACCCGCACCACTTTGCCGACATTCGGCCCGTAGGCCTTGGCGAGCGCGCTGTCTATATCGGCGCCGAGGCTCTTGATGCGCCGCACCTTCTCGAAACGGAGCAGGTACTCGAAGCCGGTTTTGCCGAAATCCTGCACCGTGATCTCCCCGAGCCCGAGCGGAGCCAGCGCGTGCCGGATCTGATCGCCGTTGGTCGCGCGCGTGAAGTCGAGCTGAACCAGGCTTCCGCCCGAGAAGTCGACCCCATAATTGAGGCCCACCGTGAACAGCAGGATTAGCGCCGCGAGGTTGATCAGGGTCGAAAGGCCAACGAAAAAATGGCGCTTGCCGACGAAGTCGATGTTGATGTCCGGCGGGATGATCTGAAGTGACATCGGCCCTCTATATCATCATTGCCGCCCTGCCCGCGTAACAGGCCGACGGGTCAAGCCGAAGCCTTCTTGCGCGAAGAGCGGGAAGGCGACGACGCGGCGGGACGGGCGGCCTCGGAGGGAGCGGCCTGATTGCGCGCCTTGCTGCACGACATGCACAGGTTACGCTGGTTGTTGGCGTCCTCGACCAGCCCTTCGTCGAGCGAATGGCACACCTTCATACAGTCGGCGCAGATGAAGTAGATGCCCTCGATGGTCTTGTTGATTCGCTCTCGATTCAGGATTCGTCCGCGCAATTTTTCGATGCGGATCCCGAGCAGGTCCGTGTACTGCCGCTTTATCTTGCGTCTGCCCGCTTCGTCCTTGGGTAAGTCCGCATCTTCCTCGCTCTCTTCGGCGAGGTCGTCAAACCCGCCATAGCTCTCGCCCTTCGCGCCCTTGGTCTTGCGCGTCTTAGCCATCGCAAAACCTCCGTCAGCGGATTCGGCCGGTATAACCGCAGGCTTTTTCGCACACTAGGAAGAAGCCCTTGCGGCCAAATCCGGTGAAGAATGTAACCTTGCTTTCCGCCCCGCACTGCGGGCACAAGTGCTTGTGCTGAACTTCGCCGGGATTTTTCTCGGCGGTTTTAGCCTTTTTCTCAGCCATTTTGTGTCGATGTCCAAGGCCTGGATTTTCGAGTCGGTTGGATCATGAGCGGCCCGACGCGCCCCGAAGGATGCCCTGGGTCAGTGTCAATTCAATTGGATGCTCCGAAACATACGAAAACGACCCGGCCTTGGCTCGTCCTCGGAGACCGGGTCCATCGGTAAACCTAATGGCCGCCCCATAGGGCAGTCAATAGCCACGCGCCGTGTTGCACCTGCTCCAGCGCTGGCCTAAGCGTTATCTTCACATTGGATTCAAAATTCAAAGCAAACGATCCCGTTCTCTTCATCGACCGCAAGGCCCGCAGCTACCTGAAACTCCTGCGCCCCGGCGCAAAGCTCTCGATCCGCGGCGAGGTAGGCTCGGACGACATCATCGGACTGGAAGAAGGCTCACGGGTGAAATTCTCAACCGGCGAAACCTTTCTCGCGATACGGCCGACCTACGCTGAGCTGGTCCCGTTCCTGCCCCGCGCTGCCCAGGTCATCTATCCCAAGGATACCGGCCCGCTCCTGATATGGGGCGACGTTTTCCCCGGCGCGACGGTTATCGAAGGCGGCACCGGCGCGGGCGCGCTGACGATCGCGCTGCTACGAGCGGTCGGACCCGCAGGCCGCGTCATCTCCTATGAAATTCGTGAGGACTTCGCCAACGCCGCGCGCAAAAACGTCGCAACCTTCTTCGGCGACGCCCCCAACTGGACGCTTCGGCTGCGCGACCTCTACGATGGTTTCGAGGAAACCGGCGTCGACCGGATGTTCCTCGACCTGCCGGAACCATGGCGCGCATTGGACGTCGCCGCGCGCGCGCTCAGGCCTGGCGGCGTGCTGACCTGCTACGTCCCAACCGCCTTGCAATTGAAGGACACCTGCGAAGCACTTCAGCGCTCGGCCCATTTCGGACAGATAGAATCGTTCGAGACGCTGCTCCGTCACTGGCAGGTCAAGGGGATGAGCGTGCGGCCGGTACACCGGATGGTCGCGCATTCGGCCTTCATCATCGTCTCGCGCAGGCTCTCGGACGCCGCGCCCGCGGCCACCGCCGAGGAGCGGCAATCGTTCGCGGCAGCTCCCACCGGCGTCGAAGACGATAGCATCGGCGCGCCGGACGACTCCGACGAGTAGCGACCGCACGGGAACTTTGCGCCGCGCTTTGCGGTTTGAACTGCGGAACGCGGGCGCGAGAATAAGCGGGGCGTTTCCAGCATTGTGCGAAGACGCTGCTAACCCTGCCGCCCGCGAGGGGCAATGCGAACAATGACCAGGAGAAAGTTCGTCCGGCTCGCGGGTTCAGCCTTTGTTCTCGCCAATATTCCGCTCGCGGCGCTTGCGGAAACCGGCGGCGTCGGCCCCGCAGGAAAATACGGTGGCATAACCCCGAACTCCGATTTCTACATCACCTCGTACGCGAGCACGCCGCGCGTGGACGTGCGCTCATGGCGGCTGCATATCAAGGGTCTCGTCGCCAATCCGATCGATCTGTCCTACGAGGCAATCCGCGCGATGCCCCCGGTCAGGGAGATGCTGACGCTCGAGTGTATCGGCAATCCTCCCGGCGGAGACGCGATCGGCAACGCCGAGTGGGTCGGCGTGGCGCTAAGGCCGATGCTCGACCGCGCCAAGGTCGACCGCCGCGCCGTGTACGTCGTGATGCGCGGGGCGGACGGCTATGCGACCGGGCTTCCGGTCGATGAACTGATGCGCAAGGAGAACTTCCTGCCCTATATGATGAACGGCGTCGCGCTGCCGTCCGACCATGGCTATCCGCTGCGCATCTTCATCCCGGGCAAGTACGGGATGAAGCAGCCGAAGTGGCTCACCGAACTCGAATTCGTCGACCATGAGTTCCTCGGCTACTGGGAGCGGCGCGGATGGAGCAACAGCGCGTGGCGAAAGCCTAATTCAGGCTTCTTCACGCCCAAGGCGGGCCGAAGCGGCTTCTTCTCGTTCCTCTCGGTCGCGGCGGAGGTCAAGGGCCCCGTCGATATCGCCGGATGGTCGCTCGCGGGGCCGTCGGGAATCAAACGGGTCGAGATTTCGACCGACGCGGGCAAGAGCTGGAGTCAGGCGGACATAATCGAGAATCGCTCGCCGTACATCTGGACCGTCTGGAAATACCACTTCGCGCCGAAAGCGGCCGGCAACTACCTGGTCAAGGTTCGCGCGACCGACGGCGACGGCGTCGTGCAACCGCCCGAGGACCCGCGGACCGAAAGCGGCGCGAGCGCGCAGGCGCGGCTTCCGCTGGTCGTGACATCCGTGTGAAAAGTCGCTATGTGACTAGCCGCAACTTCACCGGCGGCGTTCGCGGCCCTCGTCCTCCGCGCGAACGCCGCCGCACCTGTCTTCAGGGAAGCGGCGTCGCGGTTTGGCCCGCACGCGGTTCGTTCATCAGGCCCGTGGCCGAGATTCTCGTCCCCCGCGCATTGGCGAGGTCGGCGGTATTCTGCGGCGTTCCGCCGGAACTGAACCCTCCCGCGATAAGGACCGAACCGTTGGACAGCAGTGTCGCGGTCTGCGCATATCGATCCGCCGAGAGCGTGCCGCCCGAAGTGAAGGTGCCGGTCCGCGCCTGGTAAATGTTCGTCTGCGTGCCGTTTGAACTGTAGCTGCCGCCGGCTTCCAGCACGTTGCCATTGCCCAGCAGCGTCGCGGTTCCCTGTTCACGCGGAACACTCATCGTGGTGGACGCCGGGGAGAAGGAATCGGTCGCCGGATCGTAGATTTCCGCGGAGCCTACCAGACCCAGACCGTCGTTGCCGCCGGCGATAAGCACCGTACTGTCGTTGAGCAGTGCCGCGGACGCGAATTCGCGCGAGTCGGTCATCAACCCGGTTACCGGGCTGAAAGCATTGGTGGCCGGGTCGAAGATGTCGGCTGTATCTGAAATTCCGCCCGACGTGTCGCTTGCGCCGCCCGCGATCAGTATCTCGCCGTTGGAAAGCACGGTCGCGGTCGCGCCGTAGCGCGGCGAACTCATGCAGTCGGTCGAGCCTGACCCGCACGTCACCATCGTGAACGTGCCCGCGTTGGGATCGTAAATCTCGGCGCTGTCAAGCACGACAAAGCTGGCGGTCGCCGAATCATACGATAGCCCGCCCGCCATCAGCACCTCGCCGGTGGGAAGCGGCGACGCCGTCTGGTATTCGCGCCCGTAGGTCATCGACCCGGTCGCGCTGAAGCTGCCGGTCGTCGGATTGTAAAGCTCGGCGGATGAAAGCGGCGTGTTGGTGGCGTCAGCGCCGCCCGTGATCAGCACCTCGGCGGTTGCGCTGCCGGTGTTGTTGGGCACGTTGACCAACGTCGCGGTGTGGAACTGGCGCGCGGCGATCATGTTGCCGGTGCTCGTGAAGGCTCCGCTTGCGGAGTCGTAGATTTCCGCCGTATTGGTCACGGTGGAAAAACCGCTGCTATCCAGGCTTGCTCCGCCCGCGATCAGAACCCGGCTTGTCGGCCTGGCCGCGAACGCCAGGCCGCGAACAAGAGCGAGCGCGATCACGATCGCGCCTCCCGTCCGAACAACCCGGTGGAATGTGTCTGAACCCTTCGGCACGCGGTCCCCCCGCCTCAAAGTAGTCTAATCCGACGCAAAGTTTAATTCCATTTTGCAAAATGAAGCAAGCACTAATTCTGATTGGTTCCAGTGACCTCTGCTGCGTCCGGCGACGCTCTTATTGGCCGAACAGATGCTCGAAGAAACTTCCGATCGCGCCCAGGATGCTCGACGACGCGGGTGGCGCCACATTGGCGGGCGGCGCATTCGGCGGCACGGCAGGCGTCGTCGCGGTTGGCGCACCCGGCGCGGGTCCCGCCGCCAGCGCTCCGCCACCCGTCGTCGAGTACCAGGTGGGTGCGGTTCCGGCCAGGAACGGAACGGTAATCGCGCGAGGAGTCGAAGCCGTGGCGAGCCCGCCGTTTGACGGATCGATCGTTGCCATCGTGATTCCCGCTGGTATCGGAAAATTCTCGGGCTCGCCGGGCGCCGCATCGACCATGAATTTGACCCACGCGGGCAGCGCCGCTTCGGCGCCAGTCATCCCGATACTTCGCGGATGGTCGAATCCGACCCACACGCCGCATACGAGGTTCGGCGTGTAACCGACGAAGTACGCGTCATGATAGTCCTGCGAGGTTCCGGTCTTGCCGGCGGCGGGAAAATCGAGTCCGAGCCGCGCGGACGACGCGGCCGTTCCGTAGCGCAGAACCTCTTTGAGCGCACCCGTCATCAGGTATGCAACGCGGGGATCGACGATACGGCGCGCGTCGCCCGCGTGATGGAAAATCAGATGACCGTTCGCGTCCACCACCGAATCGACCGCCCACGGCGTGTTCTCGACGCCGAGATCGGCGAACACCGCGTAGGCCGAGGTGAGTTCGAGCAGCGTCACGTCGCCCGCGCCGATCGCAATAGGCAGGTACCGCGGCAGATTCTCATGGATTCCCATCTCGTGCGCGGTTCGAATCATAAGTGGCGGCCCGAGCCTGCTGCCCAGATACGCGGTCGGCACGTTGAGCGAGTCGAACAGCGCCTCGGCGACCGTCACCTGCCCGTGGTAGGTGCGCTCGAAGTTTTCCGGCGACCATCCGTTGAACGACATCGGGCGGTCGGGAAGTATCGAGGCAAGCGTCAGCGCGGGATGAAACGGCGCTCGGCTCGGATCGAGCGCCGAAAGATATACGATCGGCTTGAACGCCGAGCCGGGCTGGCGAAGCGCCGTCGTCACGCGGTTGTACTGGCTCGCCGCGTAATTGCGCCCGCCGACCATCGCGAGAATCGCGCCGCTTTTGGGATCGAGCGCGACCATCGCGCTCTGAAGCCGCCGCAGCCGCTTGCGCCGGCGAAGCCTCGGATGCGCGCGCTCGATACTCTTCAGATTACTCTCGAGCGCGTCCTGCGCGTCGGCCTGTATCTCGGTGTCGAGCGTCGTGTAAACCTTAAGTCCCCTGAGCCTGCCGTCGAGCCCCGGGAGCGACTTGACGAAATCCGTCACGTAATCGGTGAAATACGGCGCGCGGCGAATTCCCGGCGTCGCCGCCACCTGGATCGGCGAGGCAATCGCCGCAACGTAGACGCTGCGATCGATCACTCCCGCGTCGAGCATCGTATGCAGCACCGTGTCGCGCCGCGCGCGGCATAGCTCGGGATGACGGCGCGGATCGTAGAGCGTGGGCGCGCGGATCATCCCGATAAGCGTCGCCCCCTCGGCGGGCGTCACTTCACTCAAATCTTTGTTGAAGAAATAGCGCGCCGCGAGCGGAAGCCCGACGATCGGCGTGCCGTCGTACTCGCCCATCGGAACGTCGTTGATATAGCGCTCGAGGATCTGGTTCTTGGAAAGCCGTATTTCCAGAACCAGCGCGACCGCAAGCTCCTTGAACTTGCGCGAGAAGTTGCGCGCGCGATTCTGAAGAAACGTGCGCGCAAGCTGCTGGGTGAGCGTGCTCGCGCCCTCGACCAGATGCCCCGCGCGGAAGTCCGCGATTGCGGCCTCGACGATACGGATCGGATCGAAACCCGGATGGTAGTAGAACCATCGATCCTCGGTCGCGATCAGCCCCTTGACGAAGAACGGCTTGAGCTCGGCCAGCGAGACTTCCACCCGCTCGGCCGGCGCGCCGGGCATTAGCCGCCCGATCACTTCAGGTTCGAGAGCCGCGTGCCGAATCGCGACGCCGTAGCGGTCCGCGACCGTGACGATTCGGGTGCCGTCGAGCGCAAGACGGACCATCCGGGCCGGATAGTCGTCAACGCCGGCGCGAAAGGCGCGAAGATAAATCCTCACCAGGCCGGGCTCGGCGAAATACTCGCCCGGACGATCCACCTTCGGGTTTTGCGTGTAGCTGAGATGGGCGAGGCGGTCGAAGAGGCGAAGCCGCTGGATATCGTCGCCCGCGCGAAGAACCGTCGGAGCCGAATAGATCGCCGAGGTGAGCGCGGCCTGACGCTCGGCGATAAGCGCCGAGATCTGGGTGTAAAGCTGCGCGAGGTAAAATCCCGTCCCGAAGGTGAGCAGCAGGAAAGCCGCTCCCGCCGCGAGGCGCAGCCGCGAGAACCGCGCCGCGCCCTTGCCTTTCTGCCCGCGCTTGCGGCCGCTCTTGCGCCACTTCGGGAACCATCTCCGCACGCCGTACTTACTCCTCCAGCCCGGTTCGTCCGCGCGTCCAACGATGACGCACGAGCCCGCAAGGACAAGTATAGCGGCCCCAAAAGAGAGACACTAAGCCCGCATCGGATAAAACAGGCGCGGGAACTTCGCGCGCGCGGCGACGCTTATTGCTTGTAGCCGAACCGGCGCAGCATCTCGCGCCGCTCGGCCTGTTCGGCGCCGCCCTCGATTCCCCTTGGCGATGCGCCGTCGATCACGCCGACGACGCCGCGCCCGTCACCGTCGCCGGCAACCAGCACCTTGACCGCGTTCGCCGTCGCGCAAAACACTGTGCACACTTCGGAGACCGACTTGATTTGGTTGAGCACGTTTATCGGAAAAGCGTTGCCGAGAATCACGACGAAGACGTGCCCCGCGCCGATCTCCTGCGCCGCGGCGACGGCCGCGTCCTCGAGTTCGCGCTCGGTCCCGGTATGCCGTATCAGGCACGGACCCGACGCCTCGCAGAACGCGAGGCCAAACCTGACGCCCGGAACCGCCTGCACGATCGCTTCGTAGAGATCCTCGACCGTCTTGATGAAATGGGCCTGGCCGACGATTACGTTGCTGTCGGCCGGCTTCTTGATTTCGACCGCGTTGATTTCCATCGCAGATGCCTCGCGCACGAATTGCCGCTGACGATGATAGGAGAACGCAGCCGCCCGCGGGAAGCGGCGGGCGCGGCGCGAAACTTCACAACGCCGCGACGATTCAATGCCGGTGCGAGGCGCTACAGGTAATGCGTGAGGCCGCGGCGCTTGAGTTCCTCGGTCACGCGGCGGGTTTCCTGCGAGCGGGCGCGGTCGATGATGAGCAGCGCGTCGGGAGTGTCCACCGCGACGATATCCCTGACGCCGAGCAGCACCATCAGGCGCGAACTGCTGTGCGCGAGCACGCCGTCCGACTCGAACGCCAGCACCTCGCCCACCAGCACGTTCTCCGCCCGCCCGCCCATCGCCTCCCAAAGCCCCTCCCAGGTGCCGACGTCGTGCCATTGGAAGCCCGCGCGCACGCCGAGCACGTTTTGGCTTTTTTCGACGATCACCCGGTCGAACGAATCCAGAGCGAACCCGCGATACGCGCGCGCAAGCGCGCCGGCGCGCATCCGCCCGAGCGCATCCATCGCCTCGGCGAGCTTCGGACAATGCGCCGCGAACTCGGCGCGCAGCGTCGCCGTGTCCATCACGAACATCCCGGCGTTCCACAGAAAGCGTCCCGACTTGAGCATCCGGCGCGCCACCGCGAGCGACGGCTTCTCCACGAACCGCTTCACCCGGAAGCCGCCGTCAACCGCCGCGCCGACTTCCTGGTATCCGTAGCCGGTTTCGGGGCGGTTGGGCGGAACGCCGATCACGACGATTGATTGCTTTGCGCGCGCAAGGCCGATCGCCGCGCGAAGCGTCTCGCGGAATCCCTCGGCAGGCGTGATGTAATGATCGGCCGGCATCACCGTGACCGTCGATTCGCCCAGGCGCTCGCGAATCACCGCCGCTCCGTAAGCGATTGCGACGGCGGTGCCGCGTCCCTCGGGTTCGAGAACCAGGTTCGACGCGGGGAGCAGGCTCCCGAGCGCCTTGCGGAAGGCGTTTTTTTGCGCGGCCGTGGCAAGCACGAAGATCCGTTCGCGCGGCACCACGCCTTTAAGCCTTGCGATCGTGTCGCCGAGCAGTGTCGAGCCCTTGCCGATCGAGAACAGCGGCTTGGGGCGCTCCTCGCGGCTTGCCGGCCAGAATCTCGTTCCGCGCCCGCCCGCGATTATCAGCGCCGCGGCATGTTCGCCGCGTTTTGGCTTCGTCTTGATACCCCCTGCCCGCTTCACATCGCACCCAGTTCCTTCAACTTGCCTTCGAAGACTGAGCGGATCTCGCCGAGGCTCTTTTCATCCGAGGCCTCGAAGCGCAGGACCAGCGCCGGCTGCGTGTTGGAGGCGCGCACCAAACCCCATCCGTTGGGAAATTTGACTCGCGCGCCGTCGATCGTGATTACGTCGTAGTGCTTCGAGAAGAACTCGGCGGCCTTTCGCACCACGTCGAACTTGCGGTCGTCGGGACAGTCGAGCCGGATTTCAGGCGTGAAACAGGTGCGCGGCAGATCGGCCAGCAGTTGCGCAAGTCCCTTGCCCTCGCGGCTCACGATCTCGAGCAGCCGGAACGACGCATAGACGGCGTCGTCGAAGCCGTAGTAGCGGTCGGCGAAGAACATGTGGCCGCTCATCTCGCCGGCAAGCGCCGCGTGCTCTTCCTTGAGCTTGCTCTTGATGAGCGAATGCCCCGTCTTCCACATCACGGGCCGGCCGCCGTGGCGCGCGATATCGTCGTACATGCGCTGCGAGCATTTGACGTCGGCGATAAAGGTCGCGCCGGGACGTTCCTTCAGGATCGCGCGCGAGAAGACGACCATCAGTTCGTCGCCCCACACGATCCGGCCGTTTTCGTCCACCGCGCCGACCCGGTCCGCGTCGCCGTCGTAGGCGATACCGATATCGGCCTTCTTGCGCTTCACCAGCGCGACCAGATCGCGCATGTTCTCTTCGACGGTCGGATCGGGATGATGGTTGGGAAAATGCCCGTCCATCTCGATATAGAGTTCCTCGGTAAGCGCGCCCATCTCGCGCATCAGCGGCGCCGCGACCGCGCCGCCGCATCCGTTGCCGCCGTCAACCGCGACCCTGAGTCCGGGCTTGAGCCTGATATTCGCCTTCAGGTACTCACGGTACTCGGGCAGGACGGGCTTTTCGCTGAGCGCTCCGCGCCGCCCGGCGCTTGCGAATTCGCGACGCTCGATAATGTCGGCGACCCTCTGGATGTCCTGGCCGAAGATCGTCGTCGGGCCGACGCCGAGCTTGAATCCATTGTACTCGGCCGCGTTATGGCTTCCGGTTATCATCACGCCGCCGTCCATCTTCCAGTGCACCATCGAGAAGTACAGCAGCGGAGTCGGCACCACGCCGACGTCGACCACGTCAATCCCGCTCGGCAGGATGCCCTCGAGCAGGAGCGCGCGCAGGCGGTCGGAACTCAGGCGGCAATCGCGGCCGAGCGTGATCCTTTTCTTGCCCGCGCGATGAAGAAAGGTTGCGTAGGCTCGCCCGAGGTCGCGTACGAAATCATCGTCGAAATCCCGTTCAACCACGCCCCGTATGTCGTACTCGCGAAATACCTCGCGGTTCATCGTGTTCCCCCGACGTCGCGGCGTTCCAAGGCCCCGCCGCCCGTAGCCGCGTGCTTCCCGGACGGATTATTATGAGGAGTCTGTGCAACTCGCAGAGATGGTGCAAGCACCGCTCGAAACGGAGACGAAGGAAGCGCCATATTGCCATCGCCGGAAGCAAATCGCCTTGCAATAGTAACCGGCGCGGGACGCGGAATCGGCAGGGCGGTCGCGCTGGCGCTTGCGCGCGAGGGCTATTCGCTCTGTATCGCGGCGCGGACCCGCGCCGAACTCGAGCAGACCAGAAAGCTGAGCGAGCTTCCCGCCAAGCGCTCGCTTATCGTGCTGGTCGATCTGGCGGACCCCGATGGCCCGGAAAATCTGTTTGACGCCGCGATGGAGTGCTTCGGGCGAATCGACGTGCTGGTCAACAACGCCGGATTCGCGCCGCCGCGCACTCCGCTTCATAGGCTTTCGCCCGCGGACCAGGACCGGATGCTCGCGGTCAATCTGCGCGCGCCGATTGCGCTGGCCAGGATGGCGGCGGGGCGGATGGCTGATCAGGGCGGCGGCACAATCGTCAATATCGCCTCGGCAGCGGCGCGCACGACTTCCGCCGGCGAATCGGTTTACGCCGCGACCAAGGCCGGACTGGTCGCGTTCACGCGCGCTTCGTTCGCCGAACTGCGCGAACACGAAATCAAGGTGTCAGTGATAGTTCCGGGGCTGGTCGATACCCCGCTGATTCCGCCTAACAAGCGGCTCGACCGCGCCCTGATGCTTTCGGCCGAGGACGTTGCCGCGGCCGTAATGCAGGTCGTGAAATCGCCGCCGCATGTATGCCCGGTCGAAATCGCGGTCGAGCCGCAACGAAATCCCCTGCGCTCGCGCCCAGCCTGAATCGCTCGGCAGGCTTGGTGATAAATCACAGCCAGACCCTTCCCTCATCTCTCCCGCCCAAAAGGGGAGCGAGGCTCGGGAAAGGACTGCTCTTGTGTGGGCTGTCGAATGCGGCTATTCGGAAAAATTCCTCCGCGCGGCTCTCAACACGCCGCTAAACGTGCATCCCGGCACCGCCGCCCACGTCGATCGACGCGCCCGTGATATACGACGCACGGTCGGAGGCGAGAAACGCGACCAGGCCCGACACCTCTTCGGGAGTTCCGAACCGTCCGAGCGGAATGCCGCGCGCGCGCTCTGCCGTGAATTCCTCCATCGGCATCCCGGGCGCAAGGCGGTTTCGGATATTCTCCCACTGCGGCGTCACCACCGATCCGATATTGACCGAGTTGACGAGAATTCCCTTCGGCGCAAGCTCAATCGCAAGGGTTTTGTTGAGCGCGTGACATGCGGCACGATTGACGGTGGTGGCGAACAGTTGCGCAAACGCGACCCGGCCCGGGATCGCATTGATATTGATTACCCGCGGCGCCCGGCTCTTCGCCAGCAGATGAAGCGTCGCGCGGACGAAGCGCACCTGGCTCAGCACCTTCACCTCGTAGTCATGGATGAGACCCTCGTCGTTGACCTGCTCGAACCGGCCCGGAAGCGCTCCGCCCGCGTTGTTGACCAGGATGTCGAGCGCGCCGAAAGTCCGCTCCACGTCGTGAACGAAAGCGTTCACCTCTTTCGGATTGGTCACGTCGGCGCCCCGCGCGAGGCATCTGACGCCCCTGGCTTCGGCCATGACGCGCACCTTCTCGAGCTCCTCGGTCCCGCGCGCGCAGATTGCGAGCCGGCATCCTTCGCCCGCAAGTTCGAGCGCGATCGCGCGTCCGATACCTTTGCTCGCGCCGGTGACCAACGCGATTCGATCCTTGAGCCCAAGTTCCACGGCGATGCTCCTTCAACGCGCCATGCGTTTAGTTTCCGGTAAAGTCTGCGCCTATAATCGCCGCACGGCGGGCGCGGACGCAATCGCTGGCGCGCCGGCGGGCCGCTTGAGCAGGAGGAGCATGTCTTTCACTCTGAGACTGACAATCGCGCTGATCGCCGGGGTTGTGGCCGCGGCGATACTCTCGCCGTTCGTCGCGGCGGCGGTCGCGGCGATTGGATTTCGTTTTCCGTTTCCGCGCATCTTCGACCGGGTCGTGATGGTGACGGTGCTGGGCGCGCTCCTGATGCAGGCGCGCCAGCTCGGATTGGCGCGGTTGCTTCGCACCGCGTACGCGCGGCCCGGGCTCAATTACGCGCGCTCGACGCGCGGCTTTCTCATTGCAATCGCAACCGTGGCGATCCTGGTCGCCGCGGCGTTGGCGATGGGCGCGCACAGCGGCGAGCCGGCCTCGCGAATCTGGCGGATACTGCCAAAGTACTTTCTCTCGGCAATCGCGATCGCGATTATCGAGGAGGGATTTTTCCGCGCGATCCTGTTCGGCGGAATGACCGGCGATTTCGAAAGAACCGCGGCGCTGGTGCTGAGTTCCGCGATATACTCGCTCGCCCACCTGGTGCGCGCGCCGGCCCATTACTATGTAACCGGCTTCCATCCCTGGCTCGGCTTTCACAATCTGGCCGCAAGCGCCGCGCAGCTTTCCCATCCGACGGTCGCGTTTCCGACCTTCTTCGGGCTTTTCCTGCTCGGGCTCGTGCTCGCCGAGGCGTACGTGCTGACCGGGACGGTCTATTTCTCGATGGGGCTTCATGCGGGCTTCGTGGTCGGAGCCAAGATGTGGCCAAAGCTCACTTCGGCCGGCGTGGCGTTGCCGAGATGGCTCGAAGGATGGGGCCGGATACCGCTAATCAGCGGCGCGGCGGCGTGGGCGATGGCGATTGCGATCCTGCTTTTGCTCCGCCCGCTCACGCGACGAGGATTTCAGCGGCAAGCGACCTGACCCGCTTCGAAAAACACGCGAAATCTCCGGCTCGGCGCGCTAATTCTCGGCGCCGCCGTAGACGCTGTCTTCAGCCGCGTAGTTCTCGAACCGCGTGTACTGGCTCAGGTAGGTGAGCTTGACGGTGCCGGTCGGGCCGTTTCGCTGCTTGGCGATAATCACCTCGGCCACGCCCGGCTCCTTGCTGTCCTTACCCTTGTACATCTCGTCGCGATAGATGAAGCCGATGACGTCGGCGTCCTGCTCAATCGCGCCCGATTCGCGGATGTCGGCGAGCAGCGGACGGCGGTCGGGCCGGGTTTCGACCTGGCGGTTCAACTGCGAGAGCGCAATCACCGGAACCTTGAGTTCCTTGGCAAGGGCCTTGAGCGAGCGCGATATCTCGGCGATTTCCTTCTCGCGCGATTCGCCCGGGCGCGACGATCTCATGAGTTGCAGGTAGTCGACGATCACCAGGCCGAGATTGTTGCCGCGCTCGCGCGCGAGCCGCCGGCATTTGGCCTTGAGCGTGATCGGGGTGGTGTCCGATGAATCGTCGATGAAGATCGGCGCCTCGGAGAGTTTCCCGGCGGCTTGCGCGAGCTTGGGAAAATCGTCGCCCCGCAGATAACCGGCGCGCGCCCTTGCGCTGTCCACGCGCGCCTCCGAGCACAGCAGCCGGAGCACGAGTTGCTCCTTGGACATTTCCAGCGAGAAGAACGCGACTCCGCGGCGCGGCTCGGCCTCCATCGCGGCGTATGCGGCGATGTTCAAGGCAAGCGCGGTTTTCCCCATGCTCGGACGCGCGGCCAGCACGATCAGGTCGGAGGGCTGGAGTCCGGCGGTGATCGTATCGAGGTCGGTAAAGCCTGTCGGCACGCCGGTCACCAGTTCGCGGTTTTCGTACAGGCGCTCGAGCAGCTTGATCGATTCGCGCGTCAACTCACCCATCGAGTGGAACGCCGGCTTGATCCGGCGCTCGGAGATCTCGAAGATGCGATGCTCCGCCTCGTCGAGAAATTCGTCGACGTTGGCGGGCTGCTCGTAGGCGCTCGACGCGATCGAGGTCGAGATGCTGGCGAGGCTCCTCAGGATTGCCTTCTCGCGGACGATCCGCGCGTAATAGGCGACGTTGGCCGCGGTCGGCACCGCGTCCGCAAGCTCGGCGATATAGCTGACGCCGCCGACCTGCTCAAGCACGCCCTTGGTCTTGAGCGCCTCGGTAAGAGTTATCGCGTCGACCGGCTGGTTACGGTCCGACAACTCGACCATCGCGCGGAAAATTTCGCGATGGGCCTCGCGGTAGAAGTCCTCGTCGCCGATAACCTCAAGGGCGTGGTTGATAGCCTCGTTATCGAGCAGAATCGCGCCAAGGACGGACTGCTCAGCCTCGATATTTTGTGGGGGAACGCGCCTGAGGATTTCCTCGGTCCCTGCCGCCACCGCACAACCTCCCTGAAATCCGGTGCAAGAGACGTTATCCCGAGCGAGGCGCCGCGCGCCAGATCGGAAGTCAAATTTCCTCCTCAGACGCCGGTTCAACGCGGGTCGAATCGTGGCAACTTATCCACAATTTTACACACAATCTCCAGCGACCGGGAATATGGGGATTTTCGCCGAATTCTTGGACATTTTTGGATATCCACAGAATTCAAAAACAAGCGCCTGTGGATATTTTCGACTGTTTTCTCTTGCGCAATTCAAAGCGGCCTTGAACACGCCGTCCGCAGCCTCTTCGGGGCTTAAGAAAATCTGAAGTAGCACTTTAGGCGGAGCGGCCCTCACCCTTGTCCCAGTTGATCTGTGAAATCGGCCCTCGGGCCAAGCTTATCCCCTGGCCCGGCGAGCGCGCCGCCGCGGGACAGGGCTTTGGCGGGCCAGCAGGGGACCGAGCGCGATTCCGAACATGAAGCCGCCCACGTGCGCCCACCATGCAACTCCGCCGGCGATCGACGATTGCCCGCCTTCATGAACTCCCCAGTAAAGTTGCAGCGCGAACCAGACGAGCAGGTAGAGCACCACGGGAACTTCGATCATTTGGATCACGACGATGAGCGGTATCAAGGTCAGCACTCGCGCGCGCGGGAACAGGATGAAGTATGCCCCCAGCACCCCCGCGATCGCTCCGCTCGCGCCGATAACCGGAACGTTTGAATCCGGCATCACCGCTGCCATCGCGAGCGCCGCCGCGATCCCCGAGGCGAAGTAAAAGCCGAGGAATCTCCAGTGACCCATCGCCTCCTCGACCGCCGCGCCGAAGATGAACAGATAGAGCATGTTGCCCACGATGTGCAGGATTCCGCCGTGGAGAAACATCGAGGTGACCGGCGTGATCATCGCCGGCGCCGGACGCGCCGTCGCGTACGCGGCGTGGCCCGCGGCTCCCAACAGGCGCGCCATCCGCTCCGGCACCATCGCGTACCGACCGATGAACGTTCCGACCGCGTGGCCAAGCGAGACTTCGTAGGCGTACACCGCCACGTTCGCCACGATCAGCGCCGTGTTGACCGCAGTCAGCCGGCGCGAAGCCGCATCGTCACGCAGCGGTATCATCGGAGTTCAGTTCACAACCGCAAGAGGCTTTCGATGAGGCGCTATAGTAGCGGCGCAGCCGCCGCCAAATCGAGAGCGCGTCAGCATTGACGCTCGCGCTTGAGCGCGGGCGCGTTTCATGCGAGAAGAATCGCGAGCCGCCGGTGGTTCGGGAGCTTTGGCAGATGGCAAATCACCGTGCCGTCCGGCGCGCAACCGTCGTTTCCCCGGCGTATTCGCACTTCGGGGAGAAGTTCGCAATCGAGGAGGTCAAGCCCCGATGGAAGTCGTTTCCGAACAGGTAATGGTGCAGAGCGGGAGCGAAAAGATGCCGTGCCATCTGGCCAGGCCGGCGACCGGCGGCCCGTACCCCGGGCTGGTCGTCGTGATGGAGGCGTTCGGCCTCAACTCGCATATCAAGAGCATCACCGACCGCTTCGCGGCCGAAGGCTTCGTCGCCATTTCGCCGAACCTTTATTTTCGCGAGCCCAACAATGTCGTCGGTTACAACGACCTTCCGGGCGCGCTGCGCCTGATGGGCACGCTCAAGGACGATCAGGTGGTTGCCGACATGAGCGCCGCCATCGGTGCGCTCAAGAATCTCAAGGAAGTCGAGCCGAGCTTCGGCACGGTGGGATTCTGCATGGGCGGCCGAATCTCGTTTCTGACCGCGTGCCGCAATCCCGAGGTCAAGGCGAGCGTCCCGTTCTATGGCGGCGGGATGGTGTCGGCGCGCCAGCCAGGAGCCAAGGCGCCGATTGAATACGTCGAGGGGCTGTGCGCGCCGATCCTCGCCTTCTTCGGCGGCAAGGACGCGTTTATCCCGATCGCCGAGGTCGACAAGTTCCGCGACGCGCTGAAACAGGCCGGCAAGCAGGCTGAGATCGTGCTCTATGCCGACGCGGACCACGGCTTCATGTGCGACGAGCGGCCTTCCTACCATCCCACGCACGCCAGGGAGGCGTGGACAAAAACAATCGCGTTCTTCAAGGCGCACCTCGGTTGATTTCAGGACGGTTCCTCGTCTCCCGCGGGGCAGCGCCGGATTGGGCGCCGCCCCACGGTTGTTTTCATGCTTCCTCGCAAGGCCAAAGCGTCATTCGGCCTTTCCCTTCCACGGATTTCCGTACCTATCGAGGAAGGCAACTTCGCTTACCGGTTTGCGCTTCACCGGACCGAACTTGTCGCGCGGATATCCGATGGGAAGCAGCGCGTAGGTCTGCACCTCGGGCGGCAGGCCGACCACGGCCTTCACTTCATCCTCGTGTAGCAGATGCAGCGTCGTCAGCACGGTACTGAGCCCGAACGCGCGGCACGCCAGGATGATATTCTGCACGGCGGGATAGATGCTCGAGCCACTGGTCCGCTGAAGCCCGCGCATCTTCTCCGCGAGATCGGGCGGCAGGTTTTGTGGCGCGCTTGCGCCTTCCTGTTTCAGGCACGCGAGCAACAGGATCGGCGCCTCGTGCATGTTTTCGAAAAGATAGGACGCCGATTTGAGCAGCCGGTTCTGCTCCTGCTCGCTCATATGCGCGGGCCGCGGACGGTTGGCATAGAACTTCATCATGAGCTGGCTTGACTTGTGATAAATCGCGGAAAGCTTGCGCCGCAATTCCGCGTCCTTGACGACCACGAACAGCCAGTGCTGCTGATTGCTGCCCGAGGGCGCCCGAATAGCGGCGTCGAGCACCCTGGTGATGGCTTCGTCGGGAACTGGGTCGGGCTTGAAGCGCCTGAGCGCCCGCGCGGAATAGATTGCCTCGAACAGTCCGATTTCATCCATCGTGAGGAACCCCTCTTGCCGAAAAAATGAGTTACGCAATATCGAACGATCGCGCACAATGAAAAGGGCCGCAGGCGCATGGCCAGCGGCCCTCGTTCGCGTCGAATCAGCTTCGATTTTCCGTCACACCGGGGTCTTGGCCTTCGGAGGCGGGCCTCCGAACAGGATCTCGCGCACCTTGGCCAGGTCTTTGGGATCGCGCGTCATCGGACCCGGCTGGTCATGGTGCCGCATGATCTTGTCTTCGTCGTTGAACTTGCGAACCGTGGCGCAGAATTCGAGCAGCAGTCCGTTCGGATCCTTCAGATAAATGGAACGGCACCATTCGTGATCGACCACCGCCGTCACATCGACGTCCCTGGCGAGCAGTTCTTTGCGCTTTTCCTCCAGCTCATCGATATCGTCGACCCAGAACGCGAAATGATAGAACGCCGGCGGGAGGTTCTGCGCGCTGTTGATATCGGTCGCAAATTCCTCGGGTATTCCCGGCACCTTCTCGGGCGACATGAACGCAACGAAGCTTCCGTCGCCGGTATCGAAGAAAACGTGCTTTATCTTGCCGCCCTCGGGAAGCTCGATAACGTCGCACCATCCGATCTCGAAGCCGAGCTTTCTGGTGTAGAAGTCTATCGTCCGATCAATATCGAGTGTCGCCAGGCCCAGATGATGCACACCCCTGCGCTTCATCTAATCTCCCTCCCGAGCGTCGGCTGAAACGTCTTCAAAACCAGTATCATGGTCCCCGGCTGAGTCCAAGCGCGGGCCAAGCGGCCGTCCGGCGCGCGAGACGCCGCGTCATTCGATCCGGATTATCTTGTGCTTGATAGCCCATCGCACCATGTCGGCCGTGGTTCTGAGTCCGAGCTTCCGCTTCAGGTTGTCGCGATGCACTTGCGCGGTTTTCGGGCTTATCCGAAGCCGCGCGGCGATCTCCTTGGCGGTGGCACCTTCGCCGACCAGGCGCATCAC
This sequence comes from Deltaproteobacteria bacterium, assembly GCA_021817345.1. Lineage (GTDB taxonomy): Bacteria > Desulfobacterota > Binatia > Binatales > Binataceae > DTIX01. The sequence continues at coordinate 9,876 of JAKAVC010000085.1, read as the reverse complement.
TTCGCGTTCGCGGCGCGTCAGATGGGGCGTCTTGTCGAGGCGTTCCTTGTCGGGACGTCTGAGCCGCGCGAGCAGGACGGGCGCGACCGAAGGGCTCAGATAGCGCCGCCCCTGATGAACCGCGCGCACGGCGGCGAGCAGCTCCTCGGCGGCGTCGGTTTTGAGCAGATAACCGGCGGCCCGGGCTTCCTCGAGCGCCTCGATCACGTACTCCTCGTCGTCGTACTGGCTGAGTATGAGCACCTTTGCGGAGGGCGTGTCTTTGGAAATCCGGCGCGCGGCGGCAAGGCCTCCCATCCCGCGCATCCCGATATCCATCAGCACGACGTCGGGCCGCGTGTGCGCCGCCATCTCGATCGCCGTCTCGCCGTCTTCGGCCTCGCCCACGATGTCGCATTCCTTTTCGAGCACCGACTTGAGCGCGTCGCGCAGCAGGCGATGGTCGTCGGCGAGAAGCACCCGTATCCGTTCGCCGAGCGCCATCAGACCGGCTCCGGAATCTCGGCGACGAGCCGCGTTGCGCCCGGGCGGGAATCAATCGTCAGTCTTCCGCCCATCAGTTCGATCCGTTCCCTGAGTCCCTGAAGTCCCATCCCGCCGCGAGCCGGGTCGAGCGTTATTCCGCGGCCGTTGTCGAGCACCGAGATGCGCGCCGCTCCGTTGGTGCGCTCGATTGCGACTTCGACGCTGGTTGCGCCCGAATGGCGCAGCACGTTGGCCAGCGCCTCGCGCGCAACCTGGTAGCAAAGCTCCTGGACCGGGCGTGACAGCGGCTCGTCGGCAGTCCGGCGCGAACGCTTGAGCCGCGCCTTGATTCCAGCCTCGCCGAGGCGCGCCATCTCGGCACGCAGCGCCTCCTCGAGGCCGCCTTCGCCTAGTCGCGCCGGGCGAAGCTCACGCACCCGCCTTCTGAGCTCGGTTTCAAGGCGCTTGAAGATACCGCGCGCCTGCTCGTGGCCGCCCGAGAGCGCGATTTGCGCCGCCGAGAGAAGCTGAGCCTGGTCGTCGTGAAGGTCGCGCGCGATTCGCGCGCGCTCCTCGTCGATCGCAGCGAACATCCGAAGCCCGAGCTTGCGCACCAGCTCGCGCTCGCGGCCGAGCTCGTCCTCGAGCCACCACAATTTCACCGCCGGCTGAAGCCGCCTGACCATCGCCTGCACCCGCGCGCGAAGACTCTCGCTCACCGGGGTGCGCGACGCCAGGGCTATGGCGCCGTTCTCGAATGGCACGCAGATGTACGGACGGCCGAAGATGCGGTCCTCGGCGCACGCCCGTGCGGTGGAAGGGAACCCGGGGCGCGTCAGTACCGACTGCTCCGCGTATGAGCGAACAAGCGCGCTTTTTTCGTCGAGCGCGACGATTTCTCCCGGTTGCGGGCTTGCGACCGGCCGCAGTCCCTTGCGCGTGGCGATCGCCACAATCCATCCGTCGAACGGACCGGCCTCGGCCAGAGTCGCGCCGAAAAGGGCGTAGCGCTCGCTTGAACCGCGGCTCGCGCCGCTCGCGAGCATCCGCTCGAGGCTTTCGAAATCGCGCGCAATCTCCTCGGATTCGGAGCGGGCGCGGGCGTTTCTCTCGGTCGTTTCCGTCGCGCGCATCCGCCAGAATTCGCGCGACGCTTCTCTTTGCGCCGCCACGGCGAGCGCAAGCGCGCCGTCGCAGGCAAGTGACGCCACCGCGTCGAGTTGGCCGTCGGAGTGCTCGGCGTCCGCGATGATGGAGACCCTCGCGACGCACTTCTCCACGCCCCGCGCCCACGCCGCCGCTCGAACTTCCTGGAAGGCACGAATCGTCCCGGCGCAGATGGCGGTAAGCTCTCCAGGCGACAGGCGCACGGTAAACAACTCGTCGCCGGGCGCTTCGCGGTCGCGCGCCAGTTCCAGCGCCGTAAGCATGGCACCGGCCGCCGATTTCGATTCCGCGTCCGCGCCGGCGGATTGCACGAACTCGCGCTCGCCGCCGAGCGACGCGGAAATCATGCAGCTTCGCGCGTCAACCGCATCCCGGGCCGCCTGGACGAGGCGGGTAAGCACCGTCTCGGCGTTTTCCGCGGACTTCAATGAAGGCGCCGTCCCCACTCCGCAACAAGTCAGCGCACCCGGCGCAACGTGTCAAATGAACCCGGTCTTTGTCGCCGAGGGATTGGAAAAATACGCCTCTCAGCCGCCGTCGGCGACGGAAGACCATGCTCGTTCACTCCCTTGGCCATGGCGCGCAGCGCCGGTCCGGATGTTATGCTGGTCGGAACGACTTCATCATTTTCGTTCCCAGATGCGTCTTGAAGAACTTGATTACGAGCTCCCCGAAGAGCTGATCGCGCAGGAGCCGCTCGCCGACCGCGACCAGGCGCGCCTGCTGGTCGTCGATCCAAAGCGCCACACCTTCGAGCATTCGCGCTTCTACAAGCTCGCCCGCCATCTCGGCGAAGGTGACCTGCTGATCCTTAACAACACGCGCGTCGTGCCGGCGCGAATTCTGGCGCGCAAGGAGTCCGGCGGACAGGTCGAGCTTCTGATGGTGCGCCCGATGGCCGAACGGCCGGGCGCGTGGCTCGCGATGCTCCGGGCGCATCGCCCGCCCAGGCCCGGCGTGCGGCTTGTTCTGGACTCGGGCGGCGCGCTTCGAATCGCCGGTTACGCGCGGCCCGGTCGCGCAATCGTCGAGAGCGAGGGCGACGTCTCGATCGATCAACTGATCCACGAGAGCGGAACGCTCGCGCTTCCGCACTACATCCGGCGCGAAGTGAATCCAAGCGACTTCGAGGACTATCAGACGATTTACGCCGAGCGCGAGGGCGCGATCGCCGCACCTACCGCGGGGCTTCATTTCACCGAGGAAACCTTCGCCGAGCTTGCGCGCGCGGGAGTGCGCCGCGCGTTTATAACGCTCCATATCGGGCCAGGCACTTTCGCGCCGCTGCGCGCGCCGGAGGTCGAGGGCCATTCGATGGAAGCCGAATGGTACACGATCCCGCGCGAGACCGCCGAGGCGATCGATTACGCCAAGCGCACCGGAGGGCGGATCGTCGCGGTCGGAACGAGCTGCGTTCGCACGCTGGAATCCTACGCGGTGACCGGCGACCTCGACGGCTTCACCGGGCTCTTCATTTTTCCCGGATTCCGCTTCAAGCTGGTGGACGCGATGGTGACGAACTTCCATATGCCGCGCAGCACGCCGCTTGCGCTGGTGATGGCGCTTGCGGGGCGCGAGCTGGTGCTCGACGCCTATCGCGAGGCGGTGCGCCATCGCTACCGTTTCCTCAGCTACGGCGACGCGATGCTCATCCTCTGATGGTCCCCGCGAAAAGCCCCGTCGAGATTGTGATCGCGGCGCGCGACGGCGACGCGCGCGCCGGGCGCCTCGTGACCGCTCACGGCGAGGTCGCAACGCCCGCGTTCATGCCTGTGGGCACGCAGGCCGCGGTCAAGGCGATGGCGCCCGACGAGCTCTGGCGGATGGGCTACAGGATGGTGCTCGCCAACGCGTACCATCTGGCGATCCGTCCCGGCGCGGAACTGGTCGCCGAGATGGGCGGCGTCGCGCGCTTCATGGGATTTCCCGGCGCGGTGCTGACCGACTCGGGCGGTTTCCAGGCGATGAGCCTCGCGAAGATAAACTCGATTACCGAAGACGGAATCCGCTTCCGCTCACATCTTGACGGCGCGCCGCTCGTGCTCACGCCCGAGAGCGCGGTCGAAATCCAGGAGCGATTGGGCTCGGATATCATGATGGCGCTCGACGAATGCACGCCCTACCCGGCCGAGCGCGAACGCGCGAAACATTCACTGGAGATGACCGCGCGATGGGCCGAACGATGCCTTAAGGCGCGGCGCAGCGAAACGCAGGCGTTGTTCGGAATCGTGCAGGGAAGCGTGTATCCGGATCTCCGCACAACGAGCGCGCGGCAGATAACTTCGCTCGGCTTCGACGGATTCGCGGCGGGCGGGCTATCGGTCGGTGAGCCGAAGGAAGCGATGCTCGAGATGGCGGCGCTGACGGCCTCGATGCTGCCGGGGGACCGTCCACGCTACCTGATGGGGGTTGGGACGCCGTCGGATCTGATCCGGGCGATCGGGATGGGTTTCGACATGTTCGACTGCGTGCTCCCGACCCGAAACGCGCGCAACGGGTTTGCCTTTACCAGCACTGGACGAGTCCTGATAAAGCGCTCGGAGAACGCGCGCGACCGCCGTCCGCTGGATGAGGACTGCCAGTGCCGCGCCTGCACGAGCTTCTCGCGCGCGTATCTTAGACATCTTTATATGGCGGGCGAGATACTCGCCGCGCGTGCGCTCACCGAGCATAATCTGTACTTTTATGGACGCTTGATGCGTGAAGCCCAAGCTGCTATCGCATCGGGCACTTTCACGACGTACGCGGAAGACCGGCTGGAACGGTTTTCCAGCGTCGAAACCGGTTCCGAACGGGACGAAAACTGATGTTTTTCGAAGGAGTCGCACTGGCCCAACAGGCAGCGAATCAGGCCCAAGGCGGCGGGCAAGAGGTGCTGTTCACCACCGTCATTCCGCTTGCCCTGCTTTTCGGCATCTTTTACTTCCTGATAATCCGGCCGCAAACCAAAAAGGCCGCGGAACATGCCAGGATGGTCGCCGGACTGAAGCGCAACGACGAAATCGTCACCAACGGCGGCCTTATCGGGCGGGTGACCGAACTGGGCGACCGGGTCGTTACGGTGGAGATCGCGCCCAACGTCCGCGTCCGCATCGACCGCTCGCAAATAGCGGCACTTTCGAGTTACGGCAAGACCCCGGCGCCGAAAAAGGACAAGGGAGAGTGAGGCCGGGCGCCGGGAATCCCGTGGTGGCTTAAGTGGAAACAGGTCAAAGTTTCGCTCCGATTCTGATCATTCTGTCGATCGCGGTCGCGGTCCTCTATCTGCATCTTACCGGCGGCAGCGGCAAGACCCGCCTTTACCTTGCCGCCCTGCTGACCGGCGTCGCGTTGCTTCTGCTCGTCCCAAGCTTCGATAGCAGCCTGCCGCAATGGTGGTCGGACTATCTGCCGACCCCGCGAATACAGCTTGGACTCGATCTTCAGGGCGGAACCCATCTGCTGCTCGGCGTCAAGCTCGACGACGCGGTCAAGAGCCAACTTAGCCGGCGCGGCGACGACCTTAAGACCGAACTCACGCAGAACAAGATTCCCTTCGACAGTATCGGCCTGAATTCCGACGGCGCGCTGATGGTCAGGCTTAAATCCGCGGACGAGCGCGACGCGTTCCTGAACCTGATACAGCAGTCGGCGCCCGATCTGACGATATCGAGCGTCTCCAGTCCAGGCGCTCCCACCTACGCGCTGAATTTCAAGCCCGAGCAGATCGCCGAGACGAAACGCAACGCGATGGATCAGGCCGTCGAAACGATTCGCAACCGAATCGACCAGCTTGGCGTGCGCGAAACCACCGTTATGCGCGAGGGGAGCGACGAAATCCTGGTCCAGTTGCCGGGTATCCAGGATCCCGAGCGCGCCAAGGAGCTTATCGGCAAGACCGCAGTGCTTGAGTTCAAGCTTGTCGATGACAGCCATAGCGTGGCCGACGCGCTCAAGAACGGACCGCCGCCGGGCGACGAAATCCTGTACGGTCCGCCGCGGCCGGGCGGACGCACCCCCTACCTGGTCGAGAAACCGACTCTAATGACCGGCGACACGGTGACCGACGCGCGCGTGCGCCCGGGCGGAAGACTGGAAGGCCCGTACGTCACGGTCGATCTGAATCAGCGCGGCGCGCAGATTTTCGACGCAATCACGGGGCAGAACGTCGGTCGGCGACTCGCGATTATCCTCGACAACACGGTTTATTCCGCGCCGGTGATCAAGGAGCGAATCCCTGGCGGCCACGTCCAGATAACCGGCCAGTTCAGTTTCGAGGAAGCCCATGATCTCGCGATCGTGCTGCGCTCAGGCTCGCTGCCCGCACCCGTCGAGATTGAGGAAGAGCGCACGGTCGGCCCCTCGCTCGGACGCGATTCGATCCGTCAGGGCGAACTCTCGTTCGTCGTCGGCGCCGCCGCCGTCCTGATCTTCATGGCCGTCTATTACAGCGGCGCGGGAATCCTCGCCGACTATGGCCTTACGCTCAATATCCTGTTGCTGGTGTGCGTGATGGCGGCGCTGCAGGCGACGCTCACGCTGCCGGGAATCGCGGGAATCGTGCTCACACTCGGAATGTCGGTTGACGCGAACGTGCTCGTGAACGAGCGGATGCGCGAGGAATTGCGCAATGGCAAGACCCCTCGGGAGGCGGTCAAGATCGGCTACGAGCGGGCATGGTCGGCGATCCGCGACTCGAACATCTCGACCTTCGTCGCGGGCCTGATCCTGTTTCAGTTCGGCACCGGTCCGGTCAAAGGCTTCGCGGTAACCCTGTGCGTTGGCGTGCTTACCGGTCTGTTTTCCTGCGTGGTCGTGACCAGGGCATGGTACGATTACCTGATAGCGTCGCGCAAGTTGAAGACGATTAGCGTCTGATAACTTCACAGAGAAGATTTTGACATAATTTGAAGTCGTCCTTCGTCGGGTTCTGATTCGATTGTCAAAGAAGGCCCCGACAGTTCCCTGTGGATTGGTTCCCATAGTCAAGCCAAGCTAAACTTGACTTGGGCGGCGGCGCGGTATTAGAAACTCTTGCCCCTACAAAGTTCAGGCTTCTTGCTGACTGCCATGGCGGATAAGGACGATATTTTGCTGAACTCGCGGGAAGTAGCCTTCCTCCTTGACTTGAGTCCTGACACGGTGAACGAGTTCGCTCGTCGCAACATATTGCCCGCCTTCAAAAAGGGGCGGCAGTGGCGGTTCCGTAAGCGCGATATCACTTCAGCGAAGCGTCAGATGGCGCGCGGCGTTAACGCTGCTGCCTGAGGCTTCAATCCAGACGGACGGGCGACGGAAGTGGGAGGAGACTGCTTGAAGCCTGCCCCGAATATCATCTTCAATTTTTTGCGTCGGAAAGTAGAGGTTTGAAGAGCGATGGCGGAACCGCATGAGAGTCGTGTGTATTCCGATCTTGCCCCGGTTTACGACTCGCTATGGGGCCGTGCTTTTGTCGATCACGAGCGCGAGGTTATCGAGGAGCTGAACTTCCGCCCCGACCAGCGGGTGCTGGAAGTCGGCGTCGGCACGGGAATTTCACTCGACGCCTATCCGCCTTACGTCCACGTGGTCGGTGTCGACCCGTCGGCCGATATGCTTGCCCAAGCGGTCGCCAAGGTGCGCGAGAACCGATGGGAGCACGTCGAGGTTAAACAGGGCGACGCGCTTAATCTCGACTTTCCGGATTCAAGTTTCGACTACGTCTGCAGCTTCCACGTTATCACGGTCGTTCCGGACCCGGTTCGCATGATGCGGGAGATGGTGCGCGTATGTAAGCCGGGCGGGCGGATCGTCGTGATCAATCATTTCGCCAGCTCGAATCCTCTCCTGTATTTCTTCGCCAGCCTCGCCAACCCGGTCACCAAGCTTCTCGGATGGACGATGAGGCTTCGGGTCGACGACATCCTCGACGGCCACAAGATCGAAGTCGAAAAGAACGAGCGGGTCTCACGACTGTCGATCCATCGGGTAATCGTCGCGCGAAAGAATGAATAGATGTCCGCAGGAGATTTGCGCGGTGCGGCCAGCCGACGGCCCGAGCGGCTTGCCGGCGCCAGGCGGCCCGGCGCAGCCCTGTTGAGTTGAACGGCAAACCGCGCGTCCGCCCGAACATTCGCGCTTTCAGGATTGTGCCATGATCAAACGACTCGACCGTCTCGACGTTGCGACCTCCGACCTCGATAATGCCGCATCCATCTACGAGCGCAACTTCGGCTTCAAGGTGAGTCGCTCGCCCGGCTCCGATAGCGCCAGCGTTATCGTCGGAGACGCGGAGATCCGGCTTGCGGCAGGCGCCCTCGCCAAAGCCGCTATCGAGTCGCAGGGCGAAGGGATGACCGGGTTGTGGCTCGAAGCCGAGGATGTCGAACAGGTCGCCGGGGCTTTGCGCAAGGCGGGACTCGCCGCAGGTGACCTTAAGAAGGAAGAAGGCCGCCGGGTGCTGGCGGTCGATCCGAAGATCGCAAACCAGGTCCCGCTCTTCATCTTCGACCGCAAGGGCTGAACCACCGCGCTTCGCGCTCTTTCAACCTGATTCCGGGCGTTTTCGGCATGCTCGATCGGCGTAAAGGCCGAAGAGCTTCGCGCGTCCTTTCCTTTTGAGGCGGTCGACGGTTCAAAACCGCTCGCGCAAGCGAGCCGATGTTTTCCGCCATGCGTTCATTGCGGGAGAAGCCGAGAGCCGGTTCCGAAGCGGGACACGGCGATAGATCCGCGAGGCTAGCGTGGGCGCGGTATCGAACGGATCGAGCGGCGAAGAGCCGCCGCCGAGATTCCGAGCTTTCGCGCGGCCGCGTTGATATCGCCGCCAAGGGCACTAACCGTCCTAAGCGCAATTTCCCGGTTGGCCGCCTCGACGGCCGCGCGCCAGCTCGGGCGGGGGCGCTCGGCCTTCTGGCGCGTCGCGACTATTATCTGCTCGCGCACGTCGGACGCGTCGATCATGCCGCCGGAAGCTTCGAGCGGAACTATGGCGAGCCGCTTGACCAGGTTCTTCAATTCCCTGATGTTGCCCGGAAACGGGTATTCCGAAAGTGCGCGCAGGGCGGCAGGCGTGAAGCTCAGGCTCGGAGCGAGAAAATCGCGGGCGAGGAGCGGGATATCGCCGCCGCGATCCCTGAGCGCCGGCAGCCTTATGGTGAGCGGGGCGAGCGCCTCGTAAAGGTCGCGGTTAAAAAGTCCGCGGCGAACCATCTCGCCGAGCGGCCTGCGGCTGGAGGCGACGTATCGCGCCCCGCCTTCACGCGCCCGCGCGTGCGCTCGGATAGCGCCCAGCGCCCGCGCCTGCATCGCGCGCGGCAACTCATCGACATTGTCGAGGAATATCGTTTTTCCCGACCAGGCGGCCTCTCCGCCCACCCCGGCGAGCATCTCCTCGGCCTCGGTCAGCGACGCGCTGGGCTCCTCCCCTTCGACCATCGAACAGTCAACCGGAACAAAATCGCCGCGCGCGCCACTGGCCGCATGGATAACTCTCGCGAGCGTCTGCTTGCCCACCCCGGTTTCGCCTTCGAGCAGGAGTGGAGCGCCAGCGGGCGCGCGAAGCGCGGTGGAAATCGCCTGAAACGTCGCCTCGTCTCCGGTCACCATCGGCGCATGCCTGCCGAAGCATCGCGAGACCACGATGCTTGCCGCATGGACCGCGCTTTCGGCGGTGAAATCTTCGCCTGCCCAGCTACCAGCTACGCCGCCGCTGGGATATTCGATCCAAAGCCTTATCGGAAACCGGCCCTGTCCCGGTCGCAACGGCTCATCGTCAAACGCGACGCTCAGATCGGCCGCTTCGGTGTCCGCGGGTGACACAAGTTCGAAGCCGGCGTTGTCGAGCAACGTCGTGATCTCCGGTGGCGCATCGCCCTTCAAATACAGCCGCATCAATCAGGCCTGTATGCAAACTCTGAGGTAGCCGCGACGTGCCCTGCGGCGATTCCGGCTTTGCAATGGCGCCGTCTGAATTTCTGAAGCCGTCCTTTAAGGAGCAAGGGCGATGCCGACCGGGGGAGCGACGAAAAAAGGCAGGAAACAGAGCGCTCAGGGCTCGATCGCGGCTGGAGTTTGAACAAAAGCGGGACAAAACATCGAAGACCTCACGTCTTCGCATGCTGCGTTTTGAGACTCGCACGTCCGTGCGCGCGCCGTTCACGCGCGCGCCTGCTGGCATTTTGGCGCCGCAGGCTTTAGGAAAGATCCGTTCTCAAATCCGGGAATCGCGAAGTCCGGTTCTGCCCTCCGGACGAGGAGAGACTCCAATGGCTGCAGGCGAAATCT